>JAEZVV010000132.1 GCA_023443095.1 Pseudomonadota bacterium
CCTCTGGACTCCCCGCTGCCCCTGTCGGTCGGCCCTGTGGGCTGCCCTTGCGCCGCAATGCGTCAGCGGCCTCGTCGCAAACTCGGACGATCTCGCTGGCTTTGCCAGCGAGCCACGTCCTTCGGACACGCTCCTCGGAATTCCCGCTGCCGCAAAGCGTCGCTGCGGCGACCTCTCAAGGGGAAAGGCAAAGGCAGCGCGCTCCGCACGCGTAGGGCGGCGAGGCTGCGCCACGCCAGCGATGACGAGGGTTGTCATTTTCGTGCAACGCGTCTCGTGAATGCGCCAGATCAAGCGGCAACAGCGCGGGTTGCCGGCAGACTCTCGATCAACGCTGCCCATCCTCTCAGTGATGGGGTAAAGCGGGGGTCATGGCAGTCGATCTCGTCGACGGCTTTGAGAATTGAAATGTCTCTGACCCCTTTGATTCCGACTGCAAGGGCGGCAACTGTAGCGATCAAGCCCGGGGCCGCGAGGTAGTGTGCGACGCAAGTTTTTGGATCGATCCATGCAACACGAATTCTCTTCCCGTGCAGCCCCAGATCCTCGGTCGCGCCTGCGTCTGTAACAATCTGCTGGATTTGCCGGAAATTTAGTGCTGCATGAATATGCAGTAGATGATGGAAAAGCTCCGTTGCTTCCGGACATTGGCGCCCCAGGTGTGCATGCACTTCTATGGCGCACTCGGCTGGCTTATGCAGCTTCGGCTGTCTACCTAGAACACGTTGGGTCGCATCATGCGGGAAGTACGTGGCAATGCAAAGTGTCCGTGCGAGAGCGGCCGACGCTATGCCTCTTGTTGCAAACAGCGAGCGCTCAAGTGGATAGTGGACGAGGACGGCGATGTCTACAAGCAGATTCCTCTGGTCCCTGAAGCACGTGAAGTCCTCGAAAATGCGTCGGAATGCTTTCTCAGGGTGTTTGAAAGGGAGCCGACGAAGGACGCCGATCCCGTTTTCTTGTCCAAGTACGTGCTTGGCGAGGAAGAACTCGAACGTCAAACCGTAGAGGCTATGCGGATGGCGGGGGTTCGCCCGCATCTAATCTATGCGTACCAGAAAACGGGGGGGCTTCTACTTGCTCGCGAAAACGAGAGGCTCGCCACGACAAAAGACCTCGAAGATTGGGACGCCGCGATCGACGAGTACTACAGACTCAAAGAGAAACCTCCGAAACCGCACCCCGTCGAGGTACTTTTAGCCTTTCTCGAGGAGGAGGTCGACTCATGCATCATCTGTTTGGGATACGTTTTGGAGCATGGGCAGCAACCGGACGCGGTTCGAGTTGCTTCATCCAGCGAGCTCTTTAGGGCCGACGACTACGCGTTGATCTGTGCCACGAAGAGCATGAAGACTCTTCGCGCGATCAAGGTTCTACTGAAGGAAAACATCGGCGCTGACGCGCTTGCGCTCGCCCGCCATCTCCTGGAAAACTATCTGCATATCGTCTTCGCGATCGCGCGTCCAGAGATGCTGAAGCATGTGATCGACGCACAGATTGGACTGAAGCTTGGAACGCACGAATTCGCGCGGACCAGCAATGGGAGAGTGGATTCTCGTCGGATAGTTCGTAAAAGCGATGGAGAGGAGTTCCTCGGCCACATCTCTTATCACAAGATGGCAGAGAGTAGCCCGCATCCGGACGACCTCGAGCTGTTCGACTATGTTTACAGCTTTCTCTCTGAGTACACACACCCGTCCTTTGCGGGGGCAACGCTCGTGTTGGACGAGCAGGGGACCTTGAGCCCTCTATCCAACGAGCTCCAGTCCGAAGCACTCTTCTACGCCGTTTGCTTCTCCGTGATGATTCTCGACGAGCTGCGTAGGCTTTCGCTCTTCTCAGCACAAGCCAAGAGGGATATCGAAACCGTCGTGAAGAGAGTTGGCGCGAAGGCTGGGTTGTTGGCGATGGCCTTGTTTGAGGATGGGGAGCCAACAAAGTCTTTTGCCGTGCTCCGCGATCGGCTGATGGAACTTGGAAATGCGGATTTGACGGATCGCGATGGTTCGGGGGCTGCGACCTAACATGGCAATCGACGCCGACGTCCTATCGGCCGGCCTTCGCCGGCCTACCATCCGCCGCGCTTATTGCAATTGCCGTGCTACTGGTGGGCCTTTCAGCATACGCAGAAAGGGCGTCACATTTGAAGAATGCGCAGAATCTTCAGGAGCTGAACTCCTTTGGTACGTTCAAGTTGGCAAGCGTGGCGGCAACCGACTGTTCCAGGCATGGGCTAGTCGTGTACGAGTTTGACTTCGCAGGTAGCAGGCGCAAGGCACATGGTTGGTCCTGTGGTGTAGGGTGCGACAAGCTTATTAAAGTTGGATCGACCCAGGAATTGATAATTTCGTCGAAGGATTTGTTGCTGTTGGACTGCGCAGACCCTACGCATCAAAGGATCCGGCCTTCAACGCAGGACTACTACAACTCAATTGCAATTACTATCGTCCTAGCAATTTGGTTGGTGCGGTTTTACCCGCTACTGTTCGCCGGCGCTCGATCAAAGTGATCTGCTACACCCAACACCATCCGCTACACGCAACACCATCTGTATAACCAATCGCTTGAGCCGACTTGCAGCGGCTGCTCTCTTCAGGGCCTCATTTCATTCTGGCCCTTCCGTTCTCAGCCGCTGCTCGCGGCTCGGCTTCAACGTTGATGGGGCGGCGCGAGGAGTTGTTTTAACTCCGAGTTCCCGCTGGCGAGGCGAAGCCTCGCCGCCTTACGCGCGCGGAGCGCGCTGCCTTTGACTTTCCCCTTGAGAGGTCGCCGCAGCGAGGCTTTGCGGCGGCGGGGTTTCAGGCGTCCGCTGTCCGAAGCACGTGGCTCGCGCGTAGCGCGAGATCGTGCGAGTTCGGACGCCCGCCGCTGATGCAATGCGGCGCCAGGGAAGCCCGCAAAGCGGGCCGGCCGACAGGGGCCGTCGGGAGTCCAGAGGGTCGGACGGGACCGACCCTCTGGGGCCCTGCGGCGGCCCGAGCCGCTCGGCGCATCGCGCAACGAAGGCGCTTCCCGCGCAGCGGTACGGACCACTCCCTACCAAAAAGAAAAGGGCGAACCTCAGTCCGCCCCTTCTATCAATCCAACCTAGCCAAGCAAACGGTTACCCCGCCCTCCCCACAATGCTCGCCGTGGCAATCAGCTCCTCGAGCAGCGCCATCGACGCCTTCCCCGACACCGCATACGGATCAAGCACCGGCTTCTCGCTGTATTTGAGCAGCAGCGAGGGGTTGAGGCGGTCAAGATTGACCTGCCCCATGGTCCAACCGGCGAAGCGCCGCTCGGCCACTTCTTCGTAGTGCAGCACCACCACGTCGCGGTGGCGCGGGTCGCGCACGATCTGGTTGTAGAGCTCGTTGACCGGGCCGCGGCCGCCTTCGAGCACTTGCATGAAGATCTCGCCGCCGTGGCACAGGATGCCGGTGATGCCGAGTGCGGGGTTGTGGATGCGCGACTGCGCAAGGATGGATTCGATCACCTCGTGGGTGACGGCGCCGCTGGCGCGGCTGGCGTAGAGCAGGCGGATCAGCATGGCTTGGCCTTCAGGCGTGGCGGTGGCGCAGCAGCGAGAGGAACTCGCGCCGCAGGTTGGGGTCCTTGAGGAAGGAGCCGCGCATGACGCTGTTGGTCATCATCGAATCGGTCTCCTTCACGCCGCGCCACTGCATGCAGAAGTGGTCGGCTTCCATCACCACCGCCAGGCCGTCGGGCTGCATGCGTTCCTGCAGCAGGTCGGCCAGGTGGGTGACGGCTTCTTCCTGGATCTGCGGCCGGCTCATCACCCAGTTGGCCAGGCGCACGTATTTGGACAGCCCGATCAGGTTCGAATGTTCGTTGGGCATCACGCCTATCCACACCCGGCCGATGATGGGGCACAGGTGGTGCGAGCAGGCGCTGCGGATCGTGATCGGCCCCACGATCATCAGCTCGTTCAGGTGTTCGACGTTGGGAAACTCGGTCACCGGCGGGGCGGCTTCGAAGCGGCCGCCGAAGACTTCGCGCAGGTACATCTTGGCGACCCGGCGCGCGGTCTCGCGGGTGTTGTGGTCGCTGTCGGTGTCGATCACCAGACTTTCGAGAACGCCCTGGAGCTTGGCTTCGACTTCGTCCTGCAGGGCGTCGAGTTCGCCGTCTTCGATGAAGCCGGCGATGTTGTCGTTGGCGTGAAAGCGGGCGCGGGCGGCGAGTATCCGCTCGCGGATCTTCTGCGAGACCGGAACGCCGACATCGGGGTCGGCGGCGGGTGGCGGGGGAGGGTTCATGCGGCGCTCATGGAAATCGGCATCGGTGCCTATCCTAGTCCAGTGCCTCTCATCGCGGCCGGTTTTGATCCCCCAAAAGCAGGCAAGGCGAAGGGGGACTAACATCGCGCGCTTCGCCTGTTTGGCGACCGCACTAGGAAGGACCCTAAGTGGTAGATACCGCTGCCAATCGGGCCGAGGCCCTGCTCTCGCTACAGACAATTCCCGAACTGCTCGCGCTGCGAGTTCGCAGCACGCCCGACGACGAGGCGTTCCGGCAGTTCGACCACCGTACCAATACCTGGGAGAGCCTCTCTTACCGCGAGCTCGAGACCCAGGTCGAACGCTGGCGCCGGGCGCTGGCGGCGATGGACCTGCCGCGCGGCGCGCGGGTGGCGATGCTGCTGCCCAACGGCATCGACGCGATCTGCTTCGACCAGGCAGTGCTCGCCAACGGCCTGGTGCCGGTGCCGCTGCATGCGATCGACACCCCGGGTTCGGTCGCCTACATCCTCAACGACTGCGGCGCCGCCGCCCTGGTGACGGCCAAGCCCCTGCAATGGAACGCGATCGCCGCCACCGGCATCGAGTTTCCGCAGCTGCGCCAGGTGGTGCTGACCGAGGAGATCGACTGCGACGGCGCGCCCGGCCCGGTGCCGGTGTTCGCGCTCGAAGACTGGCTGGCGCGCGGCCGCGCCGTCACCGAGCTGCCGGCGCCGCCTACGCCCTCCGACCTGGCCGCCATCGTCTACACCTCGGGCACGACCGGCAGGCCCAAGGGCGTGATGCTGACGCATCGCAACATCATGTCGAACGTGCAGGCGGTGACGAAGTTCATCCTGCCGATGCCGGGCGACGTTTTCCTCTCCTTCCTGCCGCTTTCGCACACCTTCGAGCGCACCGCCGGTTATTACCTGCCGCTTGCCATGGGCTGCACGGTGGTGTTCACGCGGTCGATCCAGGAGCTGGGCGAGGACTTCCGCATCGTCCGCCCCACCGTGCTGATCTCGGTGCCGCGCATCTACGAACGCATCTACGGCAAGGTGCAGGACAAGCTGGCCCGCGCCGGCCGCTTCAAGCGTTACCTGTTCGACTGGGCGGTGGAAGTGGGCTGGCGCCGCTTCTGCCAGCGCAACGGCCTGCCGCAGGAGGAAAGCGGCCGCGCCATGCTCGACCCGCTGGTGTGGCCGCTGCTCGACAAGTTGATTGCCGCGCCCATGCGCGCCCAGTTCGGCGGCCGCATGCGGATCGCCATCAGCGGCGGCGCCGCCTTGAGCGGCACCGTCGCGCGCTGCTTCCTGGGCCTGGGGGTGCCGGTGCTGCAGGGCTACGGCATGACCGAGACCTCGCCCGTGGTGGCGGTCAACCAGCTCGACGACAACCACCCCGCCACGGTCGGCCACCCCTTCCACAACCTCGAAATCCGTCTGGGCGACAACGACGAACTGCAGGTGCGCGGCGCCAGCGTGATGCAGGGCTACTGGGGCCGGCCCGAGGACACCGCCGCCGTGCTTAGTGCCGACGGGTGGCTGTCGACCGGCGACCAGGCCGATCTTTCCGACGGCGGCCGCATTCGTATCAAGGGCCGGATCAAGGAGATCATCGTCACTTCGACCGGCGAGAAAATTCCGCCGGGCGACCTCGAGCTTGCGATCGCCGACGATCCGCTCTTTGACCAGGTTTTCGTGGTCGGCGAGAACCGCCCCTACATCGGCGCGATCGTGGTGCTGAACCCGGAAGAGTGGCAGCGTTTTGCGGCCACGCTCGAGCTCGACCCGAACGACCCTGCCAGCCTCAAGTCGAGTGCCGCCCGCCACGCCGCGGTCAAACGTGTGCGCGCTGCCGCGCGCGAGTTCCCGCACTACGGCGTGCCGCGCAACGTCGCGCTCACGCTCGAACCCTGGAACGTCGACAACGGCCTGATGACGCCGACCCTGAAGCTCAAGCGCCCGCAGCTGCGCGAGAAGTTCAAGGACACCATCGCCGAGCTGTATTCGGGCCACCGCCGGCCCTGATCGGCCGAACGGAAACAACCAAGGGGCGCATTGCGCCCCTTGGTTTTGGCGGCGGCCGACTCAGTCGTGATTCGGGCCGACGATGGCATCGATCGCCGCCATCACCTCGGGCGTGAGCTTCACCGCGACCTCGGCCGCCTTCATGTTTTCTTCGATCTGACCGACCCGCGAGGCGCCGGTGATGACCGAACTGACGTGTGGGTTCTTGAGCACCCAGGCGAGCGAGAGCTGAGCCAGGGTGCAGCCGAGCTCCTTGGCCACGTCGTCGAGCCGGGCCACCAGCTGGTTGCGGCCGGGGTCGGTCAGCTTGTCCTTGAGGGAGGCGTAGCTGGCGACGGTGGCGCGCGAACCCTCGGGTACGCCGTTGCGGTATTTGCCGGTCAAGAGACCCGAGGCGAGCGGGCTCCAGGTGGTGAGCCCGAGACCGATGTCCTCGTAGAGGCGCGCGTATTCGCGCTCGACCCGCTGGCGATGCAGCAGGTTGTATTCGGGCTGCTCCATCACCGGCTTGTGCAGGTTGCGGCGGTCGGCGATGTCGTAAGCGGCGCGGATCTCGTCGGCGCTCCATTCGCTCGTGCCCCAGTAGAGCGCGTAGCCGCGTTCGATCATGTCGTGCATCGCCCACACCGTCTCTTCGATCGGGGTGTGGGGGTCGGGGCGGTGGCAATACACCAGGTCGACGTAGTCGAGCTGCAGGCGCTTCAGGGAACCCGTGATCGCCGACAGCAGGTACTTGCGGTTGAGCGTGTTGTTGTCGTTGACGCCGGTGCGGTGACCCCAGTAGAACTTGGTCGAAACCACGTAGCGGATGCGCGGCCAGGCCAGCTCCTTCAAGGCCGCGCCCATGATCTCTTCGCTTTTGCCGCCGGCGTAGGCCTCGGCGTTGTCGAAGAAGTTCACGCCGGCGTCGAAGGCGGTCGCCATCAGTTCGCGCGCGAGCTTGGTTTCGACCTGGTTGCCGTAGGTGACCCAGGAACCGAGCGAGAGTTCGGAGACTTTCAGGCCGGAGCGGCCGAGGCGGCGGTATTGCATGGCGGGTTTTCCAGGGTGCGCAAGATCCCCGCATCTTAACCAGCCGCCTGGGTGGCCTTCAGTGGCGGCTGACCCGCCCTTCCTGGACGAGCGGTGCGTAAAGCGCGGCGTCGGCCTGGATGCGGGCCGCGAGTTCGCCGGCGGTCGAGGGCAGCGGTTCGAAGCCGGCGGCTTCGATCTGCGCCCGCAGCGCCGGGCGAGCGAGGGCGGCGACGATTTCCCGCTGCAGGAAGTCGAGCACCGCGGGCGGCGTGGCGCCGGGCGCCACCAGCGCGGCCCACGGCCGCATTTCCAGCGCCGGACCGCCGGCTTCGGCGCTGGTGGGCAGCTCTGGGTGGTCCTTGAGGCGGGTGAGCGAGGCGACGGCCAGGGCGCGCAGCTTGCCGGCCTTCACCAGCGGCGCGACGGTGTGCATCGAGAAGGTGGTGAAGTCGATCTCGCCGCTGGCGACGGCGTTCATCAGGGCGCCGCCGTCCTTGAACGGCACGTGTTGGAAGACGACGCCGGCGGCGCGCGCCCAGCTCTCGACCGCGACGTTGGACGGATGGCCGTTGCCGAGCGAGGCGTAGCTGAGCTGGCCGGGGCGGGCGCGGGCGGCGGCGAGCAGCTGGGCCAGGGTCTGGTAGCGGCTGTGGGCCGCGACCTGGATCGCAAAGGTGGCGCGGAACAGCGAACTCAGGGGCCGCAGGTCGAGCGCCGGGTCGTAGGGCAGGCGGGCGTAGACCAGCGGGTTGACCGCCAGCGTGGCGAGGTCGCCCAGGAACAGCGTGTGGCCGTCGGCCGGCACCCGGCGCAGCTCGCTGAAGGCGACGATGCCGGAAGCGCCCGGCTTGTTGTCGACCAGCACTGGCTGACCCCAGCGTTTCCCGAGTTCGTCGGCGAGCGCCCGCGCCACCACGTCGGGGCCGATGCCGACCGAATACGGCACGACGATGCGCACCGGCTGCGACGGGAAGCGCGGGGCCTGGGCGTACAGCGGCAGCGGTGCGGCGACGGCGGGAAAGGCGAGCAGCAGGGCGCGGCGGAGCGGGGTCATGGCGGAGCGGGACGAAAAACGCGCCCGGGCGGGCGCGCTGAGCAGGTGCCGATTCTAGTGAAACAAGAGTCGGTAGAAACCCTCATCAAAGTCGCAGCGGCGGCGACAGCGGCATACTCGGGTTATCCCAACGGAGAGTTCGATGAGTTTGTTTGTGTTTGGCCTGGTGCTTTTCCTCGGCGTGCATTCGGTCCGCATCGTGGCGGATTCGTGGCGGCAGCGCACCCTATCGAGGATCGGCGCTGGCGCGTGGCGGGCGGGCTATGCGCTGATCGCCCTCACCGGTTTTGTCCTGCTTGTGATGGGCTGGGACCAGGTCCGCATGGCGCCGCAGATCCTGTGGGTGGCGCCGGAAGGAATGAAACACCTCGCCGGCCTGGTCACCGCGTTTGCCTTCATCCTGCTGACCGCGGCCTACGTGCCCGCCAACGCGATCAAGGCGGCCGTGGGCCACCCCATGGTCGCCGGCGTGATCCTGTGGTCGCTGGTGCACTTGCTCGCCAGCGGCACCCTGGCCGGAACGATCCTGTTCGGCAGCTTCCTGGTCTGGTCGGTGCTCGACTTCATGGCGGCCCGCCGGCGCGACCGGCGCGACGGCGTCACCTATGCCCGCGGGCCGGCCGTGCGCACCTTCATCACGGTCATGCTGGGCCTGGTGAGCTGGGGGCTTTTCGCTTTCTGGTTGCACGCCTGGCTGATCGACATCGCTCCGCTCGGCCAGCCGTGAGCCCGGCTTTGCGCCCTGCTCCGCCAACCCGAGATCGGCCATGAAAAATCGTTTCCTTGCCCTTGCGATCGCCGCCCTGCTGGCGGTGCCCCTGGCTCCTCTGCAGGCTGCCGATGGCCGCGTCGAGCGGATCGGTTTCGCGGGTGGCGCGACCTCGACCACGATCAAGGGCAAGGTTCAGGGCTACCACTACGTCGACTACGTGTTTCGTGCCGGCGCCGGCCAGACCTTGAGCGTCGATCTGAAAAAGAGCAACTCGCAGAACTACTTCAACCTCATCCCGCCGGGGGCCGAGGCGGCGATGTTCATCGGCTCGATCGGCGAGAACTTCAAAGGAGTCCTGCCCGCCGACGGCGATTACACGATCCGCGTCTATCTGATGCGTGCCGCCGCCCGCCGCCACGAAAGCAGCCGCTACACGCTGACGGTCGCCCTCGCCGGCCAGCCGCTTCCTGCCGTGCCGGCTGCGACCGATGCTCTGGTTCCCGGCACGCCGTTCCACGCCACTGCGCGCATCGGCTGTCGCCATCCGCTCGATCCGCAGCTGAGCCAGTGCGAGGCCGGCGTCGTCCGCCGCCGCGGCGAGGCCACGGCCACGGTCGAAGTCCGAGGCCCGGACCGGCTGCTGCGGCGCATCCTGTTCGTCCAGGGCCAGCCGGTGGCATCGGACTCGAACTCGCCCGTCCGCAGCGAGCGTCACGGCGACCTCAGCCGGGTCAGCCTGGATGGTGAGTCCTATGACATTCCCGACGCTTTGCTGAACGGCGGTTGAGCCGGCGCTTGGGTTTCAGGTCTCGCGCTTCATGGCGAAGGTCTGGTTGCAGCGGGGAAAGTTGCGGCAGCCCCAGAAACGGCGTTCCTTCGCCTCCCGGCTCACCATCTTGATGCCGCATGAGGGGCAACTTGGTGTGGTCCATTCGCCATCGGTGGCGATCGCCAGCAGCTTCTGCTGTTGTGGCGGAGCCAGCGCCAGGATGCTATCGAGCAAGGTGGCTCCGGTACCGAGCTTGATGCCGTTGGCCTGGGCAAAAGCGATGGCCTCGTCCGTGTAGGTGCCGCTGGTGACAAAGACGCCGTTGGCGAGTTTGTGGTGGGTCATCACCCCCAGCAGTTCGCGCAGCGGCTTGACGCCAACCGGGCGGCTGTTCCAGGCCTTGCATTGAACGATGGCAAAGGGCGTGGCGGTGTCGGGGCGGAACAGGGTGACGTCGATGCCGCCGTCGGCGCCGCAGGGCGTGGTCTGGGTGCGGAAGCCGCGGCACTCGTAATAGCCGGCGGTGACGAACTCCAGCACTTTCCAATCCATGCGCTGGAGCACGTCGATCGACCAGGTCGTTGGTTTCACCGTGGCATCGGTCGCGGCGTTGCGGGCAGCTTTGTCTCGAACGCACTGTTGAACGACGGCGTCCCATGAACTGCCGTCGGCAGCGGGGGCGCAGCTCGCTCGCGAGCTGAACGAGGGCTCGGCGGTGCGCTTGGGTTGGGCTGGTCGGGTCTGCCGCCGCCACGCACTCAATGACGCGAAGCCGATTGTCAGCAATAGAACCCACGCGATACCGCGAGCCAGGCTGTGAAACGGCAGAGCCAGCGAATCGTTCCCCATCCCTAGCGGCACTACCCAGTAGAAGCTTGCGAATCCGCCGATGGCCAGGGCTGCGGACGTTTGCCAGGGCAAGGCGGCGATCTGCTCGAAAGGGCGAGTGCGACGACGGCGTGGCATGGGATGGCCGGAGCTGGCAGGACGTGGGTTTGAGGATAGCGGCGCTGCAAGGACGGTGATTCAAGGTTCGGGGCGGGTTTGTCGCAGAGCAAGGAGCGATCTGCGGCGGAGGGTCCAAGCCCCCAAGCCTGAAGTCTGTCTTTGGCGCTAGTGCTTACGGTGCGCTGGCCTTGTAGCGCAGCTCGAAGGCGCGTCTAGCACGGATGTGTTCATTGGCGCATTCGACGAGCGGCCGAGTGTCTGGGTTCGAGCAAGCGGCTGAGGGTTGATAAAAACGCCTCCATGCCGTTTCTTTCTGTTCCGCGGCGCTTGAGTTCGAGGCAAGGCTCGCTTGTTGTATGTCGGACGTGGTGCCTTGAATCGTTGTTTGAGTTGCGATCCGTTCCTGCTCGCGTTTTTGAGTGGTGCGCGCCGCTTCCTGCGATTGGCGTGCAGCGGTCGCGGCAGACCTATTGACGTGTTGAGTGGCGATGTCGATCACTTGGGTGTGCGACCAGCGGATCACGTTGACCACCACAATCAGCGTGAGAGCGAGACCTGTCAGGGACACGATGGCAGCCGCCAGTATGTGCCCGTGAGCAACGTCTCGCGATGGGCGGAAGTGGGCTTGCGTGCGGTGGCCGGTCACGATCAGCGAAGGGGAGTCGGAATGCAGGCCATGCTAGCGGCAGAGTTAGAAAAACGGCCACCCGAAGGTGGCCGTGTCGGATCGTCGCGGCGGCTTGTTGGACGCACGCAACCCCGCTGGGTGGCTAGGCCGAATGCGCCATCTTCTGCCCGTGTTCGCGGGTGTTGTGGAAGCCCACCTGCGGCCAGTGTTTGATCGTGGTCTGCAGGTTGTAGATCGAGTTGGCGAGATAGACCGGGTTGCCGTCGACGTCGGTGCCGACCCGCGCCGACTGCTCGCGTTCGAAGTCCTTGCGGGTCTTTTCGTCGGGGTAGGTGAGCCAGCGCGCGGTCGAGATGTCGGTGCTGTCGTAGATCGCGTCGACCTTGTATTCGGAGGCGAGGCGCTGCGCCACGATTTCGAACTGGAGCTGGCCGACGGCGCCCAGCAGCAGGTTGCCGAACTCGGTTTCGAAGACCTGGATCGCGCCTTCCTCGCCCAGCTCCTGCAGGCCTTTCTGTAGCTGCTTGGTCTTGAACGGATCGCGTGCGCGGGCGGCACGGAACAGTTCCGGCGCGAAGTAGGGAATGCCGGTGAAGCCGAGGGTCTCGCCTTCGGTGAGCGTGTCGCCGATATGCAGCTGGCCGTGGTTGTGGATACCGATGATGTCGCCCGCCACCGCGTCTTCCATCTTGACGCGGTCGTTGGCCATGAAGGTGAGCGCGTTGCCGAGCTTCATCTCGCGCGCGTCGCGCACGTGGCGCACCTTCATGCCGGGCGTGTAGCGGCCCGAGCACACGCGGAAGAAGGCGATCCGGTCGCGGTGGCGCGGGTCCATGTTGGCCTGGATCTTGAAGACGAAACCCGAGAACGGCGTTTCGGTCGGAAGCACTTCGCGCGTGCCGCCGTCGCGCGGCTGCGGCGGCGGCGCCCAGTCGACCAGGGCGCGCAGCACTTCCTGCACGCCGAAGTTGTTTACGCCCGAGCCGAAGAAGACCGGGCTCTGGGTGCCGGCGAGGAAACGTTCGAGGTCGAAGGGATCGCTCGCGCCCTGCACCAGTTCGATGCTGTCGCGCACCTGGCCGATCTCGAGCGGGAACAGCTGGTCGAGGCGGGGGTTGTCCAGGCCTTCGATGGTTTCGCTGTCTTCGGCCACGCGTTCGCCGCCCGGGGTGAAACGCAGGAGGCGGTTGTCGAGCAGCGAATACACGCCGCGGAAGGTCTTGCCCATGCCGATCGGCCAGGTCACCGGCGCGCAATCGAGCTTGAGCACGCTTTCGATTTCGCCCAGCAGCTCGATCGGGTCGCGCACCTCGCGGTCGAGCTTGTTGACGAAGGTGATGATGGGTGTGTTGCGCAGGCGGCAGACCTCGAGCAGCTTGATCGTCTGCGCTTCCACGCCCTTGGCGGCGTCGATCACCATCACCGCCGCGTCGACGGCGGTCAGGACTCGGTAGGTGTCTTCCGAGAAATCCTCGTGGCCCGGGGTGTCGAGCAGGTTGATGACGTTGCCCTGGTATTCGAACTGCATCACCGAACTCGTGACCGAGATGCCGCGCTGCTTTTCCACTTCCATCCAGTCGGACGTGGCGTGGCGGTTGCTCTTGCGACCCTTGACCGCGCCCGCCATCTGGATCGCTCCGCCGAACAGCAGCAGCTTTTCGGTCAGCGTCGTTTTGCCGGCGTCAGGGTGGGAAATGATCGCGAAGGTGCGGCGCAGGGCCACGTCGCGCACGAGCGCAGGGTTCGGAGAGGTCATGGTGTGGGCAGCCGCGGAGGAGGGCCTGCATCAAAGCAAAAGCCGCCGGTCGGAAGCGGCCAGCGGCGAGGTGGCGCAATTTTACCAAGCGGGCCGCGGGGCCGCGCAGGGGACGACCCGAAGGCCGCCGCCTCCGGGCGGATTCAGGTCGCCGGGAAGGTCCGCAGCAGCCAGGCGAGCCCCAGCCCGACGAGTGCGGCCCAGAACGCGATGAACACGGCGGCGGCGACCAGGCCCCATCGCTTGCCGCGCGCCACCGCCCGCTGCGCCTGGGCGCGGGCGTCGGCGAGTACGGCCGGCGGGGTGAGCCGGATCGCCAGGGCGATCAGCAGGGGCAGGATCACCAGGTCGTCGAGCAGTCCCAGCACCGGAACGAAGTCCGGAATCAAGTCGACCGGGCTCAGGGCATAGGCCACCGCGGCGATCACGAGCAGCTTGGCGATCCAGGGCGTGCGCGGGTCGCGCGCCGCGATCGCCAGGGCGAGGGTTTCGGCCTTGAGCAGGCTGGCGCGCTGGCGCAGGGCGATCAGCCACTTCATGCCCGCCCCTGCCGTTCCGGCTAGCGCCCCAGCAGCCGCGCGCGGGCGGCGGCGTATTCGGCCGCGAGCTGGGCCACCACCTCGCGGGTCGGCTGCACCGCCTTGATCTGACCCGTGCCTTGCCCTGCGCCCCAGATGTCCTTCCAGGCTTTGGCGGCGCTGTTGCCGCCGGAAGCGAAGTTCATCTTCGACTTGTCGGCCTCGGGCAGCTTGGCCGGGTCGAGGCCGGCGGCGACGATGCTGCTCTTCAGGTAGTTGCCGTGAACCCCGGTGAAGAGGTTGGTGTAGACGATGTCTTCGGCCACCGATTCGACCAGGGCCTGTTTGTAGGCGGGCGTGGCATTGGCCTCGGTGGTGGCGATGAAACGCGTGCCCATGTAGGCGAGGTCGGCGCCCAGCGCCTGCGCGGCCAGAACGGCGTCGCCGCTGGCGATCGCGCCGGACAGGATGATGGTGCCGTCGTAGAACTCGCGTACCTCGCGCACCAGGGCGAAGGGGCTGAGCGTGCCGGCGTGGCCGCCGGCGCCGGTGCACACCAGGATCAGGCCGTCGACGCCGGCGGCGATCGCGCGTTTGGCGTGGGTGATGTTGGTGACGTCGTGGAACACCAGCCCGCCGTAGCTGTGGGCGGCGGCCACCACCAGGTCGGGCGCGCGCAGGCTGGTGATCATGATCGGCACCTTGTGTGCGACGCAGACTTCGACGTCGTGCTGGAGCCGGGTGTTGCTGGCGTGCACGATCTGGTTGACCGCGTAGGGCGCGATCTTCGCCTCCGGGTGCGCCGCCCGGTAGGCCGCGAGCTCGGTCTCGATGCGGGTGAGCCATTGATCGAGTACGGGTTCGGGGCGGGCGTTGAGCGCGGGGAAGCTGCCGACGATGCCGGCCTTGCATTGCTCGATCACGAGCTCGGGGTTGGACACGATGAACAGCGGCGAACCGATCACGGGCAGGGCGAGCGAGTCACGCAGGAGCGGCGGCAGGGACATGGTGGTCGACCAGAGGCTGGCAAAAGGGAAACACCGTAGCAGCCGAGTTTCGAGGCTGGGCTCCAAATCGAAGTCTCAGCGCGGGTCGCGCGGGTAGCAGCGCCACAGCACCAGGGTCCAGACGAGACCGGCGGCGGCCGAGGCCCAGAGCGCGGCGTCGGCGCCGGCGACGATCGCGTCGCGCGCGGCCGCCATGATCTCGGCCGCCCGGCCCGGATGGCTGGCCGCCCAGTGCTGGGCGAGCGAATACGAGCGGGCGAGCTGGGCGCCCAGCCCGGGAGGCTGGTCGACCGCGGCGGCGACGAAGCTCTCGCGGTAGGCCGCGGCGAGCACCGCGCCCAGGGCCGCCAGGCCGAGCGATCCGCCGAGGTAACGCGCGAGCCCGGTCAGGGCCGACATCGTTCCTTCCCGCCCGGCCGGCGCATGGCGGGTGATGGCATGGGTGGCGGCGGTATTGCTCACGCCGAAAGCGAACGCCAGGGCCAGGATCACGGCCACGACCCAGGTGGGGGACGCCCCCATGCGCCAGCTCAGCGCGGCCACGAGCAGCGCCAGGCAAAGCAGGGCCGTTCCGCCCACCAGCAGCCAGCGCAGCGGCAGGTGCTGGAGCATGGGCCCGGCCACCCGCGAGCCGACCGCGGAGGCCAGGCCGCCCGCCGCGAACAGGAAACCGCCCGCCAGCGCCGGCAGGCGCAAGCCGTCCTGGGCGTAGTGCTCCATCGTCTGGTTGAACGCAAACAGCAGGCCCGAGCTCATGAAGGTGACGCCGGCGGCAAGCAGCAAGGCGCCGCTGCCGGGCAGGCCGACCGGGATCAGTGCATCGGCGCGGCCGCGGCTGTGTGCGACGAAGGCGGCGCCCAGGAGCAGGCCGGCGAGGATCAGCGCCGCTCCCCATCCGATCGAACCCGAGGGCAGCAGATTGATCCCCAGCAGCAGCCCTGCGACCGCGGCGGCGGCCAGCAGGCAGCCCACGAGGTCGACCGGATGCCGTGGAACCGGTGGCGGTGGCGGCAGCCAGCGCCAGGCGGCGACCAGGGTGAACAAGGCCAGGGCAGGCGTGACCGCAACCACGGCGCGCCAGCCGCCCACGGTCTCGATCCAGCCGGCGAGCGGCGGGTTGATCATGGCCACGATGCCCAGGCCCATGCCCCATTGGGCGATGGCCCTGGTCCGCGCCGGCCCCGGCCACAAGCTGACGACATGGCCGAGGACGGCGGAATAAAGGACGGCGCCGATCAGCCCGCCGATCAGCCGCGAGCCGATCAGCACCCAGACGTTGTCGGCCAGGGCCCCCAGCACCTGAGTCGGCACCATCAGGGCCAGCGACAGCAACAGGGCGCGCCGCAAGCCGAGACGGTCGGCGGCCGCGCCCGCGCCGAGGATGGATACCGCGACGGCGAGGGTGAAGGCGTCGACCACCCAGTTGCTCTGCGCCAGGCTGGCGCCGAGCGCTCCCGCGATCGCAGGCAGGGTGACGATGATCATCGACGAGGCGCCGGTGATCACCCCGGTAGCGAGGATGAGCAGCAGCATGGCGCCTCGGTTCGGCACCGGCGGGGCGGGGAGAACGGGCGGGACGGGGCTCGAGTTCATGCCGCTCCTTGGGTCGGGCGCGGCCTCACCATAACGCCCTGCCCTGCCGTCGGGAAGCCGCAGCGGCGGTCGGGCCCATCACCGCGGGTTTGGAGGAAGGCTTCGAAAGTCCGGCCGTTCGTGAAAGCCGGGGTGGGGGCACTCCGGATCGTGGAAAGGCGGCGCGGGCAGGCGCCTACAATGCCGCCCGCTTTGCCGGAACACCCACATAACAAGGAGAACCCATGAGCGGGTCGTATTTCCCCAGATGGACCGAAAAAACCGAGGGCGTGATCGCCCCTGACGAACGACTTCCGTGGGGGCAGACCGCCGCCCTGGGCGTCCAGCACGTGGTGGCCATGTTCGGCTCGACCGTGCTCGCGCCCTTGCTGATGGGTTTCGATCCGAACGTCGCGATCCTCATGAGCGGCATCGGTACCTTGATCTTCTTTCTGATCGTCGGCGGCCGCGTGCCGAGCTACCTGGGCTCGAGCTTCGCCTTCATCGGCGTGGTGATCGCCGCCACCGGCTACACCGGAGGCGGGCTCAACGGCAATATCGGCGTCGCCCTGGGCGGCATCATCGCCTGCGGCCTGGTGTATGCCGTGATCGGCCTGATCGTGATGGCGACCGGCACCGGCTGGATCGAACGCTTCATGCCGCCGGTGGTCACTGGCGCCGTGGTGGCGGTGATCGGCCTCAACCTCGCCGTCACCGCAGTCAACGGCGTCGGCAAGACCGAGTTCGACAAGTGGATGGCGGTGGTCACCATCCTGTCGGTGGGTGCGGTTGCGGTCTACACCCGCGGCATGTTGCAGAAGCTGCTGATCTTGGTCGGCCTGGTGCTCGCCTACCTGGTCTACCTGGTGTTCGCCAACGGGCTGGGCCTGGGCAAGCCGGTCGACTTCTCGGGTGTGGCGGCGGCGGCGTGGTTCGGTCTGCCCGCTTTCACTGCGCCAGTGTTCACCGGCGAGGCGATGATGCTGATCGTCCCGGTCGCGGTGATCCTGGTCGCCGAGAACCTCGGCCACGTCAAGGCGGTCACCGCGATGACGGGGCAGAACCTCGACAAATACATGGGCCGCGCCTTCCTTGGCGATGGCATCGCCACCATGGTTGCTGGCAGCGCCGGCGGCACTGGCGTCACCACCTACGGCGAGAACATCGGCGTGATGGCGGCGACCCGCGTCTATTCGACGCTCTTGTTCGTGGTCGCGGCGCTGATGGCGATCGTGCTGGGTTTCAGCCCCAAGTTCGGCGCCCTGATCCTGACGATTCCCTCGGCCGTGCTGGGCGGGGTGTCGATCGTCGTGTTCGGTCTGATTGCGGTGGCCGGGGCCCGCATCTGGGTCGTCAACAAGGTCGACTTCGGCGATAACCGCAACCTCATCACCGCGGCGGTCACGCTGATCCTGGGCGCGGGCAACTTCAAGATCGCGATTGGTGGTTTCACCATGGACGGTATCGGTACCGCGACCTTCGGTTCGATCCTGCTGTATGCGCTGCTGCGCCGCGATTCGACCGGCAACGCCGGGGTGGCTGACGCGTAAACACCTGTTTGAGTTGGTCTAAAAAGCGGAAAGGGCGCTGCGGCGCCCTTTCCGTTTTTGACCGATGTCGTGTCGGGTGCCGATTAGTCGAGGCCGTACCAATTTCTAGGTGGTGATAGGGCTACCCTCGGCACAGGAGGACTCAAGAGGGAGGGCCTCACTTGTGGTGATTAACGCGAAGGAATCTCTCATGCTCAAGCTCACGCTGGCTGTTGCCGTCGGCGCAACGTTTGCGACCTCGGTTGCTGCGCAGGCTCCGATCCAGGTCTCGCTGCCGACCCAGGCGGCGCATACCACCGCCGCCGCCGTCGCGGCTGACTACGAGGTCTGGCACGACGCCCGCTGCACCCACGACGATTTCCCCAAGCTGCGCCGCGCGGCGACGGGCGAATGCCACATCCTGGTGGCCCGTGACAAACAGGTGAGCGTTGGTCAGACCTGGGATTCGACCTACGTCTTCCTCGACGCCGACGGGTCGGTGGCGCGAACCTTGCGCGTGGCCTTCGTCGACAGCGCGCAGAACGCCAAGACCCGTGCGACCAAGGTCAACGCCGAGTTGAGCAAGGCGCTGGGCAAGCCGGCGACGGCCGAAATTCCGCTGCCGGGTCGCAGCCAGGCCGTTTCGGTGTGGGACGTCAAGCAGGATCAGGTGCGCCTGGGTGTGGCGCCGATCGACGAAGGCGGCCAGCAGATCCTCGTTCTGCAGGCCATCCGTCGCAACTGATGAACCGGTGCCAACCCGCTTGATCCGGAGACTTACGGATCAAGCGGGCCGGCCCGTGCCGAGCAGGCCCGGGTCCCAGCGCGCGAGCCGGGTGTCGTGGCGGTAGCTGCGCTCGAGAAAATCGGACACGGCGGATTCAGGCTCGGCGAGCGGCACCAGGGCGGCATTGTCGAGCAGGCATTCCGACAGCTCCGGGCTCCAGCGGCCGTGGTCGAGGACGATGGTCTCGGCCCCGGCGGCCTGCGGGTAGGCGAAAGCATAAAAGGCGGCATGCGGGTAACGGGCATCTCCCGACCACCAGCCGGCTTCGTATAACTCGGCGTCCATCGCGTTGCGGTAGATCAGGCCGCTGCCCGGCGGAGCGGCGGCAGGGCGGCCGTTGTAGAGCGCGATCCGAAGGTCGAAAGTTCCCCACATAAAACCCAGCGGCGGAGCCTTGCCGAGGAAGCGTGCGCGGAAGCGTTCGAACAGGCTGGCGCTGCGGCGCAGGATCTCGCCCCAGGTCCGGACCAGTTCAGTTTCATAGGGGCAGGGTGAGGTATCGAGCTCGAAGCGGACCGGTGCCGCCACTTCCTGCGGCAGGGTGTTGATCGGGGGATCGAGATCGAGCCGGGCCAGCAAGGCGCGAAATTTCTGCCAGGTCTGCGCCACGCTGGCGGGCGCGAGCTCGAAGCCGTCGCGGCGGCCGTCGCTGGTTCGGGCCGAGATCTCGTGCCGGACGAGGTCGAGCTCGACTTCGAACGAGCGGCCGGCCCAGTCGATTCTGCCGGTGCCGAGGCCGCAGGGCGTCAGTTCCAGGGCGACGTTCGACCATTGCGGCTCGAAGGGCCGCAGCAAGGTGAGCTTGCCCATCATCTGCGTGCTCATGTGCAAGAGATGGGCGGTCGGCGCAAAAGCGGCGTAAGACAGACCGGGCCAGGCAGGCATGCGGCTCTCCTCAGGGAACGACCAGCAGGGTCTCGGCCAGCGGCCAGGCGCTGTCGGTCCAGCGGCAGGCCACCAGCCAGTCGGCTTCGGCGGCGAGGCGATCGAGGCCGCGTTCGGTGAACTTGTGAGAGGACTCGGTCCAGATGGTCTCGCCCGGCACCAGGTCGATGCCGAGGCCGGCGCCGGGGATCTCGACATGCGCTGCGCAGCGCGCCCGCAAGTGCATTTCGATGCGCTGCGCATCGCGTTCGTAACGCGCCTCGTGCCGGTAGTTGCCGAGCTCGAAGTTGGCGCCGAGCTCGCGGTTGATGCGGCCGATCAGGTTGCGGTTGAAGGCCGCGGTGACGCCGGTCGGGTCGTCGTAGGCCAGGATCAGGGCGCGGGCGTCCTTGATCAGGTCGGCGCCCAGCAGCAAGGCGTCGCCCGCCCGCAAGCGGCTGCGCACGGTGCGCAGGAAGGCGAGACCGTCGTCGGGCCGGAAGTTGCCCAGCGTGCTGCCAAGAAACAGCAGCAGCAGCCGTTCGCCCGCCGAACGCTGGGCCAGCACCCGGGACAGTCCGGCCAGGTAGTCGCCTTCCTCGGGCACGACGGTGGTCACGTCGGCGAGTTCGCGGCTGCACATGAGCAGCGCGGCGGTCGAGACGTCGATCGGGTGGTAGACCGGGCGTGGCATCAGTGCGCGCAGCAGGACCGCGGTCTTGCGGCCGCTGCCGCTGCCGAACTCGGCGATCCGCAGCGGTCCCGGCAGCCAGGTCGCGATCTCGGGCGCGAGGCGGGTGATGACGCGTTCGTCGGCGCGGGTGAGGCCGTATTCAGGCAGGTGGGTGATGGCCTCGAACAAGGTGCTGCCGAGGTCGTCGTACAGCCAGCGGGCCGGCAGCCATTTCTGCCCGGGGCCGCCCAGCCCGGCGCGCACGTCGGCGGCGAAATCGCTCAGTGCGTCGCGACGCATCGGAACCCCGCGTGAACGAAGGGATAGTCGGGCCGGAACCAGTTGCGGAAGCTGCGCCGCACCAGCCGGGCATGGGTCGTCGGCGCGGCGCCTTTCAGAACGAAATGCTCGCCGTCGAAGAAATCGGCCGAATACGAGGGGTAGCTGGCATGCGGCGCAAAACCCGGCAGGGGACCGAAGGCGCTGGCGGTCCATTCCCAGCCGTTGCCGACCATCTGATGCACGCCGAAGCCGCTCGCGCCGGCGGGATGGGAGTCGACCGCCACCGGGTCGAAGCGCTGCAGGCCGAAGTTGCCGCGCTGTGGCCCGGCGTCGGCCTCGCCCCAGGGCTGTCGACGCCAGTTCTCGTCCGGAGCGCCGTAGGCCGCCCGCATCCACTGCGCCTCGGTCGGCAGGCGGCGGCCGTGGCGGGTGGCGTAGGCGCTGGCCTGCGAGTGGGTCACCCATACTGGCCAGGCGAGCGGCAGTTCGATCTCGCCAAACAGGGTGCGCAGCCGCCAGCCCGACGGTGCCTCGATCCAGAACGGCGGCACCGGCCCGCCCTGCCCCACATAGGCCAGCCAGTCGCCGTTGCTGACCTTGTGCGAATCGATGGTAAATCCGGGCACCTCGACCTCGGCCGTGCCGAACTCGTTGTCCCAGCCGAAGTCCGCGCCGCGCTCGCGCCCGATGGTCGCCCGCCCGGCGGGGATCTCGATGCTCCGCCGCGGCTGCGGCGGAGCGGCCGGCTCCGGCGCCTGGTCGAGTGCCGTCTTGTGGCGCGGGTCGAGCTGGTGCAGCAGGTAGGCGAAAGTCTCGATGTGCTGCAGGCGGTGTTCGAGCGCGATGTGGACCAGCTCGTCGGGGGCGAACTCCAGAACGGCGTCGACCTGGGCGCGGGCGCGGCGCACGTAGGCGCGGACTTCGGCAACGCGCGGCCAGTCGCCCGGGCGGTCCTGCGGCAGCTGGCCGGGGGCGGGGTCGATTCCGCGTGCGAACAAGGCATCGAAGACCGGGTCGACCGCGGCCAGACCCAGGCCGGCGGCGCCGATCTGGTTCCAGTCGAAGGCTTCGAGGTGGCCCAGGTAAAAAACGAGGCGATGGCGCGCCGGGATCGGCCGCTCGTATTCGGCGCCCGGGCGCACGGCGGCCATCCAGGCATCGCTTAGCTGTCGCGCCTGTGTCAGCTGGTGGGCCAGCGCCTGCCGTTGTGGGTCCATGCTGCCCTCGTCGGGGTCGAACCCGGACTGTTCCGCAGCTGGCGGCCAAAGTAAACGGAGGGCCGGGGTTGGGCCGAGACGCGCGGCGGTTTTTGGCCTGCCCGTCCTGGGCGTCAGAGTCCGAGCGCAGCGGCGACCTGCTCGCGCAAGGCCGGCAGGACTTCGCTTGCGAACCAGGGGTGGCGGGCCGACCAGGCGCGGTTGCGCCAGCTCGGGTGCGGCAGCGGAAAGCGGTGCGGCAGGTGGCTGCGGTAGGCCATCACGGTTTGCGCCACCGAAGCCCGCGCACCCAGGTGGTAGGCGTGGGCCCAGCCGCCGACCAGCAGGGTGAGCCGGATCTGCGGCATCGTGGCCAGCAGGCGGGCGTGCCACAGCGGCGCGCATTCAGGCCGCGGCGGCAGGTCCGCGCCGTCGACCGTGCCGGGGTAGCAGAAGCCGGTCGGGACGAGGGCCACCCGTGCCGGGTCGTAGAAGACCTCTCGGTCCACCCCCAGCCATTGCCGCAGGACGTCGCCCGAGGGGTCGTTCCAGGGAGTGTTGCTTTCGTGCGCGCGGCGGCCGGGCGCCTGGCCGATCACCAGCAGGCGGGCACGCGAACCCGCCTGCAGGACAGGACGCGGTTCGTTCGGCAAGTGGGCGGCGCAGACGCGGCAGGCGCGGATCTCGGCCAGCAGGACCGCGGTGGTTTCACGGGCCATGGCGGAGGGGCGGCGTCGCAAAGCGGCAACAGGCGCTGGCAACTCGACTCATGCCCTCAGCATAGTGGCGGCCCTGGCCAGCCCCGGCCGGAACCTGCTCGTTCTTTGATCGCTGCGCCGAGTTCGGGTCTTGCGCACGGTCAAGAACCGGGCGATCCGGACTTGTCGCTTAGCGAAAACCCTCTGTACTTAGGCGGGGTTGCAGGCCCGCCGAATCGCGGATACTCGACCACATGAGCAATCGTCTCGTCTCGGCCATCAAAGGCAGCTTGGCCAGTTTGGTCATCGCGACCAACGTGGTGCTGGTGTTCAGCGCCATGGTGCCGGTTGCCTTGATCAAGCTAATCCTGCCTTTCAAGGCGGTGCGGCGCGTGGCGGATTCGTGCCTGACCGCCTTGGCCACCGAGTGGGTCAGCATCAACAATGCCTGGATCGCCGCCGTCGGCGACACCCGCTGGGACGTTCAGGGACTCGAAGGCCTCAAGCGCCGGGGCTGGTACCTGGTGTCAGTGAACCACCAGAGCTGGGTCGATATCCTGGTTCTGCAGAAGGTCTTTCACCGCCGCATCCCGTTTCTGAAGTTCTTCCTCAAACACGAGCTGATCTGGGTGCCGGTGATCGGGCTCGCGTGGTGGGCGCTCGACTTCCCTTTCATGCGCCGCAAGGCCGGCAGCAGCGCGACCGATCTCGCGACCACACGCCGCGCCTGCGAAAAGTTCAAGCTGATTCCGACTTCGGTGATCAATTTCGTCGAAGGCACTCGTTTCACGCAAGCCAAACACGACAAGCAGGCTTCGCCCTACGTCCATCTGCTCAAACCCAAGGTTGGCGGCATGGCCGTGGCCCTGGCGACGCTGGGCGACGAGTTCGATGCCTTGCTCGACGTGACTATCGTGTATCCGCAGGGCACGCCCAGCTTCTGGGAGTTGCTCTCGGGCCAGCTAAAGGAAGTGATCGTTCGGGTCCAGCCGCGCGCCATTCCGCGCGAACTGCTCGGCAGCGATTACCAATCGGACCCTCAGTTCCGGACCCGCATGCAGGCGTGGGTCAACGGAATGTGGCTTGAAAAGGATCGCCAGATCGGGGAGCTCAAGCAGCAGGTCCGGCCTGCTGCTTGAGTCCCGGTCTGGCACGTTGGGCGTCGTCATGCCCGAGTATGGAATTTTGCAGTCGAAGCCCTGCCCTTGTGTTCTACCCCGCGCGGCGTCCATCGCCGCGCGGGGTGTTCCGGCCCTACTCCCGGTAGATCGCCACCTCGGCCACAGCACCGACGGCCTGGGCGCCGCGGTACATGCCTTCGGTGTTGAAGGCGAAGTGCACGGTGCCGTGGCCGTCGATGCTCACCAGGCCGCCGCGCCCGCCGAGCTGGCCCAGGCGCGCGATCGCATCGTCGGCCGCTTGCGGCAGGCTGGCCTGCAGGTAGCGCATCCGTGCGGCGACGTCGCCCGCGGTATTGGCGCGGATGAAGAACTCGCCGTGGCCGGTGCAGCTCACCGCGCAGGTCGCGTCTTCGGCCCAAGTGCCGGCGCCGATCACGGGGCTGTCGCCCACCCGGCCGAAACGCTTGTTGGTCATGCCGCCGGTGCTGGTCGCCGCGGCGATGTGGCCGTGGCAATCGAGCGCCACCGCGCCGACCGTGCCGAACTTGCGATCGGGACCGAGCGCGCTGTCTTCGGACAAGGCCATGGTTTCGGCATCGAGCGCGCGCTGCAGTTCGGCCCAGCGGCGGTCGGTCTTGAAGTAGTCGGCTTCGACGATCTCGCAGCCGGCGCTGGCGGCGAAAGCTTCGGCGCCAGCGCCGATCAGCAGGACGTGGCCGGACTGCTCCATCACACGGCGCGCCGCGGTGACCGGGTTCTTCACCTGCGTCACGCCAGCGATCGCGCCGGCCTCGAGCGTGGCACCATCCATGATCGACGCGTCGAGCTCGTTGCGGCCGTCGTGAGTGAAAACGGCGCCGCGGCCGGCGTTGAACAGCGGCGAGTCCTCCATCACCCGCACCGCCGCTTCGACCGCGTCGAGCGCGGCGCCGCCGCGCGCGAGCACGGCTTCGCCGGCCGCCAGCGATTCGACCAGGGTGGCGCGGTAGGCCGCTTCCTGTTCGGGCGAAATGTCGGCGCGGCGCAGTGTGCCGGCGCCGCCGTGAATGGCAATGACTGCTTGTTTCATCTGAACTCCTTGCCGCGCATCACTTGCGCGGATCTGTTTCAAATCGGCTGAACATGAACCAATTCCCGTCCTCATCCTCCGACCTTTCCGCTCAACCCCGCGTGCTGGACGTGAACCGGCTCACGGTGAAGTTCCGCACCGATTCCGGTCTCGCGATTGCGGTGCGCGATGTCTCGCTGTCGGTCGATGCCGGTGAAACGCTCGCGCTGGTGGGCGAGTCGGGCTCGGGCAAGTCGGTGACGGCGCTGTCGGTGATGCGTTTGGTCGAACACGGTGGCGGCATCATCACCGACGGCGACCTGAACCTGCGCCGGCGCGACGGGCGCCTGCTCGACCTCGCCCGCGCCAAGCCTGCCACGTTGCGGGCCGTGCGCGGAGCGGACGTGGCGATGATCTTTCAGGAACCGATGACCTCGCTCAACCCGGTGTTTACCGCCGGTCGCCAGATCGCCGAAAGCCTGATCCTGCACCGCGGGCTCGACGACAAGGCGGCGCTGGCCGAGGCCGTCCGCATGCTCGACCTGGTCCGCATTCCCGACGCCAAGCGGATCGCCGACCGTTATCCGCACCAGCTTTCGGGCGGGATGCGGCAACGCGTGATGATCGCGATGGCGCTCGCCTGCAAGCCGCAGCTGCTGATCGCCGACGAACCGACCACCGCGCTCGACGTGACGGTGCAGGCGCAGATCCTGGCCCTGATCCGCTCGCTGCAGGACGAGGTGAAGATGGGCGTGCTTTTCATCACCCACGACATGGGGGTGGTGGCCGAGGTGGCCGACCGCGTGGCCGTGATGCGTTACGGCTCGGTGGTCGAAGAAGGCAAGTGCGAGGACGTCTTTGCCCGCCCGCAGCACGCCTACACCCGCGCCCTGCTCGCGGCCGTTCCGCGGCTGGGAGCGATGCGCGGCACCGATGCTCCCAAACACTTCGAGCTGGTCGACTCGACCACCGGCGAAGTGCGCCCCGCGCCCAAGGCGGCCTTGCCGGCACCGCGCGAGACGGTGCTGTCGGTGCGCGAGATCACCAAACGTTTCCCGGTGCGGTCGGACTTCTTCGGCCGCACCACGCACCAGGTCCATGCCTGCGAAAAAGTGAGCTTCGACCTGGCGGCGGGCGAGACCCTGGCCCTGGTCGGCGAATCGGGCTGCGGCAAGTCGACCACCGGCCGCGCCGTTCTGCGCCTGCTCGAAATCGACTCGGGCCAGATCCAGTTCGACGGGCGCGACCTGGCCCAGCTGCGCGGCGCCAAGCTCAAGCCGGCGCGGCGCGACATGCAGATGATCTTCCAGGATCCGTTTGCCTCGCTCGACCCGCGCGTGACGGTGGGTTATTCGATCGCCGAGCCGCTGCTGATTCACGGAGTGGCCGATGCCGCCGCCGCCGACGAGAAGGTCGCCGCCCTGCTGCGCCACGTGGGGCTGTCGCCCGACATGGCGCGCCGTTACCCGCACGAGTTCTCCGGCGGCCAGCGGCAGCGCATCTGCATCGCGCGCGCGCTGGCGCTCAACCCCAAGGTGATCGTCGCCGACGAAGCCGTGGCCGCGCTCGACGTGTCGATCCGGGCCCAGGTGATCAATCTGATGCTCGACCTGCAGGCCGAGCTCGGGCTGTCCTACCTTTTCATCTCGCACGACATGGGGGTGGTCGAACGCGTCAGCCATCGCGTCGCGGTGATGTACCTGGGGCAGATCGTCGAAATCGGCCCGCGCCGCGCGGTGTTGGAGAACCCGCAGCACCCCTATACCCGCAAGCTGCTCGACGCGGTCCCGGTGCCGGATCCGGCGCGCCGCAACCGCCAGCGCAGCTTGGCGGCGGCCGACCTGCCGAGCCCGGTGCGCCAGGTCGGCGATGAACCTCTGGTGGCACCGCTCGAAGCGCTGGGCGGCGGCCATTTCGTGGCGCGCCACCGCATCGGCGGCGATTACTGATCTCCTTGCAACGGAAGTCCCATGCCCACTATCAAGCACCTTGCACTCGCGGCCACCCTGGCGGCCGCTTTCGGCGCCACCGCGGTCGCTGCTCCCAAGACCATCACGCTGGCGGTGGGTTCGACTTTCACTTCGCTCGACCCGTACGACGCCAACGACACCTTGTCGCAGGCAGTGGCCAAGTCCTTCTATCAAGGCCTGTTCGGCTTCGACAAGGACCAGAAGCTGGTCAACGTGCTGGCCGAATCCTTCGAAGCCAACAAGGAAGCCACGGTCTACACCGTCAAGCTGAAGAAGGGCGTCAAGTTCCACGACGGCAGCAACTTCGACGCGGCCGCGGTGAAGGTCAACTTCGACCGCGTGACCAACCCCGACAACAAGCTCAAGCGCTACAACTTGTATTTGAACATCGCCAAGACCGAGGTGGTCGACGCGAACACGGTGCGCTTCACGCTCAAGAAGCCCTTCTCGGCCTTCGTCAACCAGCTGGCGCACCCGAGCGGCGTGATGATCTCGCCCGCCGCACTGAAGAAATACGGCAAGGAGATCGGCTTCAATCCGGTTGGCACCGGGCCCTTCAAGTTCGTCGAATGGAAGCAGACCGACTACCTCAAGGTCAGCAAGTTCGACGGCTACTGGAAGCCGGGCCAGCCCCGCGTCGATACGCTGATCTGGAAGCCCGTGATCGAAAACAGCTCGCGCGCGGCCATGATCCAGACCGGCGAGGCCGACTTCACCTACCCGCTGCCGCTCGAGCAGACCGATCTGCTCAAGACCAAGCCGCAGATCGACGTGCTGACGACGCCGTCGATCGTTCTGCGTTATGTGACGATCAACACCACGGTCAAGCCTTTCGACAACCTCAAGGTGCGGCAGGCGCTCAACTACGCGGTCAACAAGGAAGCCTTCGCCAAGGTCGCCTACTCGGGTTACGCCTCGCCCGCCACGGGCGTGGTACCGCAAGGCGTCGATTTCGCGGCCAAGACCGGTCCCTGGCCCTACGACGTGAAAAAGGCGCGCGAGCTGCTCAAGGAAGCGGGCTACCCGAACGGCTTCGAAACCACGCTGTGGGCGGCAACCAACAACACCAGCTCGCAGAAGGCGATCCAGTTCCTGCAGCAGCAGTTCGCCCAGATCGGAGTCAAGGCCAAGGTGACCGCGCTCGAAGCCGGCCAACGCGTGGCCCAGGTCGAAAGCGTGGCCAAGCCGGCCGACGCCGGGGTGCGCCTCTATTACTACGGTTGGTCGAGTTCGACCGGCGAGGCCGACTGGGCGCTGCGGCCGCTGATCGCGACCGAGTCGCAGCCGCCGAAGATGGTCAACACCGCCTACTACTCCAACGCCAAGGTCGACCAGGGCCTGGAGAAGGCGCTGGCCACGGCGGACCGGGCCGAGAAGGCGGCGCTCTACAAGCAGGTGCAGGAGCAGATCTGGGCCGATGCGCCGTGGGTCTTCCTCACCACCGACCATCTGCTTTATGCGCGTTCGAAGCGCTTGGCCGGCGTCTACGTGATGCCGGACGGATCGTTCAGCTTCGACGACATCGCTCTGAAATAAAAGGCTTGCGCCCGGCGGGCGCACATCCGGCAGGCGGCGCGCGCGGGCGCCTGCCGGAGAAGGACCGACCCGCGCGTCTTGTAAGGAGTCATTGATGCACGCCTTTGGACGCACTCTCGTCGGCCTTGCCGCCGCGATTTCATTGACGGCGCCGTTGGCCGCGGTTTCAGCGCCGAAGACCGTCACGCTTGCCGTGGCCTCGACCTTCCCCACGCTAGACCCGTACGACGCCAACGACACTTTGTCGCAGGCAGTGGCCAAGTCTTTTTATCAAGGCCTTTTCGGCTTCGACAAGGACCAGAAGCTGCAACCGGTTTTGGCCGAATCGTGGACCGCTTCGAAAGACGGTCTGACTTACACGATCAAGCTGAAGAAGGGCGTCAAGTTCCATGACGGCACCGACTTCAAGGCCGACGCGGTCAAGGTCAACTTCGACCGCGTGACCAACCCGGACAACAAGCTCAAGCGCTACAACCTGTATTCGAACATCGCCAAGACCGAGGTGGTCGACGACTACACGGCCAAGATCACGCTCAAGAAGCCGTTCTCGGCCTTCATCAACCAGCTCGGCCATCCGAGCGGCGTGATGATCTCGCCCACCGCGCTCAAGAAGTTCGGCAGCAAGGACATCGGCGCCAACCCCGTCGGCACCGGCCCCTTCAAGTTCGTCGAATGGAAGCAGACCGATTACCTCAAGGTCGAGAAGTTCCCCGGCTACTGGAAGAAGGGCTACCCGAAGGTCGACGAGATCATCTGGAAGCCGGTGGTCGAGAACAGTTCGCGCGCCGCGATGCTCCAGACCGGCGAAGCGCTCTTCACCTTCCCGCTGCCGTATGAGCAGGCCGAACTGCTCAAGACCAAGGCCAACCTCGACATCGTCGCCTCGCCTTCGATCATCCACCGCTGGATGGCGATGAACATGCAACACAAGCCCTTCGACAACCTGAAGGTGCGGCAGGCGATCAACTACGCGATCAACAAGGAAGCGCTGTCCAAGGTGGCGTTCTCCGGCTACGCCTTCCCGGCCGAAGGCGTGGTGCCGCAGGGCGTCGAATACGCGGTCAAGATGAAGCCCTGGCCCTACGACCCCAAGAAGGCGCGCGAGCTGCTCAAGGAAGCGGGCTATCCGAACGGCTTCGAAACCGAACTCTGGTCGGCGTACAACCACACGACCGCGCAGAAGGTGATCCAGTTCCTGCAGCAGCAGCTGGCCCAGGTCGGCATCAAGGCCAAGGTGACTGCGCTCGAGGCCGGCCAGCGGGTCGAGAAGGTCGAAAGCGTGCAGAAGCCGCAGGACGCGGGCGTGCGGCTCTACTACATCGGCTGGTCGAGCTCGACCGGCGAAGCGGACTGGGCGATGCGGCCGATGCTCGCCACCGAATCGCAGCCGCCGAAGATGATCAACACCGCCTACTACTCCAACCCGAAGGTCGACGCGGCGCTCTCTGAAGCGCTCGCCACCACCGACCCCAAGGCCAAGGGCGAGCTCTACAAGGCGGCGCAGGAGCAGGTCTGGGCGGATGCGCCCTGGGCCTTCCTCGTCACCGAGAAGGTGTTGTATGCACGCTCGAAGAAGCTCGCCGGCGTGTACGTGATGCCTGACGGCTCCTTCAACTTCGACGAAATCTCACTGAAGTAAACCCCGCGCGGCGGGCGGCATTGCTGCCCGCCGCCGGCATTGATTCGAAAGAGCCCCCGGATGCTCCGCTATTTTTTGAAGCGACTCGCTGGCATGGTGCCAACGCTGGCGATCGTCGCGTTATTAGTCTTCCTGTTCGTGCACATGTTGCCGGGCGATCCCGCGCGTCTCGCGGCCGGGCCCGAGGCCAACGAGGAAACCGTCGAGCTGGTCCGCAAGGACCTCGGCCTCGACCGTCCCATGCCCGAGCAGTTCGTCCGCTTCATCACGGGCGTGGTGCAGGGCGACTTCGGCAAGTCGATCCGCACCAAGCGGCCAGTGGCCGAGGAAATCGCCGAGCGTTTCGGCCCTACCTTGTGGCTGACGATCGCGGCGATGGGCTGGTCGGTGATTTTCGGTCTGATCATCGGCATCCTGTCGGCGGTGTGGCGCAACAAGGCGCCCGACCGGATCGGCATGACGCTGGCCGTCAGCGGCATCTCGTTCCCGGCGTTTGCATTGGGCATGGTGCTGATGGAGATCTTCTCGGTCCAGCTCGGCTGGTTGCCGACCGTCGGCGCCGACAGCTGGCAGCACTACATCCTGCCGTCCATCACTCTGGGGGCGGCGGTGGCGGCCGTGATGGCGCGTTTCACGCGCTCGGCCTTCGTCGACATCCTCAAGGACGACTACATCCGGACCGCGCGCGCCAAGGGCGTCAACGAAAGCTCGGTGGTGCTGCGCCACGGGCTGCGCAATGCGCTGATCCCGGTGGTGACGATGATGGGCCTGCAGTTCGGCTTCCTGCTGGGCGGCTCGATCGTCGTCGAAAAGGTCTTCAACTGGCCGGGCATGGGTCGCTTGCTGGTGGACGCGGTGGAGATGCGCGACTACCCGATCATCCAGGCGTCGGTCCTGCTCTTTTCACTCGAATTCATTCTCATCAACCTGATCGTGGACGTGCTTTATGGCTGGATCAACCCCGCAATCCGCTACCGCTGAACTGGACCCGCGCACCAGCGACCGGACCGAGGCGATCCGCACGCCCTGGAGCGAGTTCTGGCGCAAGTTCAAGAAGCAACCGGTGTCGCTGGTGGCGGCGGTTTTCGTTCTGTTCCTGGTGGCGCTGGCGATCTTCGGGCCCATGCTCGTGCCCTACGATCCGGAGAACTTCTTCGATTACGACCGCCTCAACGAAGGGCCGTCGGCCGTGCACTGGCTGGGGGTCGACTCGCTCGGCCGTGACATCTTCAGCCGCATCGTCGCCGGCACCCGCATCTCGCTGGTGGCGGGTTTCGTTTCGGTCGCGGTGGGCGCTCTGATCGGCACCGTGCTCGGCTTGATCGCCGGCTATTACGAAGGCTGGGCCGACCGCGTGATCATGCGGATCTCGGACGTGTTGTTCGCCTTTCCCGGCATCCTGCTCGCGATCGGCATCGTCGCCATCCTGGGCGGCGGCATGATGAACGTGGTGATCGCGGTGGCGGTGTTCTCCATCCCCACCTTCGCCCGCCTGGTGCGCGGCAACACGCTCTCGCTCAAGCACCTCACCTATGTCGAAGCGGTGCGCAGCCTGGGTGCGAGCGACGCCACCATCCTCTTCCGCCACATCCTGCCGGGAACGATCTCGGTGATCATGGTTTATCTGTCGATGCGGATCGGCACCTCGATCATCACCGCCGCTTCGCTGTCCTTCCTGGGGCTGGGTGCCCAGCCGCCCACGCCCGAGTGGGGGGCGATGCTGAACGAAGCGCGCGCCGACATGGTCACCGCGCCGCACACGGCGCTGTTCCCCATCCTCGCGATCTTCTTCACCGTTCTTGCTTTCAACCTGTTGGGCGACGGTTTGCGCGATGCGCTCGACCCCAAGCTCGACAACAAGTGAACCGAATGCTGCCTTTTGAAATGCCCCGCATCGGTCGCCGCGCCTCGGGCCCGCGCGACCTGATCTCCGACGTCGCCGGTGTCACCGTCGGCCACCACACCATCGCCGACGGCGACGTCCAGACCGGCGTGACCGTGATCCGGCCGCATGCCGGCGACCCCTACCGGGACAAGGTGCCGGCCGCGTCGGTGATCATCAACGGCCACACCAAGGCGATGGGCCTGACCCAGCTCGACGAGCTGGGCCTGTTCGAGACCCCGATCGCACTCACCAACACCTTGTGCGTGGGAGCGGTCGGCATGGCGCAGGTGCGCGAGGCGATCCGCACCAACCCGCGCATCTGCCGCGGCACCGGTTCGTGCAACCCGCTCGTGTTCGAATGCAGCGACGCCCTGCTCTCTGATATCCAGCAGCTCACGATCACCGACGAGCATTACCTGGCTGCGCTCGCCGACGCCAGGGCCGACTTCGAGTGCGGAGCGGTTGGCGCCGGCCGCGGCATGGTCAACTTTGGCCTCAAGGGCGGGGTCGGTTCGGCCTCTCGCATCGCCCGCGCCGACGAACGCGAGTACACCGTGGGCGCGCTCGTGCTCTCCAATTACGGCAAGCCGCACCAGCTGATCGTCGCCGGCCAGCGCATCGGCGAAATGCTGCAGGACGCGGCCGAGCGCGACCGTCGGCCCGAGACCGGATCGATCATCGTCATCCTTGCCACCGACGCGCCGCTCGAACACCGCCAGCTCCGCCGCCTGGCCCAGCGCGCCACGGCGGGCCTGGCGCGCACCGGCTCGGTCTTCGGCCACGGCAGCGGCGACGCCGTGGTGGCCTTCACCACCTCGCACACCGTGCGCTACGCGATCGAGGGCGAGTCCACCGGCGCCTTGCGGCCGCCGCTCGCCTACCTCTACGACACCGCGCTCGACCCCGAGTTCTTCGAAGCCGCGGCCGACGCCACCGAGCAGGCGATCCTGAAGGCGATCTACCGCGCCGAAACCGTGGTGGGCTTCCAGGGGGCCGAGCGCCTGTCGCTGGTCGATGCCTTGCGGCGTCTCGCCTGAGGGGGACGCACCCGGCTGCACGCTGGTGCGATGCGCCAATGGAAGTGAAACAAGGCCCGCGGTAGCGGGCCTTGTTTTATCGGCTGGGGCCTGCCGGACTCTTGTGGCAGGTCTTGCAGTCGTCGCCAGGTTGGAAGCGCGGGTGGCTCTTCCAGCTCCGGTTTTCAAGCCGCAGCGAGGGGCGGCCATTTTTGTGGCAGATCACGCAGGCCGGTTCGATCGCCTGAGCCCTCAGGGTTTCCTTGCACGGCGCCTTGTCGCTATGGCAATCGTTGCAGTTGAGGCGGGCGTGGGTCGTATGCAGACGGCTTTGGCTTAGGTCGGCGGGTTTGTTGTCGACAGGCAGCGGTGCAGCATTGACGCTCAAAGCGGATAACGAAACAAGGAGCGCGACTACCCAGGCTCCTTTACGTTGGTTCAACAGTCACTCCTTACGGCCGGTGGCGTCGCCCGGTCATTGCGCTCCTCTCTCCCGAGCCGCGCATCCTACGGAAGCCCGATAACTTCAATACGCGCTAGATCAAACCCTGGTTCGTGAGGCGACGGGCGGCCCGGGCCGGACCGTCGCCTCGCCGTGCGGTTAACGCGCCGGCCGGACGAGCAGCAGCGGCTCGTTCACGCCCTTGACCCCGACCAGGGCGAGGGCGGTCAGCATCGACAGCTGCGGGCCCAGCCAGGCGTTGACCGGCTCATACCACTCGCGCAAGGTGTGGTTGTTGCCTTCGGCGCCGCCGCCGCCGAGCGTGGTGGCGGGAATGCCGAGGCTGACCGGCACGTTGTGGTCGGTGCTCGCCGCCGAATACTTCGTCAGCGGAATGCCGAGCGCGGCCTGGGCGCCGCGTGCGGCCTGCAGGACCGAGGTCTCGGGCGGCTGTGCGCCGGCGGGGCGGTCGCCGATCTGTTCGAGCACCAGCTTCACCTGCTTGTCGGCCGGAGCGTTCCAGCGGCGGTTTTCAGCCTCGGCGGCGGCAGCGAGCATGGGCATGATGGTCGCTTCCAGACGCTTGAGCTCTTCGCCGTCGTTGGAACGCATGTCGAGTTCCATCGCGGCGCTGGCGGCGATCGCGTTGACCGTGGTACCGCCGGTGACGGTGCCGACGGTGAAGGTGGTGCGCGGCTCGGCCGGCACCTGCACTTCGCTGATCGCGGCGATCGCACGGCCGAGCGCGTGGGTGGCGCTGGGCAGGCCGAAGGCGTTGTAGCTGTGGCCGCCGGGGCCTTCGTAGCGGACGCGGAAGCGGCGGCTGCCGGTGGCCGCAAACAGGACGCGGTTGACCGACACGCCGTCGACGGCGATCAGGCCGTCGATCGCGATGCCGGAGGCAAACAAGGCCTTGCAGCCGCGCAGATCGCCGTTGCCCTCTTCGCCCACGGTGCCGACAAACAGCAGGTCGCCGGTGGTGGTGATGCCTTGTTCGTTGAGCGAACGCAGGATCTGCAGCAGGACCGCCTGGCCGCGCGTGTTGTCGGAAATGCCGGGGGCCAGGTAGCGATTGCCTTCCTGGCGCACCTTGACGTCGGTGCCGGCCGGGAAGACCGAGTCCAAGTGGGAAGCGAGCACCAGGCGGGGGCCGTTGCCGGTGCCGGGGCGCACCCCGATCACATTGCCCTCGGCGTCGGTCGTCACGTCGGTCAGGCCGAGCTCGCGCAAGCGGCGAGCGAAGTCGGCGGCGCGGACCTGCTCGTGGAAAGGCGGCGCTTCGATTTCGGTGAGAGCGATCTGATCGGCGAGCGTCAGCGCGTCGTCGCGCTGGGCCGCGGCCAGCGCGGCCTGGACCTGGGGCGCAGCCATCAGTTGGGCGATCGCGGCTTCGGTCTGCGGCAGCAGGGCGGGCAATTCGATGGAAGCGGCTTGAGCGGGGGTGTCCATGCGTGACTCCGTACGGGGCTAATCGGGGCTAATGGCCGACGATGCTAGGCGCGGCCTCCGGCTCGCACCCTTGGTGTTATTCCGCAAAGTCGGGCGCGGCGGAAGCTTCTTTCGACCTGCATCACACGCCGTTGTGCGGCCCGGCGGCAAGGCCCCGTGCCCGGTTTCTCGCGGACTTGAGTTTCGGTCCGGGGGTGCGGGTTAACCTTCGCCGGCGGAGTTCGATCCACGGAGAGCCCCGCGCCCCTGCCTCCACTTTCGAGAAACGACATGAGCCTCATGAATCACCAGTTCCGTCTCGCAGCCCGTCCGATCGGCCTGCCCAAGCGCAGCGACTGGAGCCTGAGCGAAGAGCCCGTGCCGGCACCCGGCGAGGGCGAGATCGTGGTCCAGGTGCACTACATCTCGCTCGATCCCGCCATGCGCGGCTGGATGAACGAAGGCAAGAGTTATATCGCGCCGGTCGGCCTGGGCGAAGTGATGCGAGCCGGTGCCGCGGGCCAGGTGGTCGCCAGCCGCAACCCGGCTTTCCCGGTCGGCAGCTTCGTGACGGGTGGGTTCGGCGTGCAGGAATACGCCGTCTCCGACGGCAAGGGCATGCTCAAGGTCGATCCGGGCCTCGCCCCCCTGCCGGTCTACCTCGGTCTGCTGGGCATGCCCGGCATGACGGCGTATTTCGGTCTGCTCGAGATCGGCCGACCCAGGCCCGGCGACACCGTGGTGGTGAGCGGCGCGGCGGGCGCGGTGGGGACGGTGGTCGGCCAGATCGCCAAGCTGAAAGGCTGCACCGTGATCGGCATTGCCGGCGGCCGCGACAAATGCGACTGGATCGTCAAGGAGCTCGGTTTCGACGCGGCGATCGACTACAAGAGCGAGGACGTGAAAAAGGCGCTGCGCAGCCGCGCGCCCCAAGGCATTAGCATCTATTTCGACAACGTCGGCGGCGACATCCTCGACGATGCCCTGGCCAATCTCGCCCGCGGCGCCCGCGTCGTGATCTGCGGCGCGATCAGTCAATACAACAGCACCGGCGCCATCAAGGGCCCGAGCAACTACCTCTCGCTGCTGGTCAACCGCGCCAGCATGACCGGTATGGTGGTGTTCGACTACGCCGACCGCTACGCCGCGGCGGCGCGCGAGATGGCGGGCTGGATGGCGGCAGGGCAGTTGAAGGCCAGGACCGAGGTGGTCGAAGGTTTCGACAAGTTCCCCGAGACCTTGCTCATGCTTTTCCGCGGTGAAAACACTGGCAAGCTGGGGCTCAAGGTCGGGGGCGAGTAAGCCGATCTTGGCTCCGCCTATCGTCCCGCGGTGGGTTGTTGGCTGGGCAAAAATGAGACGCGCAGTTGCCGGCTCGCGGCGCACACTTGGGCATGGCCATCAGACACGCGGAGCCCGGCGAGGCGATCGACCTGCTCCCCCTCGGCGCGAAACTGCCGGAGGAGAAGACCGCCGCTTTGTTCAAGTCCCGGGACCTGGAACTGGTGCGCCTGGTCTTGGCGGCGGGCAAGTCCTTGCCGCCGCACAAGGTGCCAGGAGAGATCACGATCCAGTGCATCGAAGGCCAGATCGAGGTCACGATCGAGGGCAAGAGCCAGGTGCTCGGTGCCGGCCAGCTCCTCTTCCTGTCGGGCAATCGGGAGCATGGGGTCCTCGCTTTGGAGAACGCCTCCGCCCTCGTCACCATCGCCTTGCGCAAGTAGCGGCGTGGCGTTGCGCCGGCGCAAGCGTCGTGTTCACGCTCCCGCGCGTTTGGCCGGGGTCCAGTACATGTCGAGCACCTGCAGCCGGGTCGCCTGCAGGCGCTCGGCCACCACCGCCAGCAGGCGGCGCATCAGCGCGTAGCCGAAGACCGGATCGTCTTCGCTCATGCGGCGCAGTTCGGCGGCGTTGAAGGCCAGCGCTTCGACCGGCTCGAGCGTGCGCGCCTGGAAATAGCGGTGGCTGCCCATCAGCATGGCCGACCAGCCGAGCTCGTCGCCCGGGCCCAGCGTCTCCACCCGCAACACCTGCTTGGGGCTGGCGAGGTCGAGCGCGACGTGGCCGGCGAGCACCAGATAGAGGTCGTCGCATTCGTCGCCTTCGCGGAAGATGACGTGCCCGGCATCGAAATGCACGACGCGCGCCATCGCGGCGAGGCGATCGATCTGGGCGGGGCTGAAGTCCTGGACCAGGTGTTGACGGGCGAGCGAATCACGAACCGCGGTACTTGTCATGGTGAGCCTCCCTGCCGCCAGATTAGTCCGCGGCGCTCCGCCGGCAAAGGCTTGTACCCGAGGTTTTTCGATCGGGGCGCCCGGATCGAAAGCGCGCCGGCCCGAATTTCTGCATCATTGGCCGCTTGACGCGGCCGTCCCGGTCGCGACTCCGATTCCGTTTCCCCTCTACAGGACTATTAATGGCCGGCGCCAGTCTCCTTGCCTTGCTCGACGATATCGCCACCGTGCTCGACGACGTCGCCACCATGACCAAGGTGGCGGCCCGGAAAACGGCCGGCGTGCTGGGGGACGACCTGGCACTCAACGCGCAACAGGTCAGCGGCGTGCGCGCCGAACGCGAGCTGCCGGTGGTATGGGCGGTGGCGCGCGGTTCGTTCAAGAACAAGCTGATCCTGGTTCCGGCGGCGCTGGCCATCAGTGCGGTCGCGCCGTGGGCGATCACGCCGCTCCTGATGGTGGGCGGCGCTTTCCTCTGCTACGAGGGCTTCGAGAAACTTGCGCACAAGTTCCTGCACCCGGCCCAGGAGCAAGAGGCAGAGCGCGCCGACGCGCTCAAGGCGGTGGCCGACCCGGCGGTCGATCTGGTCGCTTTCGAGAAAGAAAAGATCAAGGGTGCGGTGCGCACCGACTTCATCCTGTCGGCCGAGATCATCGTGATCGCGCTGGGCACGGTGCAGAACGCCGCGTTTTCAAGCCAGGTCGCAGTGGTGGCCGGCATCGCCGTGCTCATGACGGTTGGCGTCTACGGCCTGGTGGCGGGCATCGTCAAACTCGACGATGCCGGGCTCTACCTGGTGCAAAAGCCGGGCGCCGCGGCGCAAGCGATCGGCCGCGCGCTGCTGCGCAGTGCGCCGTGGCTGATGAAGACGCTGTCGGTGGTCGGCACTGCGGCGATGTTCCTGGTCGGCGGCAGCATCCTGTTGCACGGGATCCCCGCGGCCCAGGCCGTGGTCGAGACGGCGCAGGCGATGATGCAGACCGTGCCGGCAGCAGGGGGAGCTTTGTCGGTGCTGACGCCCGTGGCGCTCGACGGTCTGGCGGGAGTGGTGGCGGGGGCGGTCGTGCTGGCAGCCGTGACGCTCGCTTCGCGGCTGTGGGCCGGGCTGCGTTCTTGATCGCCCGGGGCCGGGCATGAGCGACTCGGTCTGCCCGCGCTGCGGGGCGGCGTTTGCGTGTGGCGCCGCGGACGGCGGCTCCTGTTGGTGCATGAACCTGCCGGCGCTGCCGGCCGACTCGTTGGATCCCGCTCAGACCTGCCTGTGCCCGTCCTGCCTGCGCGAACCCATCGCCGCGCCGAGCCCGGCCGAACTCAGGCCTGCGCTTCGAGGCGGAAGCCCGCCACCGAGTCGGCGAGCGCGCGCGCCCTCTGCTTGAGGCTGTCGGCCGCAGCGGCCGATTCTTCGACCAGGGCGGCGTTTTGCTGGGTCATCTGGTCGAGCTGGGTCACGGCGGTGTTGACCTGCACAATGCCGCTCGCCTGTTCGTTGGCGGCATGGGTCATTTCGGCGATCAGGCCGCTGACCCGCTCCACCTGGGCGACGATCTGCTGCATGGTTCCGCCGGCTTCGCGCGCGCGCAAAGCGCCGCTTTCGACGCGGCCGCTCGAGTCGGCGATCAGGCTCTTGATCTCGCGCGCGGCCTCCGCGCTGCGCTGAGCCAGGGTGCGGACTTCGGCCGCCACCACCGCGAAGCCGCGGCCTTGTTCGCCTGCTCGCGCCGCTTCGACCGCGGCATTGAGAGCGAGGATGTTGGTCTGGAAGGCGATGCCGTCGATCACTCCGATGATCTCGGTGATTCTCCGGCTCGAATCGGCAATGCCGTTCATGGCTTGCACCACCTGCTCGGTGGCGCGACCGCCTTCCGCGGCGATGGCGCTGGCGGCAACGGCGAGTTCGTTGGCCTGGCGGGTGGTCTGAGCGCTGCCCTGGACCGTGGTCGCCAGCTGTTCCAGCGCCGAGGCGGTCTGCTCGAGGCTGGCGGCACCCTGTTCGGTGCGGGAGGCGAGGTCGGCGTTGCCGAGCGCGATTTCGCCGGCGATGACCAGCGTGGCCTGGGCGCCGTCGCGGATGTGATGCACCTGGCGCTCGAGCGAACGCGTCATCTCGTCCAGAGCGGCCAACATCAAGGCGGTTTCGCCGCGGCCGTCGACCTTCACTTTGCCCGAAAGATCGCCGGCCGCGATGCGTTCTGCCGCGAGCACCGCAGCGCCCAGAGGTCTGGTGATGCTGAGCGAGATCCACCACGCGAGAGCGAAACACAGGATCAGCATCAGGCTCGCCACGACGATCAGTAGGCTGCGCTGGCTGCGGTAGGTCGCCTCGACGCTGTCGGCGCTTGCCCTGATGGCGGCTTGCTGATGGACTAGCAGCGCCTCGACCGCTTCCAGATAGGGCGACAGGGCCGGAGTAAACCGCGCCTGCATGATCTGGGTCGCTTCGTCGCCCCGGCCCGCCTTGCGAGCGGCAAGCACGTCGTCGCGCGCAGCCAGGTAGGTGCTGCGCCGCTGCTGGACCTCGGCGTACAAGGCCTTCTCGGCGGGGGCGTCGAGGGCGGCTTCGATCTGCTTCTGCAGTTCGGCCGAACCGGCGGTCGAAGCGCGCTGGTCTTCGGCAAAAATCGCGGCCATCCCTGCGTCGGCGCTGCCGGCGACGGCCGTGGTGCGGCGGACGCCGGCATGGATGTTGCGCGCCCAGGCCTGGATCAGCCGTTCCTTGGCCAGCGGCTCGGCCATCATCTCCCGGGTCGCGTGGGCGACCTGGGAGAGGCTGCTGATCGCCAGGCCGATCGCCACCGCGGCGAGCGCGAGCGTGAGGCAAAAACCCAGCGCCAGACGGTGCCCGATGGTGAGGCGAGACAAGAGCTCCATGACGGACGGCGCCGGCGACTGGGGATGCTCAGCGGCAGAACTTGCCGCCGCTGCCTTCGTAGATGAAGTCGGTCTTGCTCTGGCCTTTGGGGCCGACCCAGGCCGCATCGGCCTGCATCGCCTTGAACAAGGCCTCGGCTTTGGCCTTGGCTTCCTGGGCCTGGGCGGGATCCTTCGGCACTTCGTAGCCGAAGGCGGCTTCGACAAACAGCAGGCGGCCGTCCTTCTCGTCGCGCCAGACGGTGAGGTCGGGTTCGAACTCGGTGCCCGCAGTTTTCCAGGTCGGCAGTTCGTAGACGATCTCGCGCGGCTTCAGGTTGCCGACCACGGCCAGCTTCTCGTCCTTGGCGGCGATTCCCTTGAGTGCGGGAAAGAGTGCCGCAGCCTCGGCGAGCGTGGCGGGAGCCTGCCTCGGTACGAGCCGCAAGGTCGCCGAACGCGACAGCTTGCCGTTGGCGGGTGGCACCACGTCTTCCTCCAGCTTGGCCTTGGCGTCAGGGGCGTCGATCCGGGTGGCGCGCACCCAGGCTTCGTCGTCCGAACGGGTCTTGAGCGTGAGCCGGTAGTCGCGGCGGGCCTCCCGCTCGCGCAGGATGAAGTTGCCGGCGCGCAGCGCGCAGCTGCCCGGGGTGTCGAGGAAGCGGACCTGGCGGTCCTTGTCGAGCTTGGCGCGGGCAGCGATCTCGACCCCCTGGGTCTGTTTCACCAGCGCGGCAAAGGACTGGGCGTAGGCCTTGATGGCTTCTTCGATGTCTCCCTTTTCAAACGGGGCGTGCGCGAGCGGCAGTTTCAGCTCGCGTGACATCGGCTCGCTCGCTGGCGCTGCCAGAGGCAGCGCCAGCGCCAGCGCGAGAGCAATGGCGGTGGATCTCATGGAGTGTCCCGGGCGCGTTTAGAAACGATGGGTGATGCCGGCCTGCAGGCCCTTGGTATTGCCCTCCTTGAACTGCGTCTTGGTGACGAACTGACCTTCGGTTTCGAGCAGCGCCATCGCGTAGAGCGTGGTGCGGCGCGACAGCGGGTAGTCGTAGCCGAGGCCGTAGACCTTGAGGTCGCGGACCTTCTTGGAAACGTTGCCGTTGTCGCTGTCCATCTGCACGTACGAAGCCTTGGCGGTGCCGCCAAAAGCGTCGACCGCCACGCCGAAGGTGTAGCCGTCGAGCTGATCGGCCTTCTTTGTCGCGGTGCCATTTTTCAGGTCGCCGTGGTTGTACGAGGCCGACAGCTTCACCGGGCCGAACTGGTAGGCGGCGCCCGCCATCCAGGCCAGGGCCTGCTTGGCCGACGTCGCCACGATCGGGCGGTCGATCGCGGTCACGAGCGTCAGGTCCCGGTTTTCGTACATGGCGGAGAGCGACCAGCCGGCCGAACCGACGCGGCCCGGAGTTTCGTCCATGGAGTACTGCGATTTGAGTTCCAGGCCGGAGAAATTGGGCAGTTCGTACGTGATGGAATTGCTGACGCGCGACTCGGCGACGCCGACGCGCCACGCGAGTTTGTTGAAATCGCCCACGATGCCGTCGTTGCGGAAGGGGTCGATTTGTTCGCTCAGATCGTCAAACAAAGCCTTGGTCTGGCCGATGCGAACCAGGCCGAAATTTCCTTTCAGGCCGACCCAGGCCTGGCGCGCGAACATGCCCTTTTCTTCGTCGGTGCGGCCGGTGCCGAAATCGACTTCGCTTTCGAGCCGGAACAGCACGCTCAGATTCGGAGAGATCTTCTCTTCGCCGCGCAGGCCCCAGCGGCCGGTGCGGTTTTCGCGCACGGCGGTCGTGGTCTGGCCATCGAAGTTGGTCACGGCAATGCCGGCATCGGCAATTCCGTAGATCTGGACGTTTTGCGCAGTGGCGGGCAGGGCAATGGCAGCCACGGCCGAGCCGACCAGGGTTGCGACCAGGGTTTTGCGAAGAGAGGGCTGCTGCAGCATTTCACACTCCTGTTTCGGATCGTCGGAAAGGATCCGTTTTAGTTTTGACACATCGACGGAGTGGATGCTCGGGGTTAGACGCGAGGCCAGATATGACTCGGGTCAATGACGCCGCCGCGCTTATAAGCCCTGCATTCCCGATGACATAAGCCTGGGCTGATGGGTTCGGCCCGGTTAATCGAAAATCCGCGGGAACGCTTTTGATCGAGGTGGTCAACCGACGCCGGTTATGCGCAACGGGCGGCTGCGGCAGGAGAAAAATATGGAGAGCGCGGGGGTGATGTTTCCAGGAGGCAGTGGCAGGGTTTGACGGCAATTGAACTCGGCCTGTTAGCCGCAGCCGAGCGGCTCCCGGCAGGTCTTGCGCAGGTGATGGGTCTGGCCCGGCCAGGGCCGGGTATCGGCCGGGCCCGCGGGCTGCGCCGCTGCGTTGGGCTAGAGGCCCGACGCAGCGGCGGTTCAAGCAGCGGTGTTGGCTTGAGCGATCAACGCTTGAGCTTGGCGAAGGCCGAGGCCATCGCTCCCGTCGGTTGCGGCGCCGGGCGCTGCTGGTAGTTGCGGGCATCGCGCCGCTCGTTGCGGCCTTCGCTGCGGCTACCGCTGGTATTGCGACCCGGCTCGTCGCTCATGCGCATGGTCAGGGCGATGCGGTTCCGCTGCACGTCGACCTCGAGCACCTTCACCTTGACGATCTGGCCGGCCTTGACCACGTCGCGCGGGTCCTTGACGAACTTTTCCGACAGCGCCGAGACGTGGACCAGGCCATCCTGATGCACGCCGATGTCGACAAAGGCGCCGAAGGCGGCGACGTTGGTGACCACGCCTTCGAGCGTCATGCCGGGCAGAAGGTCGCTCACCTTTTCGACGCCGTCCTTGAACACCGCCGCCTTGAACTCGGGACGCGGGTCGCGGCCGGGTTTTTCCAGTTCGGCCAGGATGTCCTGCACGGTGGGCAGGCCAAAGCGCTCGTCGGTGAAGTCCTTGGGCGCGATCGAACGCAGGACGTCGCGCTTGCCCATGATTTCGGCCACCGGCTTGCCGGTCTTGGCAACGATCTTCTCGACCACCGGGTAGGCCTCGGGGTGGACCGCCGAAGCGTCGAGCGGATTGTCGCCGTGGGGAATGCGCAGGAAACCCGCGGCGAGCTGGAAGGTCTTGTCGCCCAGGCGCGGCACCTCGCGCAGCGCTTCGCGGTTGGCGAAGGCGCCGTTTTTCTCGCGGTGTTCGACGATCGCTCGAGCCACGCTCTGCGTCAGCCCCGAGACGCGAGCAAGCAGCGGCGCGCTGGCGGTGTTGAGGTCGACGCCGACGGCGTTGACGCAGTCTTCGACCACCGCGTCCAGGGTCTTGGCGAGCTGCGTTTGGTTGACGTCGTGCTGGTACTGGCCGACGCCGATTGCCTTGGGTTCGATCTTCACCAGTTCGGCGAGCGGATCCTGCAGGCGGCGGGCGATCGAGACCGCGCCGCGGTAGCTCACGTCCATGTCGGGGAACTCCTGCGCCGCGAGTTCGCTCGCGGAGTAGACCGAGGCGCCGGCTTCGCTCACCACGATCTTGGTGAGTTTGAGTTCCGGGTGGCGCTTGATCAGGTCGGCCGCCAGGCGATCGGTCTCGCGGCTGGCGGTGCCGTTGCCGATCGCGATCAGCTTGCTGCCGTGGCGCGCCGCCAGAGCGGCAAGGATGGCGATCGACTTGTCCCAGTCGTTGCGAGGCTCGTGCGGGAAAATTGCGCCGGTGTCGAGCACGGCGCCGGTCTCCGAGATCACCGCCACCTTGACCCCGGTGCGCAGGCCCGGGTCCAGCCCGATCACGCCTTTGTTGCCGGCCGGGGCGGCGAGCAGAAGATCCTTGAGGTTGTGGCCGAAGACATTGATCGCCTCGGTCTCGGCGGCTTCGCGCACGCGCAGGAACAACTCGGTCTCGAGCGTCGGGTGCGCCTTGACGCGCCAGGTCCAGCGGCAGACGTCGGCAAGCCAGGCATCGGCCGGGCGGCCCAGGTTTTTCAGGTTGAAATGTGCCGCGATCATGCCTTGGCAGGGATGAGGCAGCAGGGCTTCCTGCGCTTCGTCGAGAGTGAGCTTGAGCGTCAGCACCTGCGCGTTGCGGCCGCGGAACAGCGCCAGTGCGCGGTGCGAAGGCGTGCTCTTGATCGGCTCGGAATGCTTGAAGTAGTCGCGGAACTTCTCGCCTTCGTTCTCCTTGCCTTCGACCACGGCGGCGGTGATGAAACCGGCGTTCCACAAGTGTTCGCGCAGCTTGCCGATCAGGGTCGCGTCTTCGGCAAAACGTTCGGCCAGGATGTCGCGCGCGCCGTCGAGCGCGGCCTTGGCGTCGGCCACGCCCTTCTCGGCGTCGATGAACTTGGTCGCCTCTTCCTGCGGGTTGAGCATGGGGTCGGCGAGCAAGGCGTCGGCCAGGGGCTCGAGGCCGGCTTCGCGAGCGATCTGCGCGCGGGTGCGGCGCTTCGGCTTGTAGGGCAGGTACAAGTCTTCGAGGCGCTGCTTGCTGTCGGCGGCAAGGATCTGCTCGCGCAGCTCGTCGGTGAGTTTGCCCTGCTCCTCGATGCTCTCGAGGATGGCCAGGCGGCGCTCTTCCATCTCCCGCAGATATGCCAGGCGTTCAGCCAGGTTGCGCAGCTGGGTGTCGTCGAGTTCGCCGGTGACTTCCTTGCGATACCGCGCAATAAACGGGACGGTCGCACCTTCGTCGAGCAGCTGGGCGGCGGCCACGACCTGGGCCGGGCGCGCACCGATTTCTTCGGCGATTTTCTGGGCGATGCGGAGTGCGGTTTCAGCAGTAAGACCAGTCATGCGGGGCGTTGATAGAAGAGACACGAAGGGGGCGGATGATAACCAGTCGCGTGCGGTGCTTCGGCGTCGCATCGGGGTTAGCGCCGGGACGGCATTGACCGGGCTGCCAAGGCGCTGCTCTGTCCGGCGTTCGTCGCGGGTCTGGCGAGCGATCGCGCGGCGGCGCGGTCTTGCGGACAGCGCGGACTCGCCAAGCGGTTCCTGCGGTGGCGGGCCGCGCTGGCGCGCCCGGGGCCGGCAGCGGGCGAGATAATGCGAGCCCGGACCGGCTCTGTGCCGGCGTTCCCTTCTGCCTATGCCCCCCACTCTTGCCGAACTCCGCGCTCGCTACGGCCCGCGGTATCGCTGGTACATCCTGATCGCCGTGATGTTGGGCACGATGGCATCGGTCATGGCATCGACCATCGTCAACGTGGCGGTGCCCGACATCAGCCGCGTCTTTTCGCTCGGCCAAGAGAAAGCGCAATGGCTGTCCGCGGGGTTCATGGCGGCGATGGCGCTGTCGATGCCGCTCACGCCCTGGTTGCTCGAGCGCCACGGCTACCGCCGCACCTATATCGGCGCGATCCTGCTGCTGCTGGTCGGCAGCGTGGTCGGCGGCCTGGCCAACAGCTACGAGCTGGTGATGGCGATGCGGGTGGCCGAAGGCCTGGCGGCCGGCGTTCTGCAGCCGATCCCGGCGATCATCATCATCTACGCCTTCACCAGCGCCGAGCGCGGGAAGGCGATGGGCTGGTTCGGCGCTGCGGTAGTGCTGTCGCCCGCGCTCGGCCCCACCATCGGCGGCTTCCTGGTCGATGCCTTCGGCTGGCGTGCGGTGTTCTTCGTTGCCGCGCCTTTGTGCCTGGTTTCTCTGGCGCTGGCGCGGATGCTGCTGCCGCATACGTCGCCCGGCGGAGCCAAGGTCAATGCCCATGGCACCCGGCTCGATGTTCTGGGACTGGGCCTGGCGGCGGGTTTCATCCTGCTGCTTCTCAACGGCCTGGCTCTGTTGCACGGCAGCGGTGTGGTGGGGGGCAGCATCCTGCTGGCGGCGAGCCTGGTCGTTCTGGCCGTGCTGGTGCGACACCAGCATGGCAAGGCGACGCCTTTGATGCGGCTCGACCTTTTTGCTTACCGAAATTTTGCCCTGGGCGGCCTGGTGTCCTTCATCTACGGCGCGTCGCTGTTCGGATCGACCTACCTGCTGCCGGTTTTCATGCAGATGGCGCTCCGGCTGCCGGCCTCGCAAGCGGGGGCTGTGCTGCTTCCGGCGGGCATCGCGCTGGCGGTCGTGATCCCGCTGGTAGGGCGCTGGGCCACGCGGGAGTCGCGTCGCTACTACATCACCGGCGGCCTGGCGCTGCTGAGCCTGTCTTTCGTGCTCACGGCCCTGGTCGGGATCGGCACCGCCTTGTCGATGCTGGTCGGCTTGGCGGTGCTGGGGCGGGTTGGTCTGGGCTGCATCCTGCCTTCGCTCAACCTGGTCGCGCTGGTCGGTGTGAGCAACACGCTGGTGCCGCAGGCGATGAGCCTGATCAACCTCCTGCGTCAGCTGGGGGGCGCGGTAGGGGTGAGCCTGGTCGGGGTCGTGCTCGAGTGGCGCTTGGCGGCGCATGCGAGCGACCCGATCGCTGCATTCCACGAGACTTTCGTGATGCTGGGCCTGCTCAACGCGCTGGCGATTCTGGCGGCGGTGTTGATGAACCGCGCCGGTTCGGATGACTGAGCGCCCGCCAAACAACGCTAGAACGACAAATCCAGGGGTATGACGGCGGCGGCGCGGCGGCAGCGGTCATAATCCGGGCTTCCCCGTACGGCGGCGAGCCGCTCAGCCATGTCCAAGCTTTTCCGCCAGCAAGCCATCGATGCCCAGCGCGAAAAACTGCTGGGCGAGGTCTCCCTCGCACGGCCCGTGCCGCTCTGGTTGTTCACGGCCTTGGCGGTGCTGTTTGCCGCGGCCCTGGTGTCGTTTTCGGTGTGGGGCGAATACTCACGGCGCGAGCGGGTCGAAGGTTTCCTCGCGCTCGACGCCGGGGCGGCCCGCCTGCTGGCGCCGGCCGCCGGGACGATCACCGAGCTGATGGTCAAGGAAGGGCAGGAGGTGGCCACCGGCGACCCGATCGTCCAGCTTTCGTCCGACCAAGGCACTCGTTCGGGCGGGGCCGCGGGCGAGCGGGTCGAAGCGCAGCTCAACGAACGCATGGCGGCGCTGGCGCGCGAGCAGGGCAATACCGAGCAGCTCGGTGCGCAGCAGATCGATGCCGCCCGCCGTCGGATTGCCGACCTCCAGGCCGAGCTCAATCAGTTCGAAGGTGAAATCAAGTTGCAGAACACCCGGATCGCGAGCGCCCGCTCCGAGTTTCAGCGCACCGAAGACCTGTTCAAGCGCGGCTTCGTTTCGGAAAACGCGCTGACGACGCGGCGCAACGAGGTGCTCGACCAGCAGGTCAAGCTCGAGGCGATCAAACGTGCGCGGGCCGCGACCGAACGCGAGCTTTCGAGTGCCCGCGCCGAACTGCCCGGGATAGACCTCAAGACCCGCGCCCAGGTCGAACAGCTCAAACGCCAGGCAAGCGAGTTGCAGCAGGGCCTGGTGCAGGAAGAGGCCAAACGCGAAAACGTGATCCGCGCTCCGGTGGCCGGCGTGGTCACCAACATCGCGGTAGTACGCGGCGAGTCGCTCGCGCCCGACGCGCCGCTGGCGACCATCGTTCCCAAGGGCGGGGGCCTGCACGCCCAGCTGCTGGTGCCGACGCGGGCGATCGGTTTCATCAAGCCGGGCGATGCGGTGGTGCTGCGCTACGAAGCCTTTCCTTTCCAGCGTTTCGGCCAGTACCGCGGCACGGTCGAGCGTGTGAGCCGCACCGTGTGGGCGCCGGGCGAGCGGTTGGGTGCGATGACGGTGAAGGAGCCGGTCTACCGGGTCGACGTCAAGCTTGAACGGCAAGACGTGAGCGCTGGCGACGAAGCTTTTCCGCTGCGCGCCGGCATGTTGCTGGGTGCCGACATCCTGCTCGAGAAACGCAGCGTGCTCGAATGGGTGTTCGAGCCGGTGATGGGCCTCAGGCAGCGCCTCCTCTGACGGGATTCCCATGTTCGGACTCAAGACCCCGGTCATCCTGCAGAGCGAAGCGCCCGAATGCGGCATCGCCTGCCTGGCGATGATCGCCTCCCACCACGGCCATCGCACTGATCTTTCGGCGATGCGTTTGCGGCTCTCGCCCAGCATGAAGGGTGTGACTTTCAAACACATCGCCGGCATCGCCGAAACGCTTGGCCTGGCCTCTCGCGGTGTCAAGGTTCCGCTCGAGAGCCTGGCCAGCCTCAAGCTGCCGGCGATCCTTCATTGGGACATGAACCACTTCGTCGTGCTGACGAAGGTGAAGGGCAAGCAGCTCACGCTGCACGACCCCGGTCGCGGCCGCGTTCGTATGGGCCTGCAGCAGGCCTCAGACCACTACACCGGCGTGGCGATGGAACTATGGCCCGCGGCCGGCTTCGAGCCGAAGGACGAGCGGGAGAAGGTCTCGGCGTGGCAGTTGCTGGGTGCGGCCGCCGGCACCCGCGGCGCGGTGCTGCAGGTGCTGCTGCTGTCGGGCGTGCTGGAAATCCTGTCGATCGCGATGCCGTTTTTCCTGCAGATCGTGGTCGACCGCGTGGTGATCGCCCGCGACCGCGACTTGCTGACCGTGCTGGCGGTGGGGTTCGCCGGGCTGGCGCTGGCGATCGCGGTCATCACCGCGCTGCGCGGCTGGCTCGGCGTCTACATCAGCACGCGCATGAATCTGCAGATGCTCGACACCTTGTTCGCCCGCCTGACGCGCTTGCCGCTGACGTGGTTCGAGAAGCGCAACATCGGCGACATCGTGTCGCGTTTCCGTTCGGTCGACGCGATCCAGCGCACGCTCACCCTCACCTTCCTCGAAGCCGCGATGGACGGCCTGATGGTGCTGGTCACTCTTGGCGTGATGGTCTTTTATTCGGTCGAGCTGACGGCCGTGGTTCTGGTCGCTGCCGTCCTTTACGCCTTGCTGCGCTTCGCGTTTTATGGCGCCCTGCGCCGCGCCACCGACGAACGCCTGACTCACGAAGCGCGAGCGGCCACGCATTTCATCGAGACCCTGCGCGGCATGATGGCGATCAAGCTCAATCTGCGGGAGACCGAGCGCCGCGCCGCCTACCTCAACCACGTGGTCGCCCAGACCAATGCCGAAGTACGGGTGCAGTCGCTTGCGATTCTTCAGCGCGCCGCCAACCTGGCGATCTTCGGGATCGAGAACGTGGTGGTGATCTGGTTCGGCGCCTTGCTGGTGCTCGACGGCCAGTTCTCGGTCGGCATGTTGTTCGCCTTCATGGGCTTCAAGCTCTTGTTCATCAACCGCATCAGCAATCTGGTCGACAAGGGCATCGAGTTCCGCATGCTCGACCTGCACGCCGAACGGGTCGCCGACATCGCTCTGGCCGAGCCCGAGGCTCCGTCCGCGGCGGCGCGGGAAGTCGCTCCCGGCGATTTCGAGATCACGGGCCGCAATCTTGGCTTCAGTTACGGCGTCGAAGGGTTCGTCTTCCGCGGCCTCGATTTCCATGCCCGGACCGGCGAGGTGGTTGCCATCCTCGGCCCCAGCGGCGCCGGCAAAACCACGCTGATCAAGGTTCTCACCGGCCTGTTCGAACCGAGCGAAGGCCGGCTCTCGGCCAACGGCCGCGACGTCCGGGATTGGGAGCGGGCCGACTGGCGCTCTCGAATCGGCGTGGTGATGCAGGAAGACCAGCTTTTTGTCGGAACGATCGAGGACAACATCGCCTTCTTCGATCCGGGCCACGACCCGGCGCGGGTGCGGGAAGCCGCCGAACTGGCCGGCATCGCGGCCGATATCGCCGCTCTGCCGATGGGCTACAACACCATGGTCGGCAGCCTGGGCGTGGCGCTGTCGGGCGGACAGCGGGTGCGGGTCCTGCTGGCGCGGGCGCTTTATCGCCGGCCACAGATCCTGTTCCTGGACGAGACCTTCGACCAGCTCGATCTCGCTCGCGAACAGAGCATCACGGCCGGCTTGCGGGCGCAAGGTCTGGGCTTGGTGATCGTCAGCCACCGCCCCGAAACCGTGCGGGCGGTCGACCGCCAGATCGTTCTGGGATCTGCGCCAACGGCGATGCCGCTGCCACGAATAGCGCCGCAGGTGGCCTAGGAATGGGCTGGATACCGGAAGCGTGGTATCGAACGTGGCGTCGGCGCGACAGACGCAAAAAAGCCCGGGCGGCTAGCTAGGCCGTCCGGGCAATAGCGGAAATGCGAACCGGCGGTGTTTAAGTGTTCGGGGTGCCGGCCCTGGATCCGGGCTTAATAGAAGCTGGCAACGACCTGGCCGCCACCGATCATGTCGAGCTCGGCGATCGAGAGCGATTCGACCGTAGTCTCCTCGGTCTGCTCGGCGGCGACGTCGGCGTTGATCTTCAGGGTCTCGATGGTGGTGTTGGCGTTCATGTGGGGCTCCGCTAAGGGCTGTATGTTTTGGGTTCTTTGTGTTCGGATGCTGTGTTTGCATCCGATGAACCGCATTGTCCGGACCCGACCTTGCCCTGAAAATCGCCAGTACAGGCGCTAGTCAATCCGCCGCCCCGCCTTCAAAATCCTTCGCCCCCTTTTTTGCCCTCTTCTATGTCCCTGTCCCCTGAAGAACAGCTTGTCGAGATCGAGGCCGAACTCAAGGCAAACCTGACCAAGCCCCGTGCCGACACCGTAGCGTTTTTGAACGACACGCTCAAGCGCTTGAGATGGGTTCCGCTGAATATTCACCCTGCTCGGCGTGCGCAGTGTCTTATGGACATTGCTCAGCAGTTCTATCTTCAAGGGCAGAGCCTCTTTAGCGCAGTTGAGCCGTCGGCCCTTGCAGTAATGCTTGCACGCGATTGCGCGGATGTCGCCTTTCTCAGGCGAGCGTTGAACTTGCAGGGAATTGTGCTGAGTTCGACCAATAACTCAGGCGACGCCATTAGGTGTCTGTCGGAAGCGCTTGCTTGTGCAGAGCAACTGGAGGATTCGACCGCTAAATCATCGGTATGGATCAACCTCGGCAATGCTTTCTATGAGGCGGCGCTCTACGCTGATGCGCGAGACTGCTATGCGCGTGCGGCGAGTGTTGCGGTCGGGGCCGCTCAAATGCGAGGGTTGCGCGCACTGGCTCTTGGAAACAGCGCCCTCTGCTGTCTGCAGACGCAGGACTATGCCCAGGGGTTGGACAAAATCCGCGATGCGATAGGCCTGAGTGCGGCGCCAACGGGCGCTGCCGACATCGTGGGGCGCGTGATTTTCGAGGGAACATACACGCGACTATTGCTGGCAATCGGTGAGGTTGAGGAAGCTGCAGAGCGCGCTCAGATTGCAAAGGAATTTGCCTCGCAGTCGAGATCGGTACGGGCTGAAATCTCTGCGGCGTGCTCCGAGGGGTTGGTTGAGGTCTATCGTGGGAACGAGGATGTCGGGCTGTCTCGCGGCATTGCTGCGCTTGAGAAGGCCCGAGTCGTCAAGCCGGCTCTGCGAGAGACCTTGCTCTCTCTGGTTCAGGCCTACGAACAAGCGGGCCGCCACGACCGTGCCTTGTCGATGCACCGCGAACTGACGCTTCATATTCGCAGGGCGCAACACGACAACATTCTTCGTCACCAGGAACTGCATATCCAGAGGCTCGAGCTCAACGAACACGACGCCTACCCCGAAGGTTTGCTGGAGTCGAAGGACGACGAGCTCCAGCGCAAGCTTGCCGAGCAAACGGCAGGCGCCAAGCAGGGCGACCTGCTCGAGCAGATGGCTTTCACCGCCGAGATGCGCGACGACCCCTCCGGCGAACACGTTTATCGCGTGGCCAAGCTCACGGCGCTGCTGGCGCGCGAATGCGGTCAAGACGAGTCCTATTGCGAAACGATAGAACTGGCAGCTCGTCTGCACGACATCGGCAAGGTGGCGATCCCGGACTCGGTGATGCAGAAGTCGACCCCGCTTACCGATGGCGAACGGGCGATCGTGCAGACCCATGCGGCCACCGGTGCCGACCTTCTCGCCAAGAGCAAGGTCTCGTACGCCGACATGGCCGAAGAGGTGGCGCGGCACCATCACGAGCGCTGGGACGGCAGCGGCTACCCCGAGGGAATTTCGGGGTCGGCGATTCCGATGGCGGCGCGCATGGTGGCGATCTGTGACGTCTACGACTCGCTCACTCACGAGAAGAACTATCGCCGTGCATGGACAAGCGAAGACGCGCTGCGCGAAATCCTCGAGCAGAGCGACTCCCAGTTCGACCCGGCTCTGGTGACACTGTTCGTGCCGCTGGTGCGTCGCCTGCACGGGGAACACGACAACCTGGACGCTTATCTGGGCGCTGCGGCGGCGACGTCGTCGATCACGCTGGCGCGGCGCAGGATTGCCGAATCGCTGGCGCGTCCGCTCGAGACCGCGAGTCCGGTGAAGCTCGCGCAGAGGGTCGCGGGCGACAACAAGCTCGCCGCGATCAAGCCGGGCGCTTGAGAGCCGGGCCCGGCCGGTGATCCCGCGCAAGCTTCCGGCCGTCTTCATGCGCGGCGGCACCAGCAAGGGGCTGGTGTTCAAGCGCGCCGACCTGCCGGCCGATCCCGGCGAGCGCGACCGCTTCTTCCTGGCGGCAATGGGCAGTCCCGACCCCTACGGCCGCCAGCTCGACGGCTTGGGCGGCGGCCTGTCATCGCTTTCCAAGGTCTGCGTGGTGGGGCCTTCGTCGCGCGCGGACGCCGACCTGGACTACCAGTTCGGCCAGGTCCTGATCGGAGAAGCGCGGGTCGATTGGAGCGGCAACTGCGGCAACATGAGCGCGGCGATCGGGCCTTTTGCGTTCGACGAAGGTCTGGTGAGCCCGCGCCCCGATGCTGACGGGCAGGTGACGGTCGACATCCACAACACCAACACCGGCAAGATCATCCGCTCGACTTTCCGGGTGAGGGACGGCCGCGCCGCCGAAGCGGGCGAGCTGAGCATTCCCGGTGTGGCGGGCAGCGGCAGCCCGATCCGCCTCGACTTTCTCGACCCCGGCGGCGCCATCACCGGACGGCTCCTGCCGACGGGCAGGCCGGCCGATCGCTTGGCGGTGCCAGGGCTGGGTCCGATCGAGGTGTCGATGGTCGATGCCGCGGTGGCTGCCGTGTTTGTGCGAGCCGAGTCGCTCGGCCTGAGCGGTACCGAGTCGCCGCAGGTCATCGAGCAGATCCCTGGGCTGGTCGAGCGCCTGCTGGCGATCCGAGCGGCCGCGGCTATGGCCATGGGCATCGCTGCCACCGACGCCGAGGCGCGCGCCCGGCTCAGCGTGCCGGCGGTGGGCTTCGTTTCGCCCGCGCAGGCCTGCACCACGCTCGACGGCCGGACGCTGGCGGTCGAGCAGATGGATCTCACCGTGCGCATGATCGCGAGCGGCCAACCGCACCGCGCCCTGCCCCTGACGGCGTCGGTGTGTTTGGCGGTGGCGGCGTGCCTGCCCGGCAGCGTGGTTAATCGCTGCGTCAGCGCCGTGCCGGGGGAAGAGCTCCGCCTTGGCATGCCTTCGGGCGTGCTGAAAGTGGCGGCCGAGGTGGAGCGTGTTGGCGAGACCTGGGCGGCACGCCGCGGCGCGTTCTACCGCACGGCGCGGCGATTGTTCGACGGCTGGGTCTACGCCAGCGAGCGCTGAAGGCCGAGCGTGGTGGGGTTGCCCGCGGCGCCCGGGCTGGGACGGGGAGCAGGGGTCAGGAGTCGAGCTCGCCGGCTTCGGCCAGCTGGCGGATGCGCTGGGCCGTGTCGAGGTCGGACTTCTCGTAGGCCTGGCGGCGCAAGCCGAGGCTCATGGTGTCGAACTCGGTCTGCGGCTCGCCTTCATTCGATTGGTAGACGAAGCGCAGGAACAGCCGGCCCGGTTCCGGTTCCTCGATGCGGATCGTCATCGAGCTGGCCGGCCACAGGTCGGAGGCGGTGACTTCGGTGCGGCTTTCGATCTCGGGCAGCAGGTGGACGCGGTCACGCACCGAGAAATTGCCGAAATCGAGTTCGCGTTCGAGTTCGATTCGGCCATCGGCTTCGATCCGGCCCAGGATCCTGCTGCGTTCGAGGCCGAAGACGAACTGCGCCGGGTCTTCGGCGCGCAAGACCAGCCCGGCCCAGACCTGGGCGCGGGTCAGGGCGAAGGCGCCGGGCTCGTCGGCCGGGTTGATCGAGATGAGGTGCTCGTGGATCTTCATGGCCCCACTTTACCTCTGGCGCCGCAGGCCGGGAAAGCCGCCCGGAGTCGTCGTGCGCGAAGCCGGCCGGTGCGGGGACGCAGAGCCCCGCGGCCAGGCGCGGGACGATAAGCACTCAAGTCCGGGGTGTCTGCGGCCGATAGCCGGAGTAGGACACCGATATGTTTCGCTACCTACTGCCTGCGGCGATCGCCTTCGAATGGATGACCGGCCCCGTGATCTGGGATCACTGGGGCCTGGCCTCGTCCTGCCTGCGGGTCCTGCTGCTGATCCTGCCGGCCTGGCTCGCTTTGTATGCAGTGCAGGTGGTGTTTGCGGCGCTGACGGCGATGTTCGCCCGTCAAAGCGCCCGCAGCCTGGTGCTCAATGGTGGACGCCGCCCTTGAGGCGGCCTTCCAGCCACAAGCTGTAGCGGGACATCGCGAAACTCGCCACGAAGTAGATCGCGGCGATGAACAAATAGCCTTCGACGAAGAACTCTCGCCATTGCGGGTCGCCCAGCGCCAGGCGCAGGCTGCCGGTGAGGTCGTACATCGAGACCACGGTCACGAGCGAGGTGTCCATGAAGGTCGACAGCAGGCTGTTGACGAAGGCCGGGATGATCGCCACCAGCGCCTGCGGCAGGATCACGTGGGCCTGCATCTGCCACGACGTCAGGCCCAGCGATTGCGCTGCCAGATACTGGCCACGCGGCAGGGTCTGCAGGCCGCCGCGAACGGTCTCGGCCATGTAGGCGGCCTGGAACAGGACGATGCCGATCACGATCCGCCAGAAGGGGTCGATCCGCCATTCCGGCGGCAGCACCAGCGGAAAGATGAAGGTCGCCACGAACAGGACCGTGATCAGTGGCACGCCGCGCACCAGTTCGATGTAGCCGATCGACAGGGCGCGCACCAGCGGCAGCTGCGAGCGTCGGCCCAGCGCCAGCGCGATGCCGATTGGCGCCGACGCCGTCATGCCGATCAGGGTCAGGATCACGGTGAGCGGCAGGCCGCCCCAGCGATCGGTTTCGATCTTGGACAGCCCGGCCACGCCGCCGTGCATCAGCACGAAAAAGACGGTGAAAGCGGCAACCCAGCCCAGCGCGATCAGGCGCGCGCCGCGGCGGTTCCACAAGCCCGGCCAGGCCGAGACCAGCAGCATGGCGACGATGGCCGTGACCGCGATCGCCGGCCGCCATTGCTCCTCGAAGGGGTAGCGGCCGAACAGGATCAGCCGCCACTTCTCGGCGATGAAACCCCAGCAGGCGCCGCCGCTGGCACGGCAGGCGTTGTAATCGGGGGCGAAGACCGCGTCGGTCACGCCCCAGCCGACCAGGCGCGCGGTGATAAAGCCGAGCACGGCGGCCGTCACCAGGGTGACGATGCCGGCGCCGGGCGAATAGAAGAAGCGGCTGCGGAGCCGGGTCAGCAAGCTGGCCGACGGAGCGAGAGTGGTGGTGCTCATGGCTTTACCTCGGCGCACTCGTGACGCGGGCGTTGATCGTGTTCATCACCGCCGAGATCGCGAGGTTGAGCGTCAGGTAGACCGCCATGATGATGAGGATCACTTCCAGCGCCTGGCCGTTCTGGTTGATCGAGGTGTTGCCGATCGAGACCAGGTCCGGGTAGCCGATGATCACCGCGAGCGACGAATTCTTGGTCAGGTTCATGAACTGGCTGGCGAGCGGTGGAATCGCCAGGCGCAGCGCCTGCGGGAAAATGATGTAGCTCACCGCCTGGCCGCGGCTCATGCCGAGCGCAAGCGACGCGTCCCATTGCCCGCGCGGCACGGCGGTGACGCCGGCACGGACGATCTCGGCGATCGAAGCCGAGCTGAAGAGCGTCAGCCCCAGCCACAAAGCGAGAAATTCGGGTGTGAGCGAAGCGCCGCCTTCGATTCCGAACCCCTCGAGATGAGGCTGCGACCAGCCCAACCAGGCACCGACGGCAAGCCAGGCCACCAAGCCGGCGGCCAGCCCCGAGGCCAGGCCCAGGCTGTTGGCGCCGAGCGAGGTGATGCGGGCGAGCAGATGGCGTCGCACGGCCCAGGTGGCGACCACGGCCACGCCCAGAGCGACCAGGACCGCGAGCTGGCCGCGCAGCGGCACGGCGATCTGCAGGCCGGCCTTCGACAGCATGAACCAGTTGTCCAGGTGGATCGCCGAAGTGGCGTCGGGCAGCAGTTCGGTCACGACCAGGTAGATCGCGAGCAGTTGAATGATCAGCGGAATGTTGCGGTAGACCTCGACGTGGGCCCCGCCCAGGAAGGACACCAGCGGGTGGCGCGACAGCCGCATCAGGCCGACCGCGACGCCGAGCACCGTAGCCGCGATGATGCCGGCCGCGGCCACGCGCAGCGTGTTCAGCATGCCGGTGGCGAAGGCGCGCAGGTAGCTGTCGGCCGAGGAGAACTCGATCAGCGTTTCGCCGATGTCGAAACCGGCGCGGTCGGAGAGGAAGCCGAAGCCCGAGCGGATGTTCCGCGCTTCGAGGTTGTCGGCGACATTGATGGCAAAACCCGCGGCCAGAAGGAGCAGCAACACGACTAGCGTGCCCTGCATCGCCC
>JAEZVV010000107.1 GCA_023443095.1 Pseudomonadota bacterium
CATTGAGCGCGTCGAGCCACAGCTCGGCGCCCGGGCGCAGCACCCGGCGCAGCTCGGCCAAGGCCGGCGCCGGCGATGACAGCGCCTGCAGGACGCCGAACAGGAGAACGCCGTCGGCGCAGGCCGCGGGCAGCGGCAGGCGGGTGGCGTCGGCGCTCGCCAGAGCGATGCCCGCATTGCCCGGCAGGCGCGCCGCCTTGGCCAGGCTGGGCTGCGAATAATCCAGCCCGATCACGGCCGCCCCGCGAGCGGCCAGCCAGCGCGAATAGGTGCCGGCGCCGCAGCCGACGTCGAGCCAGGTCTGGCCGTCGAGGCGCGTCGCGCCGAAGGCGCGTTCGAACGCCCGCAGCCGCGTCGCCAAGCCGTTGGCCGACCAGCCGGCGATGCCGGCGTCGTCGCTGGCAGCGCGGCCGAAGTTCTCGAAGCGGCGGCGCCAGGTTTCCTCGAACGAACCGCCCATGGCTCAGCCCTCGCCCGCACGGCGGAACGGCGCGCCGGGCCAAGCGGCCGAGACCAGGGGCAGCGACATCAGCCCTGCCGCCCGATGCCGTGGTAGGCCAGGCCGGCGGCGCGCACCGCGGCCGGGTCGTAGAGGTTGCGGCCGTCGAACACCGCCGCCGACTTGAGGGTGGCGGCAAGATGCGAGAAGTCCGGGCTGCGGAACTCGCGCCACTCGGTCACCACCGCCAACACGTCGGCGCCGGCGACGGCTTCGCGCGCGCTGGCGGCGAAACTCACACCCGGATTGTCGACCAGCAGTTGGCGGGCGTTGGCCATCGCCACCGGGTCGTAGGCCACGACCTTGACGCCGGCAGCCGTGAGAGCGTCGATGATCGCCAGGCTCGAAGCCTCGCGCATGTCGTCGGTATTGGCCTTGAACGCCAGGCCCCAGAGGGCGACCGTCTTGCCGGCGGCCGTGCCGCCGAAGAAGGCAAGGATCTTGTCGGCCAGCACACGGCGCTGGCGCAGGTTCACTTCGACCGCCGATTCAAGCAGCTGGGCCGGATGCCCGACTTCGCGCGCGGTGTGGATCATGGCGCGCAAGTCCTTGGGGAAACACGAGCCGCCGAAGCCAACCCCGGCGTAAAGGAAGAGCGGGCCGATGCGGGGGTCCGAGCCGATGCCGTAACGCACCGCTTCGATGTCGACCCCCAGGCGGTCGGCGAGGTTGGCCATCTCGTTCATGAACGAGACCCGCACCGCGAGCATGCAGTTGGCGGCGTATTTGGTGAACTCGGCCGAACGCACGTCCATGAAGACCAGGCGGTCGCGGTAGCGGTTGAAAGGGGCGTAGAGCTGGCGCATCACCTCGGCGCTGTGGGCGTCGTCGATGCCGACCACGATGCGGTCGGGGCGCATGAAGTCCTCGACCGCGAAACCTTCCTTCAGGAACTCGGGGTTGGAGGCGGTGGTGGCGCGCACGGCGACGCCGCGTTTGGCGATTTCTTCGGCCAGGGCGGCGCGCACCCGGTCGTTGGTGCCCACCGGCACCGTCGACTTGACCACCACCAGGGTGTCGCGGGTGATGGAGCGGCCGATTTCGCGCGCGCAGGTGAGCACATGCGAGAGGTCGGCCGAGCCGTCTTCACCCGAGGGCGTGCCGACGGCGATGAAGATCAGGTCGGCGTGCGCCACCGCGTCTTCGTAGCGGGTCGAGAAAAGCAGGCGGCCGGCGCTGGCATTGCTGACCACCACGGCGTCAAGCCCCGGCTCGTGGATCGGGATCTGGCCCGCGCGCAGGCGCTCGACCTTGTCAGCATCGATGTCGATGCACAGGACTTCGTTGCCGGCGTCGGCGAGACAGGCGCCAGTGACCAGACCGACGTAGCCGGTGCCGATGACAGTGATTTTCATGAATGAGCTTCTGTGGCTGAAACGGGATCCTGCGGCGGCGTCGCCCGGGCCGACACCTTGCTCTGGACGTAGCGGTATTTGCCGGAACGCTCGGGAGCGATGGCCTCGACCGGCTCGATCCGGACCTCGACCGAAGGCCCTAGACGGCGCCTGAAAGCCGAAACGATAGCGGAATCCCTTACGGGATCCTGCCCGGGGTCCGCCACCAGTTCGACCCGGGTCAAGTCCAGCGTTTCCTGGACGATGCGGAACTGCTTCACCCCCGGCAGGTCGCGCAGGATGTAGACCAGGGCCAGGCCGTGCATCACCGTGCCGTCGGCCGCCACCACGAAATCGGTGCTGCGGCCTTGGACCTCGGCCAGGAGCGGCAGGCCGCGGCCGCAGGCACAGGCCTCGTCGCTCAGGACGCCGATGTCGCCGGTGCGGTAGCGGATGAAGGGGAAATCGCTCGTGGCCAGGTGGGTGACGACGATTTCGCCCGCCTGCCCGAGCGGCACCGGGCGGCCGTCCGGATCGAGGATCTCGACCACGATGTCCTCGGCGGTGAGGTGCAGGCGACCGGCCGGGCACTCGTGGGCGATGAAGCCGGCGTCGCGCCCGCCGTAACCATTGGCGACCGGGCAGCCGAAAGCCCGGCTGATCGCCGCCCTCTGTTCGGGGTAAAGCCGCTCGGAAGTGACAAAAACCACCTTGACGCCCAGATCGTCGAGCCGGATGCCGCGGGCCGCGGCGTGGGCCGCGATCTTGGCGAGCGACGAGGGGTAACCAAACAGCATGCGCGGCCGGCGCGCGCGAATGCGGGCGACGAAGTGGTCAAGCTTGGCTTCGGACATCTCGAAGGCCGACAGCAGCTCGGTGCGCATCAACGCATCGCGCAGGCCGCGCACGCGGTCCTGGGCGTGCAGCTCGATCGGCGAACCCCACACCACCACCTCGGGGTCGCCGATGTCGACGCCCCACCAGCGGGTGGCGCGCCACTTGGCCGCGACGTCGCGGCTGACCCGCTCGCGGCCTATGAAAAAGATCAGCGGTTCGCCGCTCGAGCCGCCGGTGTTGAAACGCGCCAGTCCGGTCGCGCCCTCGGCCTTGAGTCCTTCGGTGTGGGCGCGGATCGTGGCCTTGTCGAGCAGGGGCAGGCGCTCCAGGTCGGCCACCGAACGGACCGCGGTGGGGTCGAAGTCCAGTGCCTCGAAAAGCTCGCGGTAATACGGAACCCGCAGCCCGGCGTGCAGCAGCAAGGCCCGCAGGCGTTGAAGTTGGAGGGCCGCGATGTCGGCACGCGACCACCATTGCGAGGCCTCGAGCGAGCGGAAATCGGCCACTGTGCTGTGCCGCTTGAGCCTTTCCTGCAGCGGGAAGACGAGACCCGCGACCAGGCGCGTATAGAGCCCGCTCATGCAAGCCTCGCCAACAAGGCCCGACGGACGGGAAGGCCGCGGTAGACCGCGGCCCACTGGGCCTCCACCTGCGGCCAGGCGTAGGCCTGGACTTCGGCCAGCGCCGCGGCGGCGAGCGACTCGCCGAGCGCGGGGTCGCGCAGCACCGTCAGCAGCGCCTGCGCCATCGCGGCCTCGTCGTCGGCCGGCACCAGCAGGGCGCTGCGCCCGTCCTGCACCACCCACGGCACTCCGCCCACCGCCGTGCTGACCACCGGCACGCCGCTGGCCATCGCTTCGAGCACGGAGTTGGGCATGTTGTCGACCCGGCTGGCGTTGAGCGCCACCGCCGCCTGGCGCAAACGGTTTGCGACCTGGTCGCGGTCGAGCGGGCCGGTGAACTCGACCGCGGTCGCCAGGCCGAGCTGGTTTGCCAGCGCCTGCAGCGAGTCCCGTTCCGGTCCCTGGCCGGCGATCACCAGGCGCGCGGCCGGCAGCTCCTGGAACACGCGGGCAAAGGCGCGCAAGGCGGTGTCGAGGCCGTAGATGGCTTCGAGGTGGCGCGCCACCAGGATCAACGGCGCTCGAGCCGCGAGTCGCGTGCTCGACGGATGGAAGCGCTCCAGGTCGACGATGTTGGGGACCACGGTCGCGGCCATGCCGTGGCGGCCGAAAACCTGCTGCAGGAAGCCCGAGGGCACGACCAGGGCCTGCGCCTGCCTGAGCACCGGCAGCACCCGCGCTGCCGAGCGCGCCAGGAAAGCCCCGGCTTCGCCGCCGCGGTAGTTGATCACCACCGGGCAGCGGCGCGCGGCGGCGATGCGGATCGCCGGCGCCGCGAACAAGTGCCACGACCAGCCGGAGTTGGCCATCACGTGTATGACGTCGGCCCAGCCCGCCGCGCTCCACAGCCGGGCCGAATACGGCAGGAGCCGGGCGCCGGCGCGCAGACCGCGCACCCCGGCCAGCCAGGCGGGGCGGACCGGCGCGTTGACCTGCACCAGCCTCACCTCGGCGCCGGCGGCGCGCAGCAAGCGGTCGAGCTGGGCGGTCTGGGTCGCCATGCCGCCAGCGGGCGGCGGCAGCGGCCCCACCAGGGCAATCTTGAGCCCGGCGAGTTGGCTGGAACGGGTCACGCCGGCCTCAGCGCGCTGCGGGTGAGCGCGGTGAACACCGGCTGGTAGCGGCCGACGCTGCCCGCCCAGGTGCGTTCGGTTTCGACGAAGCGGCGGCCGGCGGCGCGGATCTCGGCCCAGCGTTCGCGTTCGGCCAGCATGCGCAGGATCGCCTGCGCCAGCGCCGGCGCCGAACCGGCTTCGAACAAACAGCCGGTTTCGCCGTCGCGGATCAGCTCGCGATGGCCGCCGACGTCGCTCGCCACCAGCAGCTGGCCCTGCGCCATCGCCTCGAGCGGCTTCAAGGGGGTGACGAGATCGGTCAGGCGCATGCGATGGCGCGGGTAGGCCAGCACGTCGACCAGGCCGTAATACCGCTGCACCTCGCTGTGCGGAACGCGGCCGACGAAGAGCACCTTGTCGGCCAAACCAGCCGCCCGGGCCTGGGCGCGCAGCGCCGCTTCCTGCGGGCCGCCGCCCACCAGCAGCAGGCGCGCCTCGGGGCGGGCTGCGAGCACCTGCGGCAAGGCGGCGATCAGAAGGTCCAGCCCTTCGTAGGCGTAGAAGCTGCCGAGAAAGCCGATCACGCTCGCGCCCGCCAGACCCAGGCTGGCGGCCAGGGCTTCATCGCGCGCCAGGCCGAAGCGGAACTCGCCCGGGTCGACGGCGTTGGGGATGACGGTGATCTTGTCGGCCGCAATGCCGCGCGCGGCGATGTCGGCGCGCAGGCCTTCGCAGATCGTGGTGATGGCGTCGACGCGTTTGAAAACCG
>JAEZVV010000189.1 GCA_023443095.1 Pseudomonadota bacterium
ATCTAGGCGGGCCTGGCGCGGTTCGCTGTGGCGCCCGGCCGACAGGTCTTGCCTGCGCTTGATGTCGCCGGGCCGGCCGGGCTTGCCATGCGGCAAGATCGCGTTTTTCCTGCCGCCGCCCGCCGCCATGCCCGCTCCGCTACGCCCGCTTGCCGCACTGCTCCTCGCCTGCGCCCTGGCCGCGCCGGCCGCCGCCAACCCGCCCGCCGCGCCGGCGGCCAAGGGCCATACCGCGGCCGACATGGCCGACATGCAGACGCTCGAATCGCTGAGGCGCAAGGGCGGCGATCTCGGCCAGGTCCACGACGTGCGTTATTTCTCGAACTTCCCGACCGAGGCCGCCGCCAAGGCCGCACGCAAGGACCTGCTCGCCGCCGGCTTCACCGCGGTGCGCACCGAAGCCAGCGCCAAGGGCGGGCCGTGGGTGCTGATCCTCGCGCGCAAAATGCCGCTGTCGATCGACAACGTCCGCGGCGCCACCCAGGCGATGAACGCGGCCGCGGCCAAACACGGCGGCCGCTACGACGGCTGGGAAGCCCGTCCCGCGGCCAAGTGAGCCGGGCGACGCCAGTCGCCGCCCGCGGTTTTCCCGCAGACCCCGGTCCCGGGGTCTGACGCCGGGCAAGGCCGGCCGACGACAAACGGGATTCCCCGAGGCCCGGTCGCGCTGCGTCGGTGCCAAGATGGAGGTCCCTCTCTCGTGGTTCCGGCATCAACGATATGCAGTCACGTTCTCCGCGCCGCTCGATCGGCGTGATCGGCGGCCTGGGCGCCCTCGCCGCCGCCGATCTTTTCTTCAAGCTCCTGCGCGCCACCCCCACCGCCCACGGCGAAGACCTGGTCGACGCGATCTTCGAACAACACGCCTTCGAGGAAGCCGGCCTGCCCGGCAACGAAGACGCGCGCCTGGCCGGCCGCAAGCTCTACGTCTACGACATGCTCAAGCGTTTCGGCGAACGCAAGGTCGACTCGGTGCTGCTGCCCTGCTTCCTGTCGCACAGCTTCCTCGACGAACTGACCACCGAACTGCGCACCCCGGTGGTCGACCTCTTCGACGCCCTGATCGCCCACCTCGCCCGCCACCACCCCGGCGCCAAGCTGGGCGTGCTGACCTCGGACCTGGTGCGCCGCAAGCAGCTCTTCCAGAAGCGTTTTGCCGGCACCGGCCACGAACTCGTGTTCCCCAGCGACGAAGTCCAGGCCCACTCGGTGATGGCGGCGATCTACGGCGAACGCGGCCTGAAAGCCGGCCACCTGCACGGCCCGGCGCTCGAAGCACTGGCCGCCGCCTGCCAACACCTGCGCGAAGCCGGCGCCGAAGTGATCGTTCCCGGCTTCTCGGAAATCGCCCTCGCCGCCCAGGACCTGCAAGCGCGCGGCCTGCCCGTGCTCGACTGCAACGAGATCTACGCCCGCTACGCGCTCGAGGCCACGCTGTCGCCCAGCCGGCGCCCGTTCAAGATCGGCATGATCGGCGGCCTCGGCCCCGCGGCCACGGTCGACCTGCTCGACAAAATCGTGCGCGCCACCCCGGCGAGCAAGGACCAGGAACACATCAAGGTCGTGATCGAGCAGAACCCGCAGATCCCCGACCGCACCGCCAATCTGCTGGGCACCGGGGTCGACCCCACGGTGGCGATGTACGCCGCGTGCAAGCGGCTCGAGGCCGACGACGCCGACGCGATCGTGATTCCGTGCAATACCGCGCACGCCTTCATCGACCGCATCCAGCCTTACCTGAGCATTCCCTTCATCAACATGCAGCGCGCCACGCTCGAGGCAATTGCCGAGCGTTGGGGCAAGGATGTTCGGGTCGGCCTGATGGCCACCAGCGGCACCATCGCCACCCGCATCTATCACGAGCTCGCCGACAAGATGGGAATGACGCTCGTCACTCCCGACGAAGCGGCGCAGGCCCGAGTGATGAACGCGATCTACGGCGAAAAGGGTGCCAAGGCGGGCTTCACCGACGGCCAGTGCCGCGACGACCTGCTCGCTGGCGCCGAGTACCTGGTGCGTGAGCAAGGCGCGCAAGTGCTGATCCTCGGCTGCACCGAGCTGCCGCTGATTCTTGATGAATGCGACGACTTCGAGATCGCCGGTCAACATGTGGCGATGGTCGACCCCACCGCAGTGCTCGCACGCAAGTGCGTCGCGCTCGCTCTGGAAGCCAAGGCCGGCTGATGCTGGCGCCGCACCGGCCACTCCCGCTCAATCGTGGCGGGGGTAGCCGGTGATTCTTTGAATCTCCGCGTAGAGCGGCGCAAGCCGCGCGTAAAGCCGCTGGTAGACCCGCTCGTAGAGCTGGTCGTAGAGATCGGCGTTGACCGCGTTCGGCGTGAAGACCCGGCCCACCCGGGTCATGGCGACCACCGCCGAATCGAAGTCGGGGTAGAGCCCCAGCCCCACCGCGCAGTCGATCGCCGCCCCCAGGCCCGAGGTCTCGTGGGTGTGCGGGCGCAGCGTCGGCAGCCGGAAGACGTCGGCGGTGAGCTGCATCGCCGCGTCCGACTGCGAGCCGCCGCCCGAGACCCTCAGCTCGGTGATGCGGGTGCGAGACCTCGCCTCGATCCGCTCGCGCCCCTCGCGCAGCGCATAAGCCAGACCTTCGAGGATCGCCCGGTACAGGTGGGCGCGGGGGTGCACGTCGCCAAAACCGATCACCGCCCCCTTGGCGTTCCGCCCCGGCTGGCGGATCCCCGGGCTCCAGTAGGGCTGTAGCATCAGCCCCATCGCCCCCGGCGGCACCGTCGCCACCAGCTCGTCGAAAAGCGACTCGGGCAGCACCCCCGCGGCCTCGGCCGCCATGCGTTCGGGGTGGCCGAACTGCTCCTTGAACCAGCTCACCATCCAGTAGCCGCGGAAGATCTGCACCTCGCAGCTGTATTGCCCCGGCACCGCCGCCGGGTAGGGCGGGACCCAGGGCGTGGCCTCGAGGTAACGCGGGCTGGTGATGTTGATGGTCGCGGTGGTGCCGTAGGAGAGAGCGCCCACGTGCGGCGCCAGCGCGCCCGCGCCCAGGATCTCGCAGGCCTTGTCGGCGGCGGCGGCGATCACCGGCGTTCCCGCTGCGATGCCCGTGGCCTGCGCCGCGGTCGCGCCAACGCGGCCGATCTCCGAGCCCACCGGCAGCAGCTCGGGCAGCTGCTCGGGCCGGACCGCGAGCGCCTGCCACTTCCAGTCGTAGGGGCCGGCCCAGCGCTGGCGTTTGTAGTCGAAAGGCAGGTAGGCGACCAGCGAGCCGACCGAATCGGCAAAACGCCCGGTGAGCCGGTGGTAGATCAGGCCCGAAACCAACAGGTATTTGTGGGTGGCGGCGTGTAGCGCCGGCTCGTGTTCGGCGATCCAGTTGATTTCGGCTTCCTGGCGGAAACTCTGCACGGTGTCGGCCACGCCCGCGAGACGGAACGCGGCGCGCCACCAAGGCGGGATCGGCGGCAGCCGGGTGGCGCGGCGGCGGTCGAGCCAGATCATCGCCGGCCGCAGCGGCGCGCCGCTCGCGTCGACCGGCAGCAGCGAGCCGCGCTGGGTGGTGACGGCAACGCCGCTCACCCGCGAACGCCAGGCGGCGTTCTGCCGCCACAGCGACTGGCAGCAGGACGCGCTCGCCTGCCAGAAGGCTTCGCCTTCGTGTTCGAGCCAGCCGGGCTCGGGCGCTCGGTAGTCGTCGAAGACCTCCTGCGCACGACCGATCAGATTGCCCTTCAGGTCGAACAGCAGGGCGCGCACGCTTTGCGTGCCGCAGTCGATAGCCAGCAGCAGTTGATCGGTCGAACCCGCGCTCACGGCCGCGGCGCCCGGTAGCAGGACTCGATCAGCGCTCCGTACCGCTCGGCTTCGAAGGCCCAGCGTGCTCCGTCCCAGCCCAGTTCTTCGGTCGCCATCGCTTCGATGTCGGGCAACAGTTCGGCGCCGCCCGCGCGCAGCACCAGCCCCAGCCGGGTCCGGCGCAGCAGCAGGTCGTCGAGATGGACCACCTGCTCGTGCCGCAGCGCCCAGCGCAGCTCGGCCCACAAGGTGTCGCTGCTCGCCACCGGCGCCAGCTCTTCTGGCCGTGCCTGGGCAAGCAGCGCCGGCAGCTGCTCGCCGTAGCGGCCGACCAGTCGGCGCGCGAAACGCGGGCGCAAAGCGGCGGGCAGGGGCGACAGCTCGGCCGCCCTCAGGGGGCGCGTCGGCAGGATCGCCTCGCCGGTGCTGGCGCGCAGGCTCGGCAATCGGGGCGCGGCACGCGCCAGCGTGTCCTGGGCAATGCGGCGGAAGGTGGTGAGCTTGCCGCCCGTGACCGAAATCAGGCCGTGATCCTCGAGCACGATGTGGTCGCGCGCTTCCTCCGACGGCGCGCCGCGGCGGCCGCCATCGACCACCGGCCTCACCCCGGCCCAGGTCGAGATCACGTCTCCCGCCGACAGTTCGAGTCCGGGAAACTGGTGGCGCAGGGCGGCAACCAGGTAGTCGACCTCGGTTTGGGAGATCGCCGGCTCGTCGGCCAGGCCCTCGTGGTCGAGGTCGGTGGTGCCGACCAGGGTGTTGCCCTCCCAGGGATAGGCAAACACCGGGCGGCCGTCGGCAGGGTGGAAGAAGGCCACCGCCTGCGCCAGCGGCAGGCGCCAGCCCGGCAGCAGCAGGTGGCTGCCACGCAGCGGCCGCAGCCGGGGCCGCCCGTCCAGGCGTGCGCGCAGCTCGTCGGCCCAGACCCCGGTGGCGGCGATCACGCAACGCGCCCGGACGCTGCGCTCGCCGCCTTCGGCCGGCTCCAGCCGGGCGCCCTCGACCAGGCCGTTTTTATCGCGTTGCCAGTCGACGACGCGCAGATGGTTGAGCACGGTGGCGCCGCTCGCCTGCGCTTCCTGCAGCACGCGCAGGACCAGGCGCGCGTCGTCGGTGCTCGCGTCCTGGTAGAGGCTGGCGCCGCGCAGGCCCGCCGCGTCGATTCCGGGCGCAAGCCGCAGCGCCTCGGCCGCTCCCACCCAGGCGCGGCTGCGAGAGCCGGCAAAGCGGTCGTAGATCGCCAGGCCCAGCTGCAGCATCAGCCGCCCGGGCTTGCGGCCGGGGTAGTCGGCCAGCAGAAAACGAATCGGCTCGACCAGGCCGGGGGCGTCGCGCAGCAGCTGCTGGCGCTCGCGCACCGACTCGAGCGTGAGCCCGGGCCGGCCTTGCTTGAGGTAACGCAGCCCGCCGTGGACCAGCTTGGACGACCGGCTCGACGTGCCCCAGGCGAAATCGCGCGCCTCGGCCAGCAACACCCGCACGCCGCGACGGGCCGCTTCGAGCGCAATGCCGGCGCCGGTGATGCCCCCGCCCACCACCAGCAGGTCGACGTCGGCCGGCAGCGCGGCCAGGCGCTGCGCCCGGCTCGGCGCCGCGCTCATGCGAATTCACTCCCCAGATTGCCGCTTGCCATCAGGCCTTCGGGGTCGAAGTGGCGAATCGCAGCGGCGATCGCTCCCAGCCCCGCCCCGCCTTTTTCGGCGGCGAGCCAGGGCGCATGGTCCTTGCCCACGCCGTGCTGGTGGCTGATGGTTCCGCCCGCGCCGACGATCGCCGCACTCACTGCGGACTTGAGCTCGGACCAGCGCTGCCAGCTCGACTCGAA
>JAEZVV010000030.1 GCA_023443095.1 Pseudomonadota bacterium
GCTCGATCCTCAGCAACAACCTCCTGAAGAGCCAGTTCTCGTTCCATGCCCAGGCTCACCACGCCGAGGTGATTCCCATCATTCCCGAGTTTTCGCAGCGGATCCGGCTGTTCGACACCAGCAAGATCCCGGCGATCATCGCCGACGGCGAGCGGGCGACCGAGGCCCAGCTGCCCTATCTGCTGCGGCTGCTCGACGCGCAGGACGCGGCCCGGCATGGCTGAGGCCGACGGCGGCGACGGTCCCGCGGCCGATCCCGACCGCACCCAGGTCTCGGCCGTGCCGGCCGGGCAGTCCTCGGTCGGCCATTCGCTGCCGGGCCGGGCCGCGGGCCGGGTGCCGGTGGCAGGCGAGGTGCTGCCGGCGCGCGAAGTCGGCCGCTACCAGGTGGTGGGCAAGCTCGGCGAAGGTGCGATGGCCACGGTCTACAAGGCCTACGACCCGGGGATAGGGCGGGCGCTGGTGATCAAGTTCCTGCATGCCGACCTCTGCATCGACTCGGAGTACCGCCAGCGTTTCCTGCGCGAAGCCAAGGCGGCAGGCGCCTTGTCGCATCCCAATATCGTCACCGTCTACGACGTGGGCGAGATCGAGGGCCGTCCATATATCGCGATGGAACTGCTCGCCGGCGGGCCGCTGTCGGACCAGCTCAAGCCTGGCGCCGGCTGGCCGGTGCGCGAGGTGGTCAACATCGGCATCCAGGTCGCCGAAGCGCTCGATTACGCGCACCAGCACGGGGTCGTCCACCGCGACATCAAGCCTTCGAACCTGCTGCGCCTCAACGATGGCCGGGTCAAGGTCGCCGACTTCGGCATCGCCCACATGGAAGGCCGCGAGATGGGCGATCGCACCCGCATGGGTGCCGTGCTCGGCACGCCGCATTACATGTCGCCCGAGCAGACCACGGGCGAGAAGGTCGACGGCCGCTCCGACCTGTTTTCTCTGGGAGTGGTGCTCTACCAGCTGCTCGCCGGCCGCCGTCCCTTCGAGGCCGACAGCATGGTGACGCTGGCTTTGCGGATCGCGCGCAGCGAACCCGAGCCCCTGGCCAAGCTGCGGCCCGACGCCCCGCCCGCCTTGCGCCGAGTGGTCGAACGCTGTCTGAAGAAGTCGCCCGCGGGGCGCTTTTCCAGCGGCGCCGAAGCCGCGTCGGCCTTGCGCAAGGTCCTGGCCGAGCTCGACGAAGACGCCGACCGCAGCGGCCACCCGCGCCGGATTCCCCTCAAGTTCAAGCTGGCGCTGGCGATGGCGGCCCTGGTGGCCTTGACCATGGGCATCACCTCCGCGTTCGTGATCCAGCGCCAGTACCAGGCGATGCTGGTCCAGGCCTTGGGGCAGGGCGCTTCGCTCACCAAGATGATTGCGGTCGAAAGCGCACAGCCGGCGCTGTCGGACGATTGGGTCGGGATCGACGTGTTTGTGCAGGAGGCTGCCCGCGCGCTCGAGCTGCCGTCGATCAGCGTGATCGACCGCGAAGGCCGCGTGCGGGTCAGTACCGACCCGGCACGGGTGGGGCAGGCGGCGCCGCCCGTGGCCGGCGAGCTGCTGGCCGACACTGCCGGAGTGAGGGTCGAGCGGATCGAGTCCGGCGGCGAACCGGTTTTCGCGTTCGAAGCCCCGGTGAGCTTCCAGACCAAACGCCTGGGGCTGGTGCGCATGGAAGTGCCCGAGGCGCCGCTCGCCGCGGCCCGCCGCCAGACTCGCTGGCTGCTGTTCCTGCTGGCGGCGGTGACGGTGGCGACGGTGGGTTTCGCCACCTACGCCTTGGTCGAGCGCTATTCGCGCCCGCTGCGGCTGCTGCGCGAATCGCTGGGCGAGCTGGCGGCGGGACGCTACGGCTACCGGATCGCCGAGCGCCGAGGCGACGAGTTCGGCGAGGTCTACCGCAGTTTCGATAGCCTGGCCGAAGCCCTGGAGCGCAGCGCCGCCGAGACCAAACCAGCCGCGGGAGACCGCGTGTGAAGTGGGTCCTGGCCGTGTTCGCCGTGCTGCTGGGAGCTTGCGCCGCGCCGCCTGCGGTGGTTGCGCCGGAGTCGGCGGGCTCGACCGGAGCAGTCCTCGCGCGCGACGAGCGTCGGCTGATCGTCCTGCCCGGTCCCCAGGATTCGCTGGCCGTGATCGCGCGCCGCTTCCTGGGCGACCCGGCGCGTGCCTGGGAGATTGCCGAGTTCAATGGCGTTTCGGAAGCCTCGCCCGGGCAGGCGCTGGTGGTGCCGCTGGTGGCGGTCAATCCGCGCGGGGTCGGCGCCGAGCTGCAACTGGTCCCGGTGCTGACCTACCACCGCCTTGGCTACAAGGCGAGCCGCATGACGGTCACGCCCGAGGCTTTCGAGGCGCAACTCGCGTACCTCCAGAAAAACGGCTACCGGGTCGCGCGCCTGGCCGATTTGGCCGAGTTTCTCCAGGGCCGCCGCGCCTTGCCGCGCAAGACGGTGGTCATCACTTTCGACGACGGCCACGGCTCGGCCTGGCAATACGCCTATCCCTTGCTGCGCAAGTACGGGGTGCCGGCGACCTTCTTTCTCTATACCGACATTCTTGGCGGCGGCGACGCGCTGCGCTGGGAGCAGATCCGGGAAATGTCGCGCTCGGGCCTGGCCGACTTCCAGCTCCATTCAAAGTCGCACGCCAACCTGGTGTTGCGGCTGCCGGGCGAGTCCGACAAGGACTACCGCAGCCGGCTCGACGGCGAGATCCGTTCGCCGCGTGATGTCCTGACGCGCCAGCTGGGAGCGGCGCCGGCCTACTACGCCTATCCCTTCGGTGACGCCAACGCGCTTGTGGTCGAGCGACTGCAGGCGGCCGGGCAGAGTCTGGGGCTCACCGTCAACCCGGGCGGCAACGCGTTTTATGCCTACCCCTTCATGCTGCGGCGGACCATGATTTTCGGCGAATACGACCTCAAGGCCTTTGACGCCGCGTTGCAGACCACCCGCTCTTTGGGGGGGAAATGAGCCGCTTGGCCGTGGCCGGCCTTGCCTTGCTGTTGGTCGCGTGTTCCGCACTGCCGCCGGCGCCGGGGCCGCAAGC
>JAEZVV010000117.1 GCA_023443095.1 Pseudomonadota bacterium
AGGCGAGCGCCATGACCAGCATCCCTGTGAGCATGGTGGTCGCCATCGACGGGGCTTTGGTGAGGCTCACCGAGGCCCCCTGGTGCAAGGTGTTCCACCACTGCACCGAGAAATAGATGATCGGAACGTTGACCACGCCGACCAGGGCGATCACGGCGCCGGCCTTGTCAGCACGGCGCGGGTCGTCGATCGCCGCCTGCAGGGCGATGAAGCCCAAATACAGGAACAGCAGGATCAGCTCCGAGGTCAGGCGCGCGTCCCACACCCAGTAGGCGCCCCAGGTGGGGCGGCCCCAGAAGGCGCCGGTCCACAGCGCGATGAAAGCCATGATGGCGCCGGTGGGTGCGATTGCGCTCGCCATCATCGACGACAGGCGGGTGTTGAAAGCCAGACCGATCGCCGCCCAGAACGCCATGACGACATACAGGAACATCGACATCCAGGCCGAAGCGACGTGGATATAGATGATCCGGTACGACTCGCCCTGGGTGGCGTCGGTCGGTGCCACCCAGAAGCCGATGTACAGGCCATAGGCCGTCAGCAGCGCCGCAGCGGCAAGAAACCAGGGGATGAGCTTGCCGGCGACCGGGTAAAACACCTGGGGCGAGGCAAAGCGGAACAGAGAAAAGCGGGGCGCGTTCATATATCGCGTCAGGCCTTGGTGCGTGAGCTGGCGGCGTTTTGCCGCAAGACGACGGGGGAGATCGGTTTCATTCCACAGAAATTCTCAAAGCCGCTGCCACCGCCCAGGGGGTGAGAGCCAGCGTGAACAGAAGAATGGCGCCGACAATCAGGAAATACGCCGCGGAAGCGATGCCCGCGGCCGCCGCCTCGGCCGCTCCGGCACCGAAGATCAGCACCGGGATGTACAGAGGCAAAACGAGCAGCGAGGTTAACACGCCCCCCCCTCTCACTCCGAGAGTCAGGGCCGCGCCCACCGCGCCGATCAGGGAAAGTACCGGTGTACCCAGGAGCAGCGATGCCGCCATCACGAAGGTGATCTCCGGACCGATGTCGAACATGACGCCAAACACCAGCGAAACCAGGGTCAGCGGCAGTCCCGTGACCAGCCAGTGCGCCAGCGCCTTGCCAAGGACGATCAGGGGCAGCGGCTCGGCCGACAGCAGCATCTGCTCGAGCGTGCCGTCGGCATAGTCGTTGGCAAACAGCCGCGGCAGCGACAGCATCGCTGCCAGCAGCGCCGCCACCCACACCACGCCCGGCGCAATCGCGCGCAGCAGGTTGGGTTCGGGACCCACTCCGAGCGGGACTAGGGTGACGACCACGACAAAGAAGAAAATGGTGTTGAGAACGTCGGCCTTCTGGCGCATCGCCAGCAAAAGGTCGCGCTGGACCACCGAGCGCAGCAGCTTCAGCATGACGTGCCCTCCTCTTCCAGGATCGGACGCATGGCCTGCCCCAGGTCGACCCGCTGGACCGAGGCGGCGTCGATCGGAACTTCCTGGTGGGTGGTCAGGGCAACGATGCCGCCGCCGCGGACGTGGCCCGCAATCAGCTCTCCCAGTTCGGCCACCCCCTTGACGTCGAGCGCGGTGAACGGCTCGTCGAGGATCCACAGCGGCGCCGCGGCGCTCACATACAGTCGCGCGAGCGCGACCCGGCGGCGCTGGCCTTGAGACAGGTGGCGGGCCATGCGTTCTTCGAAACCGCTCAGGCCGACCCGGGCCGCAGCCTCGTCGGCCTGGGCCGGGGTGATCGCGTTATCGGCCATCTCGCAGTTGACGAGCAGGTTCTCGCGCACCGTGAGTTCGTCCTTGACGCCGTTCAAATGGCCGATGTAGATCAGGTCGCGCCAGTAGTCTTCCTTCAGGCGGGCAATCGAATTGCCGTTCCAGCGCACATCGCCTTCGGCGGGCTGCATCAGCCCGACGAGAAGACGCAGCAGGCTGGTCTTGCCGGTGCCGTTGGGGCCGGCGATGCGCAGCAGCGTACCGGGCCGGACCGCGAAGGAAAGATGGGAGAAGAGAATGCGGTCGCCTCGGACGCACTCGAGATCGACTGCTTCAAGCATTTTGTAGAACCGTTTGCTTTGTACTGCGCACGAGTGGCAACCGTCGTGGAAAAAGACACGCGAGTGTAACGGCGGTGGGAACGGCGCGGCTCAGAGCGCGGCGCAAGATGCCCTTGGCCTGGATCAAATTCTTCAAGGATAAGGAACCCTGGATCCGCCCGCGATCAAGAAAAGCCCGCGCACTCCCCTGTCCGGCCTGCACCGGAAGAACAAATGCGCTAATTGGCACGGGACCGGAACCGAAAAAGAAGACCGCGCACGAGGCGCGGTCCGTGGGAGCAGGATGGTTGTAGAAGCGGTACTTGCCGATCAGATAGAAGAGATTGGCGCTGTACTGCGGATAGGCGCCAACGCCGGCCAGGTAGCTGGTGCCGGTCGTGACCGGCGACGGCAGGGGCAGATCGAGGTTCTGGTAGTTGTTGTACTGGAAGTCGCTGTAATCGTACTTCTGGTACGCGTAACCGCCGGTCAACTCGAAGGCCTTGCTGATCCGCCAGTCACCGCGCAGGTTGAAGCTCGACTGCTTGTAGTTGTCATACGCGGTGATCGGGATCGGCGTGCCGAAGTTGTTCTGCGACTGGAAATCGGCCGAGCCGCTGTTCTTCGTATACATCAGCGAACCCGTGACGCGCAGGGTCTCCATCACGGGGATGACAACCGCGGCGCCGAGCAGCCAGTTGTGTTCCTTGTTCTGCGACGCCCAGTTGTAGTTCGACGAGTTCGGCGCCGCATACGGATCGTAGGCGCCGTTGGCGGTCAGGTTGCTGATCGCGCGGTGGTACGAGTCGTATTTGACGGTTTCGTAATCGCCGAAGAAGGAGGTGCGGATCGATTGCGGCGCACCGAACGACACCGAGGCGTAGAGCTCCTGCCGGGTGTCCTTGGTGCGGCCCAACACCGTGTTCAGATAGTCGTTGTCCTTGTAGATGCCTTCCAGGGACAGGTCGACAAACGGCGCGGGCGAGAAATCGATCACCGCCTTGATCAGGTTCTGATCGCGGTCCGATGAGTCGAAGGCGACGGCGTAGCGGGTCAGATAATTGGGATCCTGGGCGTTGGCTCCGGCGTTGGCGAGCAGGAAGTCCGAACGGCGCCACGAATACTGGTACTTCAGGCGGAAGCTGACGTCCTCGATCGCCGTGTTGCGCCACTCGGCCCACAGCTTGTTGTCGGTAACCTTGTTGAAGTCCTGCCGCTCCTGGTCGGTGTGCAGATAGTCCCAGCCGCCGGCGATGCGGTTGCCGGCCATGAAGCGCCAGGCTCCCTCGGCGCCGAAGTTGTTCTTCGTCACGCTGTAGAACTCGGCGTCGCAGGGCAGACCGCCGCAGGCGAGGTTGCCGCCGCCCGGCAGGCCAACGGTGGGCGGCGAGTATTCGACATGGGTCGATTCGTTCGAGCGGTCGTAGTAGTTGTAATAGACCTTGGTATCGACGCCCTTGGCCGGCAAGGCCGTCCACGCCAGCGAGGCGGTGGTGTTTTTCTCCTTGCCGTTGAAGTTCGAGACATTCGGGTTCGAGGGCGTGATCTGGCCGCCGGTGCCGTTCAAGGCCTGGGTTGCCAGAGCGAAATCGCTCTCCGAGGTCGCGTACGTGAAGCGGCCCGACAGCTGGGAGTTGAGCGGCAGCCTGCGCAGCGCGCCATTGGCCGACACCTTGAAGTAGTCGTTGCTCGGCGCCGCGTAGGTGGTATCGACACCGTTGCCGAAGTAGCCGTTTCTCCAGTTGAAGCTGGTATTGGAGTTGTCGAACTTGCTCCAGAACACGGCGACGTTGAACAACATCTCCTTGGCGGCGTAGCCGCCTTCGAGCATCAGGTTGTCGGTCTTGTAGTCGACCGGCCCGATCAGATCCACGAAGCCGTTGCCGGGGCTGGTGCCCTGCGCCGCCGAATAGAGCTTGTTGCCGTCGAACTGGACCTGGTTGACGTCGGCGCGGACGTACCAGGGCGACGTCGTCTTCCACTCGACTTCGCCGCCGTAGACGCGGCGCTTGTAGCCGACGTCGAGCACGTTCCAGTTGGCGACGTTGCCGGCCGGGAAGGTTGCGTTCTGGTTGTTGGTGCCGGCCCCCGAATACGGGGTGCGGGCGTCGAACGCGAAGTTGTGCGTCAGCCAGTTCGAATAAAGCCTGGCCTTGAACATGTCGTACATGCCGCCCTTGAGGTCGACATACATGTCGTCGCGGCCGATGTTCTCGCCGTAACCCTTCAGCCAGTAGGTGTCGCTGCGACCGTTGAGGTCGAAGTAGCCGGCAGCGCCGTTGCTGAGATCCTGGTACTCGTTGAGCTTGGCAGCGTCGCGGGTGTTGCGTTCCTGCGTATAGAGGCCGCCGATACCGACCGAACCTTCGATCAGTTGGAACTTGTCCTGGGCCATCGCCGGCAGGGCGAAGGCATTCGCGACCAGGATGGCAATGAGTGTGCGGTTCATGATGTCCTCCCTAGCGCGTCAGGAACTTGCCGCGGTTGGCCGGCGCGTTCGAGCCGTGGATGGCGTTGTGGCAGTTCAGGCAGGAGCGGGCCACAAAGCGCGTGCTAGCCGTATTGAAACCCGACGGGGTGTTGGCCGGCTTGCCAATCTCGGGCCAGCCTTCCTTGCCCGAATACATCGTGCCGGGGTGGCGCGACCAGTCGTGGCAGTCCTGGCAGAGGTTGGGGACCTTCTCGTTGAGCAGCTTGTTGTGGGTCGAGCCGTGCGGCTGGTGGCAGGACAGGCAGTTCTCGGCCACGGCGGGGTGCTGGAACACGAACGGGCCGCGCTTGTCGGCGTGACAGCTGACGCACTGGTCGTTGACCGACTCGCTCTTGAGCATCACGGGCGAAAGCGCACCGTGCGGGTTGTGGCAGTCGGAGCAGGCCACCTTGCCTTCGATGATCGGGTGGTGCGAGGTCTTCTGGATCTGGCCGCGGACCTGGGCGTGGCAGGAATTGCAGGTCTGGTACTCGAGTGTGCGCTGGGTGGTCACGAAGGGACCGATGCGCGGGTCGGGCGTCTTGCCGTGGATCGAGTGGCAGCTGTTGCAGGCCACTTCGTTCTGATTGTGTTTGCCGGCGGCCCAGAAAGCGAGCTGGCGGTTGGATTCGTGGCAGTTCAGGCAGACCTGGGCCTTGGCGCCAGCGGCTTCGGTCTTGCTGAAGGTGATCTGCGGTTTGGCCTTGGTCGGATCCTGCAGGTGCTTGGAGACGTCACCGTGGCAGGCGACGCATTCCTCGCCCTTGGCCGCCGGACTGCCCTTGGCGCCCTTGGCCGCATGCGGCCCCTTCATGAAGCTGTTGACATATGCCTCGTGGCAGTTGGCGCAGATCTGTGCTGCTCCCGCCGCGGGCGCCTGCTGGGCACTGGCGGCTGTGGCGAACAATCCCGCCAACAGGCTCGCGCACGCTGCGGCGATAAAGGCCCGGATTCGCATGAGTTTCTCCCTGGGTGAACTCGATTCAATCAAGCACCGAGCCAACCTGAGCTGGGAATGCGAGCCCACTCAAACAAACAAGGAGATCCTGCGGCCGCCGGCCAAGCCGGCACACCTCAGTTCTGCTGACCTCCTTGAGCGTTTTTTGGTGTTCACGCTTCTAAGCAGCAGACCGTTTCGGTTCCGACGAATGATGGTTATCCCGGCAGATCACGGAAAGAGCGATTCTCATTTGCGAGACATCGGGACTTGATCTACTGCAAAGGAAGTAGGGGTACACGCGCCCATAGTGGTCACCTAGGCTTTCAGCTCGACTCAAGCTGCAACCGCCCTCTTCTCTGCGAGACGGGATCTCCGGGCGATCGCCCGGGTCATCCCGCGAAAGATGAACCAGTGTGCTGGCGCCAGCGCATACCAATAAAGAAGCCCCCAGATACCCCTTGGATGCCAATACGCCGTCTCTTTGATGAGCGTTTTCCCTTCCGATGACGGGCTCAGTTCGAACTCGAGCACGCCCGCTCCGGGCGCTTTCAAGCCGAAATTGAGCGTCAACCGACGCTCAGGCTCGAGTCCCACGACCGTCCAGTAGTCGACCGCATCCCCTACCCGCAGTTCGGTCGGGTGACGTCGACCGCGGACAAAACCCGGCCCGCCGACCAGCCAGTCAAGCGCTTCCCGCAGCCACCACAGAAAACCCATGTAGTAGTAACCGCGGTCGCCACCCAGCGAGCACACCACCCGCCACACCGCAGCCGGGTCGCTTGTCGCCTCGGCCTCGCCGCTGGCGCGTTTGGCGTAATACGCATAATCGTGACGGAAGGCGCGGTACGGGAACGCCCCTTCGGTCCAGCGCCCCATCACTTTTTCGGCGCGCTCGGCAGCCAGGGCGCGCTCGACCGCCTCGGAAAAGCTGAGCAGGCGCTGCGGAACCCAGGCGCGCAGCGCCGAATCGTTGGCCGGAATATCGTGTTTCATCCCACCGATCAGCGCGCGCGCGATGTTGGCCGGCACCGAGGTGACCAGACCCAGCCAATACGACGACAAGCTGGGCGTGAGAACCGGCACACGGAGAATGCGTGGCTTACGGCCGACCACGGCGCCGAAGCGACACATCATCTGTTCGTAGGACAGCAGTTCCGGGCCGCCGGCGTCGTAGACCCCGGCGGGCAAGTGCGGCGCCGCAGCCAAGTAGTACAAGAGATTGTCAAGCGCGATGGGCGCCGAGCGTGACTGGACCCAGCGCGGCGTGACCATCCACGGCAGGTGGTAGACCAGGTCGCGGATCACCTCATAAGCCGCAGAACCAGCGCCCACGATGATGCCGGCGCGGATCTCGACCGTCGGCACCCCGCCTGCTGCCAGGATTTCGCCGGTTTCGCGGCGCGACGCCAGGTGTTCGGAATCTCCCCCGGGGGGCACGAGGCCGCCCAGATAGACGATGCGCTTCACGCCGGCTTGTCGTGCCGCGCGAGCGACATGGACCGCCGCCGTCCGATCGAGCTGACGGAATCGAGTTCCGGCCGCCATCGAATGCACCAGGTAATACAGGGTCTCGACACCGGCAAGCGCCGGCATCAGGCTGGCGGACTGCAAGGCGTCCGCCGCTACGATGTCGACGCCGACCCACTGGCGCGCGGCCAGCACCTCGGAGCTGCGGCCGATCGCCCGCACGGCGGCACCGCGTTGGACCAGGAAGGGCACCAGGTGGGTGCCAACGTAACCGCTGGCGCCGAGCACCGCCACCCGCGGAGCGGGTGCAGGAAGACGGGCGGTAGGGGCCAGCGCGTCGGGCATGCGCCCGATCTTCAATGGCGCCCGCGCCCGCGCGCAAGCGCGCCCCTACCCGTTAGTAGCGGCCGTGCTGCTTGTAGATGTAATTGGACAGTTCAGCTTGCTGGATCGAAAGCCGGCGCTGGATCGCATGCACCGTGCGCATGATCGCCCGCATCACGCGATACACGATTTCGGGGTGATCGTTGAGCATGGCTTCGAGCGCGGCTCGGCTCAGGAGCAAAGCCTGGGTCGGCCCCAGCGCCACCAGCGAGGCGTAGCGCACCGTGCCATCAAGGAAGCTCAGCTCACCCGCCAGGTCGCCGGCCGTCAGTGTGTGCAAGGTGACCGGCCCGTCAGGCGACTCCTTGATCACGCCCAGCGCCCCCGACACCACGGCAAACAGGCGGTCGTCCGAGCTGCCCTCCTTGACCAGCACCTCGCCATCGTGCAGTTGCTGCAAGGTGACCGCCGCGGCCAGGCTGCGGCATTGGTCGTCGCTCAGCTCGGCCGCCAGCTTGGACGAGCGCAGCGCTGAATACGTATCCAGAGTCATTCAAAAGTCCTCGAGGTTCGCGCGCCAGGAACGGCGGCCTACCGTCAATTATGGCAAGCACGGCCAGTGCCGCGTTTTGCACTGGGACAAGCCCGCACTCCGCACTGCTTGTTGTTACGACTCATGTAACACCTTTAATGGGCAATCCCGATTGCAAAACCAGCAATAAGCGCGCGCCGCATTGATCGCGATCAATGATTGCGCAGGTCGGCAATTGGAGTATCCCCTTGCACGGCCGCCGAAGCGCGGGAGCTTATTCGTCGGCCCCTCCCTACGATCGACTTCTCTGGAGCGCGACCATGCACGAAACCACCTACCAGCTGATGCGTCGCCAAGGCATCACGCGGCGGAGTTTTCTGAAGTTCTGCTCGTTGACGGCAGCCTCGCTCGGCCTGGGCGAAGCGGGAGCGGCCGAGATCGCCGGCGCAATGGAAACCAAGCCCCGCACACCCGTCGTCTGGCTGCACGGCCTCGAGTGCACCTGCTGCTCGGAGTCCTTCATCCGCTCCTACCACCCCTTGGTCAAGGACGTGATCCTGTCGATGATTTCGCTCGACTACGACGACACCCTGATGGCGGCCGCCGGCCACCAGGCCGAAGAGGCGCTCGAAGAGACGATCAAGAAATACAAGGGCAACTACATCCTCTGCGTCGAAGGCAACCCCCCGCTCAACGATGACGGCATCGCCTGCATCCCGGGCGGCAAACCCTTCGTCGAAAAACTCAAACATGTAGCCAAGGACGCCAAGGCGATCGTGAGTTGGGGCTCTTGCGCTTCCTGGGGCTGCGTCCAGGCCGCCAAGCCCAACCCCACCCATGCCGTGCCGGTGCACTCGGTCATCCACGACAAGCCCATCATCAAGGTGCCGGGCTGCCCGCCGATTCCCGAGGTGATGACCGGGGTCATCACCTACATCCTGACCTACGACCGCAT
>JAEZVV010000137.1 GCA_023443095.1 Pseudomonadota bacterium
GCCCGGAATCCGAATGAACTTCAAGAATCAACTGCTGGCTCTGGCGATCGGCTTCGGCCTGCTCGCGGGCGCCGGTGCCCAACCGGCGCTGACCGGGAAACACGCGACCGCTGGCCTCAACTGCGCGGCCTGCCACCAGAGCGATGCCCCCACCTCCCGCGCGCCGGCGTCGGCCTGCCAGACCTGCCACGGCAACAACGCCGCCGTGGCCGAGAAAACGAAGGACGTGAAACCCAACCCGCACGCATCCCACGAGGGCGAGCTGCGCTGCACCAAGTGTCACCGGGCCCACTCGCCTTCGGTGATTTATTGCAACGAATGCCACCAGTTCCAGTTCAAGCTGAAGTGAAACCAGCATGAAGTCTGTCCCCTGCTCCGCCTTGTGGATCGCGCATGCGATTTCGCAGGGCGGGCGCTGGGTGCACGGCGTGGGTTTGGCCTGGCTGGTATGGCAGCTTTCTCATTCGCCGCTCTGGCTGACTCTGGTTGCTGCTGCCGGCAGCCTGCCGCTGCTGCCGCTGGCCGGTGTGGCCGGGCGCCTGGCCGATCGCTGTGACCGGCGCCGCCTGTTGCTGATCACTCAGGCGGCGGCAGCGCTGCTGGCGCTTTTCGCGGTGGGGCTGAGTGTTGTCGGTCTGGCGTCGCCCGGGTGGCTGGCTTTGATCGCCCTGGCCTTCGGCGTGGTCAACGCAATCGACGCTCCGGCGTTGCAGGCGCTTCTGATCGAGTCTGGCGGCGGGACCTCGCGCGCCGTCGCGCGCCAGTCGCTGGTTTTCAACGGCACCCGCGCTTGTGCTCCCATGGTGGCGGTGGCCTTGATCGAAAGCGGCGGCGCAGCGCTGTGTTTCGCTCTGAACGCGGCGAGTTTTCTGCCGCTGATGGCGGTGCTGGCGCGTCACCGCGCGGCGGAGAAAACGCCAACTTCCTCTGACAGCCGGCCCTGGCGGCGGCGCTCGGCCGCGTTGCGCCAGACTCTGCCTCCGGTTGCAGTGTTCAGCCTGCTGTTGCTGCCATGCGCGAGTCTGCTGCCGGCGCTGGCGACCGGCGGCTTGTCGTCGTTCGGTTCGATGGCCTCGGGCCTGGGCAGTGGCGCGCTGATCGCGGCGCTGGTGCTGTCGTGGCAGCCGCGCTTATGCGAAGCGGCGCGCGGACTGGCGGCGGGCGGCCTGGTGTTCTGCGTCGCGCTTGGCCAGCTGGCGGGCTCGGCGGCGCTGCTTGCCCAATGGGGCTGGGCCTTGCTGGGCGGCGCGGCGATGGCCTTCGCGCTCGCCTGCGCCAGCCAGAACCTGCATGCCCGGGCGCCCGCTGAGCAGCGCGGCCGCTGGAGCGCCCTCTACCTGGCGGCCTTGCTCGGGCTGATGCCGTTCGGGCAGCTGTTCGTCGGTGCACTGGCCGAATGGCTGGGCGCGGCCCATGCCGTGCGGCTGTGCGTATCGGGTGGCGGCGTGTTGCTGCTGATCCTGATGTGCCGGCCTCAGCCCGCCGTCGGCCAGGGCGGGCGCCGATGCGCGGACGCTGGCGCGGCCCAGTCGTAAAGGTCGTCGAAAAGACGGTCCTGCACCTCGATCTGGCGGGTGTGTTTGCGCACCAGGCCTTCGTCGATCCAGCGTGAGAAAAGCCGGCTCACGCTGACCCGGGTGAGATTCACGATCGAGCCGTAGTGTTTGTTGCTCAAGAGCAGCGGCACCACGTTCCAGCCCGGCGTCACTGCTGCCCGGTAAGAGAGGATCAGGACCTTGAGCAAGGCCTTGAGCCGGGCCGCGGGTTCGAGCGTGAAATTGGCCACCATGCCTTCGAGGTGGCTTTCTTCCTTGGCGATCAGGCTGCGGGCGGCGAGCACTGCCATGCGGGGGTCGAGCGACATCGCCTGCAACAGGGTCGTGGGCGGAACCGTCAGCAGTTCGGAGTCCTTGAGTGCCCGCGTCACCACGTTGACGCGTTCGCCCGAGACGCAGGTGATGTCGCCCATCACCCGTCCTGGAATGATCAGGCTGAGCACGGTCGGACGTGCCGTCTCGGTCGCGACGTAATACGCGCACAGTCCCTTGGTGAGAAAAAAGAGCCGGTTCGATTCGCCGCCGTGTTTGATCACCTCGCCGTGCCGAACCCGCAGCGGCCGGCCATGTTCGCGGTAAATCGCCTGGATCCGCGGGTGTTCTTCGGGGTGGACCCAGGGATAGGCATGGAAGATCTGGCGCATCGCGCTCGCACACGGGACAGAAGGGGCGAAGCCTTCTGTATGCCAGCTGCAGCGGCGTCGCGGCACCCGATTTATCCCGCGTTTGACCGCGATGCGACGCGCCACTTGACCGCGCTCATCTCGGCCCGCCGCCGGGCTGTGTATTGCCGTGCTCGCGTGTTAGATCCGCACGGCCTCAGCTTTCGTAACGCCCCAGCCTGACCACGGTGGTGCCGGGTTTCACGTGAGCGGTCGAGGGCATCACCAACACGGTGTCGTCGTAGGGAGCGAGCCAGATGTGGTCGCCGTCGACGGCGATCGGCGTGCCGGCCTTGGCCACCACCGACAGCCCTTCGACAGGCACCAGGAAGCGGAAGTTGTCGCTCTTGGCGACCACCGCTTCGGTCACCCGTACCAGCCGCTGCTGCGCCGGCGGCGTCACGCGCAGGCGCGAGGCAGTCCAGTCGGCCTCGACGACGCCGGTCAGCGCCAGGAAGCGCACCAGGGTGTCGATCGCGACTTCGGCGGCGGACGCCTCCCAGTGCTGGCCGCATTCGATCAGCAAGGCATTCTTGTGGCTGCTCGGGTCGCCAAAGCCGCCGCGGTCACGCATGCGCAGGCCGGCGGGGTGGCCGGTGTCGATCAGCAGCTCGCCTGGCACGGCGAGCTCGCGGGCGAAGTCGGCGCCTTTGTCTAACGTGCCGCAGACCATGATCGGGCGGCAGGGGTCGTGCATCGAATGGATGTCGAGCAGGTAGTCGGCCGCGTCGACAAAGGGCTGCAGTTCACGTGCGCGGCGCAGCTCGACCGAATCGCGGTCGCCGAACAGGGTCTCGTCGGCCCACACGCGATTGAAATCCTCGTCGACATAACGCGAGGCATTGGGAGTCGCAGGGTCGAAAGACTCGAAGGCGGCGATGTTGGCGAAAGCGACGATCAACTCGCCGCGGACGGGGCGCACGCCCTCGCGCAGCAGCCAGTCGAGCGCGATGGCGCCGCAGATTTCGTTGCCGTGGGTGAGCGCCTGCACCATCACGGTCGGGCCCGGGCGGCCCGAGACCAGCCGGTGCACGTAGTCGACCCCGGTCTGGCTGGTCCGCCAGGCGCTGATGTCGGGGACTTGAAGCTCGATCGGGTAGGCCTCAGTCATGCTTGACCTCGTGGTTGGCGTAGTCAAGAACGGCTTCGACCAGGCGGGTGAGGTTGGCCTGGAGGGCGTCGAAACCGGCGCTCTTCTCGAGCGTGGCCTCGTCCATGTAGAGCCGCTTGTTGATCTCGACCTGCAGGCTGTGGCGGCCTTCGCCCGGGGCGGAGTACGCACGCACCAGCTCGACCCCCTTGTAGGGATCGTTGACGGCCACCTCGTAACCCATCTCGGCGAGAGTGGCGCGCACGAACTCGGTAAACGCCGGGTCGCAGCTGCTGCCGTCGCGGTCGCCCAGGACGAAGTCGGCGCGCACCTGGACGGCGCCGCCTTCGCCCATCTTGCCGGCCACCGCTCGCATCGAATGGCAGTTCAGGTGATAAACCACGCCGAACTGGGCGTGGGCCTGGTCGAGCAGGCAGACCAGCTTGTCGTGATAAGGCGTGTGGCAGCGCGCGATGCGGGTCGTCACTTCGGCGACTGAAAGCTTGCGCGAGTAGATCGGGCGGCCGTCTTCGAGCGTACGCCAGATCAGCGCCTTGCCGATCTTGGCCTTGCCGCTGGGGACGTGTTCGTGCGGCCATTCGCCGGCTATCAGTTCGAGGTCGATGTCGCCCGCATGGCGGTTGGGGTCGAGGTAGGTGCGGGGGAACAGGGCGGCCAGCAGCGGCACGCCGAGTTCGGTCGCGGGCTGGTAGAGCTCGTCGATGTAGCAGTCCTCGCCTTCGCGCAGGTCGAACTCGCTGACGGCGGCGTCGAAATCGGCGGGGAAGGTGTTGCCGGAGTGGGGCGAGTCGAGCACGACGGGGCCGCGTGCGGCGCCCTGGAGTATGAAGCTGTTCATGGTGTCAGACGCTTTCGTTCAGAAAACAGGCGGATTGGCGGCCGGGGGCGATCTCGCGCAGGGCGGGAGCTTCGGTCCGGCAGCGGGGCGTGGCTTGCGGGCAGCGCGGGTGGAAATGGCAGCCCGCGGGAGGTTTGAGCGGCGAGGGGATTTCGCCCTGGATCGTGGCGTAGGTCCGGCGGCCGCGGTCGAGACGGGGAACCTCGGCCAGCAGGGCCCGGGTGTAGGGATGGTTGGGTGTGGAGTAGAGCTCGGTCGTGAGGGCGATTTCGACCACCCGGCCAAGGTACATCACCACCACGCGGTGAGCGAGGTGGCGCACCACGCCCAGGTCGTGGCTGATGAAGAGATAGGTCAGACCTAGGTTTTCTCGCAGGTCCATGAAAAGGTTGAGGACCTGGGCCTGGATCGACACGTCGAGCGCAGCGACCGCTTCGTCGCACACCAGGAACTCGGGCTGGACCGCGAGCGCGCGGGCAATGCCGATGCGGGCCCGCTGCCCGCCCGAGAACTGGTGCGGGTAGCGGCGCCGGTAGCCGGGATCGAGCCCCACCCGCTCCAGCATCTGGGCGGCGTAAGCGTCCTGCTGCGAGCGCGGTACCAGGCCGTGCACCACCGGCGCCTCGCCCACCGCGTCGACGATGCGCAGGCGCGGGTTGAGCGAGGCGTAAGGGTCCTGGAACACCATCTGGACCGGACGCCGCACCCCGTTGGCAGTAGCGAGCGGCGCGCCGCGGTACAGGACTTGACCTTCGCTGGCCGTGTGCAAGGCACAGCCGACCCGGCCCAGGGTCGACTTGCCGCAGCCCGACTCGCCGACCAGACCGACCACTTCGCCTTGGGCGACGGAAAAACTCACGCGGTCGACCGCATGCACGGTCTGCTCCTTGAGGTCGGCGCCGAGGCGGGCGGCCAGCTTGCCGAAGAGGTCGAGCCGGCGCGTGAAACGCTTGCTGACCTGGCGGAACTCGAGCAGCGGCGCCGGGGTGGATAGGGTGCTCATGCGGGCTCCGCGCTCAGAGGGTGGTGGCAGCTTGCGGCCCGGGCCGGACGGCGATGGACCGGCGGCACCGTCTTGCAGACCTCGTCGGCGCGCGGGCAGCGGGTGCGGAAGGCGCAGCCCGCGGGCAAGCGGCCGAGCGTCGGCGTCATGCCCGGGATCTGGGCCAGGCGGCTTCCGACCGGGTTGTTGGCGGGAACCGAGTCGAGCAGGCCGCGGGTATAGGGGTGGAGCGGAGCGGCCAGCACCTCGTCGACCGGACCTTCCTCGACCACGCGGCCGGCGTACATGACAGCGATGCGGTCGGCCAGGCCTGCCACCACCGCCAGATCATGAGTGATCCAGATCAGCGCGGCACCGGTCTCTCGCACCAGCTTTTGCATCTCGGCCAGGATCTGGCCCTGCACCGTGACGTCGAGCGCGGTGGTGGGTTCGTCGGCGATGATGAGGTCGGGCCGGTGCAGGAGAGCGGTCGCGATCGCCACCCGCTGCCGCATCCCGCCCGAGAACTGGTGCGGGTACTGCGCCAGGCGGCTGGCCGGGTCGGCAATGCCGACCCGCTCCAGCGCCTCGAGACAGCGGCGGCGCGCTTCGCTGCGCGGAACCGCATCGTGGGCGAGCACGGTCTCGACCATCTGGGTCTCGATCGAGAGCACCGGGTTCAGGGTCATCATCGGGTCCTGAAAGATCATCGCGATGCGTTTGCCGCGCAGCGCCCGGAACTGGGCTTCGCTGCGTCCGACCAGTTCGTCGCCGGCAAAACGCACCGAACCGCTGGCGACGCGACCGGGGGCATCGATCAGGCCCATGAGCGAAAAACCGGTGACCGACTTGCCCGATCCCGATTCGCCGACCAGGCCCAGCACCTGGCCGGACTCGAGCGCGAAGGAGACCCCGTCGACTGCGCGCAGGACGCCGTCGCGGGTGGCGAACTCGGTGACCAGGTTTTCGACCTGCAACAAGGTGTTGGTCGGCATCGAGGGTCGCCTCATTTCGACAGGCGCGGGTTCAACACGTCGCGCAGTTGGTCGCCGACCAGGTTGATCGAGAGGATGGTGAGCAGCAGGGCGATGCCGGGATAGACGCTGATCCAGTATTTGCCGCTCATGAGGTATTCGTAGCCGTTGGCGATCAGGAGGCCGAGCGAGGGTTCGGTGGTCGGCAGGCCGAGGCCGAGGAAGGACAGGGTGGCTTCGAGCGCGATCGCGTGGGCGACCTGGACCGTGCCGACCACGATCAAGGGCGGCAGGGCATTGGGCAACAGGTGGCGCAGGACGATCCGCGCCTTTGACAGGCCCAGGCCGCGGGCGGCCTCGATGTAGTCCTTGCTCCGTTCGACCATCGCCGCCGAGCGCGCGGTGCGGGCGTAATACGCCCACTGCACCGTGACCAGAGCAATGATGATCTTGTCGACGCCTTTGCCGAGCACGGCCAGCAGGATCAGCGCCACCAGGATCGCGGGAAAGCCGAGCTGGATGTCGACGATGCGCATCACGATCTGCTCGAATTTGCCGCCGACGAAAGCGGCCAGAACGCCGATCACCGCCCCCAGCGTCAGGGCGATCACGCCGCTGGCGAGGCCGACGTAGAGCGACACCCGCAGGCCATAGGCGATCGCCGACAACATGTCGCGGCCCTGGCCGTCGGTGCCCAGCCAGTAGGGCATGCCGGCGGCCGATTTTTCGCCCGGCGGCAGGCGAGCGTCCATCAGGTCGAGCCCGGCGAGGTCGTAGGGGTTCTGCGGCGCGATCCAGGGCGCCATCAGCGCGACCAGGACGATCAGCACCAGCATGACCAGGGCGGTCAGGGCGAGTCGGCTGCGGGCGAAGTCGGCAGCGAAGCGCCCGAGTCGCGATTCCTCCTTCAAGGGCAGGGCGGCGGTGTTCATGGCGCTTGCTCCAGCCGGACGCGCGGGTCGAGCGCCGAATACAGGAGGTCGACCGCGAGGTTGATCAGGATGAACATGAAAACGATCACCATCAGGTAGGCGACCACGACTGGGCGGTCGAGCTGGAAGATCGAATCGATCACGAGTTTGCCCATGCCCGGCCAGGCGAAGATCGATTCGGTCACCACCGCAAACGCGATCACCGAACCGAGTTCGAGGCCGATCACCGTCACCAGCGGAATCATGATGTTCTTCATCAGGTGCACGCCGATGATCCGGCGTTGGGACAGGCCCTTGGCGCGGGCGAACTTCATGTAGTCCTGCAGGCTGTGTTCGCGCACCTGGGCGCGCGTGAGGCGGATGATCAGGGCGAGCTTGAAGAGCGCGAGGTTGATCGCCGGCAGCAGCGCGTATTTGAGGCCTTCCCAATGCAGGAGCGAGGTCTGGATGCCGAACACCTCGGTGGTCGGGCCGCGACCGGTCGAGGGCAGCCAGCCGAGCTGGACCGCGAACACCAGGATCAGGATCAGGCCGATCCAGAAGGTCGGCAGCGAAAATCCCAGCACCGAGGCGGCCATGATGGTCTTGGCGCCAGGCGAGTCGGGCAGCAGCCCGGCGTAAAGCCCGAGCGGGATCCCGACCAACACCGAGATGAGCATCGCCAGCAGGGCCAGCTCGAGCGTGGCCGGCATGCGTTCGAAGATCACCTCGAGCGCCGGACGGCCGTAGACGAAGGAGTTGCCGAGGTTGCCGCGCAGCGACTCGCCGAGGAAGGTGAAGTACTGCTCGTGCAGCGGGCGGTCGAGGCCGAGAGCGGCGGCGGCGCGCTCCTTTTCGGCCTGGTCGGCGGTCGGATTGACAAGGATCTCGACCGGATCGCCGACCTGATAAAGCCCGACAAAGACGATGAAACTCGTGAGAAACAGCACGAGCAGCGTCTGCGCGAGGCGACGGAGGATGAAGGCTGACATGGAGGCCTGCGAGGGACGCCGACTATGGGGCTGGCGCGGGTGGACGACTGGGCTGCGGCAAGGTGCAGGACGGCCGGCGCCGGAGCGCCGGCCGGACTTCCTTATTTGGCCTTGCTCACCTCGCTCGCCAGGGTGTACTGGTCGGCGCGGGCCTTGTAGACGAGGCCTTTTTTCATGCCCCAGGTGCTGACCTCGTAATGCACCGGCACCACGGCCTGCTGTTCGCCGATCGCTTTTTCGCTGGCGGCGGCGAGCATCAGCGCACGCTTGGTGTCGTCGATGGTCGAGACCGCGGTCTGCACCACCGCGTCGACCCCGGCATCGGAGAAGCGGCCGCGGTTGGCCGCGCCGCTGCCGATCTTAGGGTCGAAGCTGGTGACCAGCGCCCGCAGCGGCGAGGAGTTCTCGCCCGTTTCCGCACCCCAGCCCGCCAGCAAGGCCGAGAACTCGAGCTTGCCGGCGCGCGAGAAAAACACGCTCGACGGCATGGTCTCGATCTTGGTGGCGATGCCGGCGCGAGTCAGGTATTGCGCCAGCGCCTGGGCGATTTTTTCGTCGTTGATGTAGCGGTTGTTGGGCGCATGCAGCGTCAGACCGAAGCCGTCCGGGTAACCGGCTTCGGCGAGCAGCTTCTTGGCGCCTTCGGGGTCGAACTTCTCGACCGGCAGCTTCTGGCTGGTGCCGAAGAAGTTCTCGGCGAGCAGCTGGCCGGCGGGCTGGGACTGGCCTTCCATGATGCGGCTGGTGATGGCGTTGCGGTCGATCGCCTTGCTGATCGCCTTGCGCACGCGCACGTCCTTGAGCGGGTTCTTGTCGAGCGGCTTGCCCGCCTTGTCAGTGACAAACGGGCTCTTGTCGCGGCTGGAATCGAGATGGACGTACATCACCCGGTTGCTGACCGCGCTGGCGAGAGCGACGCGGGAGTCTTTGCTCAGCTTGGCGTGGTCGGCGGTGGGGACGTCGGCAATCATCTGCACGTCGCCCGCGAGCAGGGCGGCCACTCGCGCCGCGCCGTTGGGGATCATCTTGAAGCGGACATGGCCGAAGTCCGGTTTCTTGCCCCAGTACGCGGGGTTGGGCGCCAGGACGACGCGGTCGCCGGCGACGTATTCGACCAGCTTGTACGGACCGGTGCCGATCATGGCGCGGCCGGCGTTGAAGTCCTCGGTCTTGGCGGTATCGGCGATTTTCTTGGGCAGGATCGCAATGACGACCAGGTCGTTGGGCACCAGCGGATGCGGGCGTTCGGTCTTGATACGCAGGGTGTGGCGGTCGACCGCGGTGATGGCGACGACGGGCTTGGTATAGGTGACGAAACTCGCCGGGCTGTTGGGAACCTTGGGAATGCGGTTGAAAGTGGCAATCACGTCGTCGGCGCTGAAATCAGAGCCGTCGTGCCATTTGACGCCCTTGCGCAGCTTGATTTCCCAGGTGGTGGGGTCGACCGCTTTCCACGATTCGGCCAGCCCGGGCTGCAGGCGCTGCACTTCGTCCATTTTCACCAGCGTGTCGAACACGTGTTTGGCGATGGCGTTGTTGGGGCCTAGGTTATGGAAATGGGGGTCGAGGGAGGTGACCGGAGTCGACAAGCCGATCACCAGGTCCTGCTGGGCGGCGGCGCCCAGGCTGGCAGAAACGAGAAGCGCGGCGAGCAGGCCGCGCAGGTGTATTGCAGGCATGGGTGAGTCCTCGGTGGTTACCCTGAGCCATGCTAATGCAAACCCTATGCCCGATTTGTTGCGCTGCATTGCACCGTTGCGGTGCGTATTGCCGACGCAGGCGACCGCCTTAAGGGCGATCGCACTAACGCGGTTCAGACCGACCCATCGAGGCGGCGCGCCCAATCCTCGATTTGCCCGGTCTCCAAGCGGCGGGAAAACAGCTCGCGGTGCCCCGCCGCCAGGGGGGCGAGGCGCGCCAGTGCTTCCAGCTCGGCTCGATCGAGCGGGGCGACATACAGCGCCCGCCAGACTCGGGTGAGCGGCCAGTCGGGGTGAGGGCGAGCGATCAGCTGCAGGGCGTCGCCGGCGGCGATCCAGCCGCTTTCGACGACTCGCCAGTACCAGCCGCTGCGACCCGTGGCCTGCACCCGCTGCGGCATGTCGGCCTGGTCGAAACGCAGCTTGAGCTTCCAGCAGGGCTGGCGCAGCTGGGCCAGCTCGATCACGGCGCCGCCGCAGCGGACCCGGTCGCCAAGGCACAGGTCGGCCTCGGTCAGGTCGCGGGTGGCGAGGTTTTCGCCGAAGGCACCCGGCGCTTCGAACACGGCGCGGGGGCCGATCTCAGCCTGCCAGGCCGGGTAATGGTCGAGCGAATAATGGTGGAGGGCCTTGTCCGGGCCACCGTGGTGGCGGGTGTCGGCCGGTTCGTCGCCGAGCAGGCCGGTTGGGCCCAGCCAGGCCCGTTCGACCGGCCGGCGGGCGATGGCGCTGATCGCTCCGCTATCGCCCAGCGGGGCTGGGCGGCCGATCAGCAAGGCCTCGATCCGAGTCAGATCCATGGGGTGGCGCGCTGCCGTTTCATAGTCCGAGTTCGCTCCAGATCGCGTCGACCCGCGCCTTGACCGCCGGGCTCATGGAGATCGGCTTGCCCCATTCGCGCTGGGTTTCGCCCGGCATCTTGTTGGTGGCATCGAGCCCCATCTTGCCGCCGAGGCCGGCGACCGGGGAGGCGAAGTCGAGGTAGTCGATCGGCGTGTTTTCAATCAGCACGGTGTCGCGCACCGGATCCATCCGGGTCGTGATCGCCCACACCACGTCCTTCCAGTCACGGGTGTTCACGTCCTCGTCGACGATGACGACGAACTTGGTGTACATGAACTGGCGCAGGAAGCTCCAGACGCCGAGCATCACCCGCTTGGCGTGGCCGGGGTACTGCTTGCGGATCGAGACGATCGCCATCCGGTAGCTGCAGCCTTCGGGCGGCAGGTAGAAGTCGACGATCTCGGGGAAGGTCTTCTGCAGGATGGGAACGAAGACCTCGTTGAGCGCCACGCCCAGGATCGCCGGTTCGTCAGGCGGCTTACCGGTATAGGTCGAGTGGTAGATCGGGTCGCGCCGCATCGTGACCCGGTTGACGGTGAAGACCGGGAAGCGTTCGACCTCGTTGTAATAGCCGGTGTGGTCGCCGTAAGGGCCTTCGGGTGCGGTTTCGTAACCCGGGTCGGCGCGGCTGAGCTCGCCCTTGGCATTGGCTGGGTCGGGCAGCAAATGGCCTTCGAGCACGATTTCGGCGCTGGCGGGAACCTGCAAGTCGTTGCCGATCGATTTCGCGAGTTCGGTGCGGCTGCCACGCAGCAGCCCGGCGAACTGGTATTCGGACAGGCTGTCGGGCACGGGAGTGACGGCGCCGAGGATGGTCGCCGGGTCGGCGCCTAGCGCCACCGAAATCGGGAAGGGCTGGCCGGGGTGCGCCAGGCGGTGGTCGCGGAAGTCGAGCGCGCCGCCGCGGTGAGCCAGCCAGCGCATGATCAGCTTGTTGCGGCCAATCAGCTGCTGGCGGTAGATGCCGAGGTTCTGCCGCTTCTTGTGCGGGCCGCGGGTGATCGTCAGGCCCCAGGTCACCAGCGGGGCGACGTCGCCCGGCCAGCAGGTCTGGATCGGCAGCTGGGTCAGATCGACCTCGTCGCCCTCCCACACGATTTCCTGGCACGAGGGCGAGCGCACGGTCTTGGGCGCCATGTCCCACAACGCACTCTTAAACATCGCCACCGTGCCGACAGCGTCACGCAGCCCCTTGGGCGCCTCGGGTTCCTTGAGCGAGGCGAGCAGTTCCCCCACTCCGCGCAGCGCGCTGATCGATTCGGCCCCCATGCCCAGTGCCACCCGGCGCGGCGTGCCGAACAGGTTGCCCAGTACCGGCATCGAGTGCCCGCTAGGCCGCTCGAACAGAATGGCCGGGCCTTGGGCTCGAAGTGTGCGGTCGCAGATCTCGGTCATCTCCAGCACCGGCGAAACCTCGGTCCGAACCCGCTTGAGTTCACCCAGCGCCTCCAACTGGCGCAAAAAGTCGCGTAAATCCGAGTACTTCATCGAAATCTCTAGTGGGTTCCTGAAGGCAGTCTCAAAGTCTGCCAGATGTGAGTGACTGCTATCCGTATTGGCCTTGGGGGATAACTTAAGCGTCGAATTCCACAGGGGTTTTGAGCCGCATCTTGATCTGTGACAGAGGCGGGTGCCGCCCGGATGACAGGGCTTTCCCGGTTGACCGATCGCATTTCGCCCCTAAAATCCGCCCACCTTCAACAGGTAACCGACCGCGAGCGCTGCAACCAAACCCAAGCAAATCACTTGGCGCGCGGGTCAACGGGGATCGGGCCCCGGTTCTAAAGCTACGCAGGACTTTTCGTTCTGCTCCCGAACACAGCACTCGGAGTTGCCGGCCACTGCCTTGCGCTTCGGGATGATTCAGCGGCTGGCGGAGCTCGTGGGTTCGCCGGCTACGTTCCAACCTGTGAGTGACGAGATGTCGGCTGCATGGCAGAAGGCTGAGTCGTCGATCCATAAGGAGGCACGCATGACACGCTCCACGGATTATGCGCTGCGCCCGAGCATGGCCTCCCGCACTTCGATCGACGAAGTGGCGAGGGACATGATGGGGGGCGCATTGGTAACCCTGAAATTGATCGTTGCGGCCGCTGGCTGCGCGACCCTGTTTTTCCTGGCTTTTTTGCTGCTCAACCAGTCCGCTCGCGAGCGGATCCAGGTGGTGACGCCGCTGGCGGTCGCCGCTTGGCTGGGCGAACAGGCGGCCGAAGTCGTCGACAACCAGGCAGTGACGGAAACGCCGGCGGTGGATGCCGTGGCGGATCCCCAGCAGTCGAACGTAACCTCGTACCTCGCGCGCCGCTACCGCGTCGCCGATGAGGCGGTGCGCCGGATCGTGGCGCAGGCCTTTCTGGTCGGGGAGGAAAAGCAGGTCGACCCGCTTCTGATCCTGGCGGTGACGGCGATCGAGTCCAGCCTCAACCCGCTGGCGCAAAGTCCGGTCGGCGCTCAGGGCTTGATGCAGGTGATGACTCGGGTCCACACCGAGAAGTTCGAGCCCCACGGCGGTGAAGCCGCGGCGCTCGACCCGATGGCCAACATCGAAGTCGGTGCCAGCATCCTGAGCGACCTGATCTCGCGCGGTGGCTCGATCGAACGCGGGCTTCAGCTCTACGTGGGCGCTGGCAATCTGCCGGACGACGGCGGTTATGCCGCGCGGGTCCTGGCCGAGCGCAGCCGCCTGCAACTGGCCGCGAAAGGCAAGGTTGCGGCTGCGATGGCGCGGGCCCGCAGCGGCCTGCCGGGACCGGACCTCAAGCCGGCGGCGCCGTCGCCGGCAGCGGCCTTGTCGGCGAACAAGCAGCTCGGTTCGGCCTGAACCGGGACCGGCTAGTTTCAGCGCCGGCCGGCCAAATAAGACGCGATTCGCTCCACCGCCTCTTCGAGCGCGGGGAGCGAGTTCGCGTACGAAATGCGCACGTAGCGCTGGGCTTCGGCGCGGCCGAAGTCCTTGCCCGGCACCAGGCATACGCCGGTGCGTTCCAGCAAGTCGGAGGCGAACTGGCTGCTGTCATGCGCGACTTGGCTGATATCGGCATAGATATAGAAGGCGCCGTCAGGTTCGACCGGAATAGTGAGGCCGATCGCGCGCAGCGCCGGCACCAGGAAGTCGCGGCGCCGCTTGAACTTGGCGCGCCGCGATTCGAAGATCGAACGGCTTTCCGGCGAAAAACAAGCGAGTGCCGCGTGCTGGGCGACGGCCGAGGGACAGATCGTGAGGTTCTGCGCCAGCTTTTCGAGTTCGGGCACCAGGGCGATCGGCGCCACCATCCAGCCCAGGCGCCAGCCAGTCATGTTCTGGTACTTCGAGAAGCTGTTCACCACGACAGCATCGTCACTCACGCTTAGCGCGGTCACAGGCCGGCCTTCGTAGCTCAGCCCCTGGTAGATCTCGTCGACGATGGCGAAACCGTCCTTGGCTCTGACCAGGGCCAGCAGGCGTTCCAGCTCGGCGAGTCCGATCGAGGTGCCGGTCGGATTCGAGGGCGACGCAACCAAGAGCCCGCGCGTGGCCGAGGTCCAGGCGTCCGCGGCGGCGTCCGCGGTTAGTTGGAAACGCTCGCGCGGGCCAGAGGGAATCAGCCGCGCCCGGCCGCCAGCGGCGAGCACGAAGTTGCGGTTGCAGGGGTAGCTGGGGTCGGCCATCAAGACTTCGGCGTCCGGATCGACCAGGGCGGTACACGCCAGCGTCAGCGCGCCTGAGGCGCCCGCGGTGATCACGATGCGCGCCGGATCGATCGATACCCCGAAGTGCTCGGCGTAATGGCCGGCGAGCGCTTCGCGAAGTGCGTTCAGGCCCAGGGATGGCGTGTAACGGGTGGCACCGGCCTCGATCGCGCGGATCGCGGCGTTCCGCACGGGGGCCGGGGCCGAGAAGTCCGGTTCGCCTATGCTCAGATGGATGATCGAGCGCCCCGCGGCGGCAAGCTGATCGGCGCGTTTGATGATCTCCATGACATGGAACGGCTCGATCAGCGCATTGCGCGCCGCTATTGCAAACATGAGAGCTCCCGAAGTGAGCGGATATCTTATCGAGCAGGGAGCGAGGCCTTGGCGGCGGGTACGGGGTCTTGTTGTTGCAGGTAAAAAAAGACCCATCTGCTGCATGCGCCCGAACTCGACCGAGGAGGGGGAGGGGTGCCGAGTCCGGGAACCGCATCCAGGGTGTGAGACGGGTCCATAAGTCCAAGTTTAGTATTTTCCCTGTTTGTAATCCATATTTGTCTAGGTCAAACACGCTCGCTTCGAGCAAACCTCTCCGATTGGCTTATGACGCCGCTCAGTGGACGTGTGCTCGCGCCGCCCCCCGAGAGGAAAGCGCAGCCGAACAGGCCATAATCGCCCCTCGTCTGGCTACACCCCCCATATCGATGTCATCTGACAAGAAGGCTGATCTCCGTCTCGCCGCTCTCGAGTACCACGAGTTCCCTCGTCCGGGAAAGATCGCGATCGCGCCGACCAAGCAACTCACCAACCAGCGCGACCTGGCGCTGGCGTATTCGCCGGGGGTGGCCGCGGCCAGTGAAGAGATCCACGCCGATCCCGCCGCCGCCTTCCGCTACACCGCGCGCGGCAATCTGGTGGGTGTGATCACCAACGGCACGGCGGTGCTGGGACTGGGCGCCATTGGCCCGCTCGCAGCCAAGCCGGTGATGGAAGGCAAGGCGGTCCTTTTCAAGAAGTTCGCCGGCATCGACGTGTTCGATATCGAAATCGACGAACGCGACCCCGACAAGCTGGTCGAGGTCATCGCTGCGCTCGAGCCCACCTTCGGCGGCATCAACCTTGAAGACATCAAGGCGCCAGAGTGTTTCGAAATCGAGCGCAAGCTGCGCTCGCGCATGAAGATTCCGGTCTTCCACGACGACCAGCACGGCACCGCCATCATCGTGGCCGCCGCCGTGATCAACGGCCTCAAGGTGGTCGGCAAGAACATCAACGAGATCAAGTTGGTGGTGAGCGGCGCTGGCGCCGCTGCGCTCGCCTGCCTCGACCTCCTGGTCGACGTCGGGGTGAAGCTCGAGAACATCTGGGTCACCGACATCGAAGGCCTGGTCTACGTCGGCCGGGAAAAGCTGATGGATCCCGAGAAGGACCGTTATGCCCAGGTGACCGACAAGCGCACGCTCACCGACGTGATCGCCGGGGCCGACGTCTTCCTCGGCCTGTCGGCCGGCAACGTATTGAAGCGGGCCCAGGTCGCCACGATGGCGCCGCGCCCCCTGGTGCTGGCCTTGGCCAACCCGACTCCGGAGATCCTTCCCGAAGAAGTCAAGGCGGTGCGCGACGACGCCATCATCGCCACCGGCCGCTCGGACTATCCGAACCAGGTCAACAACGTCCTCTGCTTCCCCTTCATCTTCCGCGGTGCGCTCGACGTCGGCGCGACCACCATCACGCGCGAGATGGAAATCGCCGCCGTGCATGCGATCGCCAAGCTCGCCCAGGAAGAGGGCAGCGACATCGTCGCCTCGGCCTACGGCATGAGTTCGGCGAGCTTCGGCCCCGAATACCTGATTCCCAAGCCCTTCGATCCGCGCCTGATGATGCGCATCGCGCCGGCCGTGGCCGAGGCGGCGATGAAAAGCGGCGTGGCCTCGCGTCCGATTGCCGACCTTGGTGCCTACCGCGAGACTCTGGCCCAGTTCGTCTACCACTCGGGCACCTTCATGAAGCCCATCTTCGCGGCGGCCAAGCGCGCCACCGCGGCCGGCGGCAAGTCGCGCATCGTCTACGCCGCGGGCGAGGACGAGCGGGTGTTGCGAGCGGTGCAGGTGGTGGTCGACGAAGGGCTGGCGCGCCCGATCCTGGTCGGCCGTCCCAGCGTGGTCGAGGCCCGGATCGAACGCTTCGGCCTGCGCATCAAGGCGGGCGAGGACTTCGAACTGGTCAACCCCGAATACGACGAGCGCTACCGCGACTACTGGCAGACCTATCACCGCAAGAACGCCCGCAACGGCGTGACCGAGCCCTACGCCAAGCTCGAGATGCGTCGCCGCCATACCCTGATCGGCTCGATGCTGGTCGAGAAAGGCGACGCCGACGGCCTGATCTGCGGGCTGTTCGGCTCGAACGAACTGCATCTCCAATACATCGACCAGGTGATCGGTCGCCGTCCCGGCGCCCACGTTTACGCGGCGATGAACATCCTGATGCTGCCCGACCGGCAGATCGCGATCGTCGACACCCACGTCAACGTCAATCCAAGTGCTGAGGAACTGGCCGAGATCACGCTGATGGCGGCCGAACAGCTGCGGCACATCGGCATCGAACCGCGGGTGGCGCTGCTGTCGCATTCGAACTTCGGTTCGAGTCCGGCGCCGTCCGCGCTCAAGATGCGCGACGTGCTGGCGCTGGTGAGGGAGCGTGCGCCCGATCTCATGATCGACGGCGAGATGCATGCCGACTGCGCGCTCGACGCCGAGATCCGCAACGCGATCATGCCGTTCTCGACCCTCCAGGGCGACGCCAACCTGCTGGTCTGCCCCGACCTCGATTCGGCCAGCATCAGCCACAGCATGCTCAAGACCGCGGCCGGCAACAACGTCGCGATCGGCCCGATCCTCTTGGGCGTGGCCAAGCCGGTCAACATCCTCACGTCCTCGGCCACGGTGCGGCGCCTGGTCAATATGACCGCGCTTACCGTGCTCGAAGCCAACGAGCGCCATTAAGCGACGATGAACGCGAGCTGGAAGGGGCTGCGGCGCAGCCTGTTGCGGGGAGCGGGGGCCGTGCTCTTGGCGGCCTTGGCCGCCACCGGGGCGCTGGTGGCGGCGCG
>JAEZVV010000148.1 GCA_023443095.1 Pseudomonadota bacterium
GGCGAAGGCCAGGCTGAGGGCGCTGGCAAGAATCGTCGGCAGGGCTTTCATGGCGGATATCCGTGGGGTTCTTGAAAGGTCGAGGAGTCGGCCGGGGCCGGACTCGCTTGGGGCGTCGACGCTAACACGGGGGGAGGCCAGACAAGCCGGCGTTTGAGGCGGGTTTGATGGCTGTCAGGGGCCCGGCTGGCGACGACTCGGGGGGCGGCTCTCCAAAAACAATGCCGGCGCGGGGCCGGCATTGCTCGTGTTTGGTGGCGCTTCCTACTTCAGGCCGGCTGCATCGCGCAGCAAGGCAGCCTTGTCCGTGCGCTCCCAGGTGAAGTCCGGTTCGTTGCGGCCGAAGTGGCCGTAAGCAGCGGTCTTTTCGTAGATCGGGCGCAGCAGGTCGAGCATCTGGATGATGCCTTTCGGACGCAGGTCGAAGTGCTCGCGCACCAGCTTGGCGATCGCCTCGTCCGAGATCACGCCCGTGCCCTCGGTGTAGACGGTCACGTTCATGGGATGGGCGACGCCGATCGCGTAGGCGACCTGAACCTGGCACTGGCGCGCCAGGCCGGCGGCGACCACGTTCTTGGCGACGTAGCGGGCGGCGTAAGCGGCCGAGCGGTCGACCTTGCTCGGGTCCTTGCCCGAGAAGGCGCCGCCGCCGTGCGGGCAGGCGCCGCCGTAGGTGTCGACGATGATCTTGCGGCCGGTCAGGCCGCAATCGCCCTGCGGGCCGCCGACCACGAAGCGGCCGGTCGGGTTGACCAGGTACTTGGTGTCCTTGAGCCATTCGGCCGGAAGCACCGGCTTGATGATCTCTTCGATCACGGCCTCGACGAACTGCGGCTTCATCTTGGCGCCGTCGCTCATCTCGGGGGCGTGCTGGCTCGACAGAACCACGGTGTCGATCGAATGCGGCTTGCCGTCGACGTAACGCATGGTGACCTGCGACTTCGCGTCGGGGCGCAGGTAGGGCATGCGGCCGTCGCGGCGCAGCTGGGCCTGGCGCTCGACCAGGCGGTGCGCGTAATAGATCGGCGCCGGCATCAGGGTGTCGGTCTCGTCGCAGGCGTAGCCGAACATCAGGCCCTGGTCGCCCGCGCCCATGTTCAGGTGGTCGTCGCTGGCGTGGTCGACGCCCTGGGCGATGTCGTTCGATTGCTTGTCGTAAGCGACCAGCACCGCACAGCCCTTGTAGTCGATGCCGTAATCGGTGTTGTCGTAGCCGATGCGTTTGATCGTGTCGCGCGCGACCTGGATGTAGTCGACATGCGCGTTGGTGGTGATCTCGCCCGCCAGAACCACCAGGCCGGTATTGGTCAGGGTCTCGGCAGCGACGCGGCTGCGCGGGTCCTGGGTGAAGATTGCATCGAGGATCGCGTCGGAGATCTGGTCAGCCACCTTGTCGGGGTGACCTTCGGAGACGGATTCGGAGGTAAAGAGAAAATCGCTGGCCACTTGCCACACTCCACATGGTTAGGAGACAGCGCCCCCGCGGAATGCGGCGTGACGCTTTAGCGGAATTATTTGACGGCTTCGGTATCCTTGGCCGCGTCGCCCCGCAAGTTGTCTGGTTAACTCGGCGATCCGCCATTATAACAATCGGCCCCTGGGCTGGTTTCCGGGTTTGCCTCAAGGTCTACGCGTGATCGAGTTTCTCTTCCGGCTGCTGGCCGCGCTTCCCCTCTCCCTCGTGCATTCGATAGGCGCCAGCCTCGGATCGCTGGTGTATTGGGTGTCGGCGAGTTATCGCCGCCGTTTGCGCGAAAACCTGGTCCAGGCCGGTTACGACCCGGACCGGATGGCACCCGCCGCCCGCCGCGAAGCTGGACGTCAGGCGCTGGAGACTCCTTGGATCTGGATGCGCCCCCGTGCCGAGGTGATGGCGCGTGTCTCCACCGAGGCGGCGGCGGCCGAGGTGATCCGAACTGCACTGTCCGAGCAGCGGCCGATTGTCTTCCTGACTCCGCACCTGGGGTGCTTCGAAGTGACGGCGCAGTGGTACGCGGCGAACTTCGCGCCGGCCGCGGGGCGCCCGATCACCGTCCTCTACCGGGTGCCGCGCAAGCCGGTGCTGCGCCGGATCGTCGCCGAGGGTCGCGCCGGCGAGAACATGGCGCTTGCACCGGCCGATGTCAGCGGAGTGCGCAAGCTGATGCGTGCGCTCAAAAACGGAGAGACGGTCGGCATCCTGCCCGACCAAGTCCCTTCGAACGGCGAGGGGGTGTGGGCGCCCTTCTTCGGCCGTCAGGCCTACACCATGACCCTGCCGATCAAGCTGGCGCGACAGTTCGACGCCATCGTCCTGCTGGTATGGGGTGAGCGGCTTGGCCACGGCGAGGGTTGGAGCATCCGCGCCGCGCGGTTCGAAGCCAATCTTTCCGGCGCCGCCGCGGCCGACGCGACGCTCATGAACCAGGCGCTCGAGACGATGATCCGCCAATGTCCCGAGCAATACCTGTGGGCTTACAACCGTTACAAGACGCCGGCAGGGGTGGCTGCTCCGGCGCAGGACATTCAGGCATGAACGCATTTCTGGCGCGGCTGTGGATCGCGCTGATCAATTCCACCGCCGGCTGGCAGCAAAGCTCCCGCACCCGGCTCGGCAACTTCTTCGGCGACCTGCTGTGGTGGGTGGTGGTGCCGCGGCGCCGCGTCACCCTGGCCAACCTCGCCGCCTGTTTTCCGCAGTGGAGCGAAGAGCAGCGCGTGGCGGTGGCGCGCCAGTGCTTCCGCAACATCGCGCGCGGCGCGCTCGATCATTCGGTGCTCTGGCGCGGCAGCCGCGAACAGCTCGAGGCCTACGTCAAGCTTGAGGGGCGCGAGTTCGTTGACGCCCCCGACAACCGCCCGCTGATCATGATCGCGCCGCATTTTGCGGGGCTCGACGCCGGCGGCATCCGCTTCAACACCATCGTGCGCGGGGTGTCGATCTACCAGAAGCAGTCGAACGCGACCTGGGACGAGTTCCTGCTCAAGGGCCGCCAGCGCTTCAACGATCCGGTCCTGGTCGCCAAGAGCGACAAGAACGACCTGCGGCCGGTGATCCGCGCCCTGCGCGAGGGCCTTCCTTTTTATTACCTGCCGGACATGGACCACGGCCTGGCCAACTCGGTCTTCGTGCCTTTCTTCGGCGTACCGGCGGCGACCGTCCCGATGGTGTCGCGCCTGGCCAAGCTGACGGGAGCCAAGGTGGTGATGGCGGTGACCGAGATGACCGACGAGGGCTATACCCTGCATTTCGAAGCGCCATGGGAAAACTTCCCAACCGATTCGGTCGAGGCCGATACCGAACGCATGAACCAAGAAATCGAGCGCTGGGTGCTCAGGATGCCGGCGCAATACCTCTGGACTCACCGCCGCTTCAAGACCCGGCCGCCGGGTGTCGCCTCGGTGTATTGAGAGGCTCCGTCGCCGCCATGACAAAAGCACAGGTCGGATCGGAGCCGCGTCGGCGATAATCGGGCCATGAAAATCCGCTTCAACAAGATGCAGGGCGCGGGCAACGACTTCGTCATGCTCGACGGCGTGCGCCAGCCCTTCACGCTGTCGGCCGAGCAGCTGCGCCAGCTGGCCGACCGGCGTTTCGGCGTCGGCGCCGATCAGATCCTGGTGGTCGAACCCTCGGGCCGGGAGGGGATCGACTTCCGCTACCGGATCTTCAACCAGGACGGCGGCGAGGTGGAGCAGTGCGGCAACGGCGCGCGCTGTTTCGTCCGCTTCGTGCACGACCTGGGGCTGACGAACAAACCCGTGATCCGGGTCGAGACCGTGGCCGGGGTGATCGAGCCGCGGCTCGAGGCCGACGGCCGCGTGACGGTGAATATGGGGGCGCCGCGATTCGAGCCAACGCAGGTGCCGTTCGACGGCGCCGGGCTGGCGCCGCGGCTCGAGTACCGGGACGAACTCTGGCCGCTGCCGGTGCATGGGCGCGAAGTCTGGGTGTCGGTGTTGTCGATGGGCAATCCGCATGCGGTGCAAGTGGTCGGCGATGTCGACGCGGCACCGGTGTCCAAGGACGGTCCGGTGATCGAGAATCACTCGCGCTTCCCGCGCCGGGTCAACGCCGGTTTTCTGCAGGTGATCGACCGCGGCCATGTGCGTCTGCGGGTCTGGGAGCGCGGCGCTGGTGAGACGCTTGCCTGCGGCACCGGCGCCTGTGCGGCAGTGGTGGCGGGCATCCGTCGCGGCCTGCTGGACAGCCGGGTTGAAGTCGAGGCGCGCGGCGGCCGGCTCACCATCGCCTGGGACGGCGTAGCCGCGGACAGTCCGCAGCCGGTCTGGCTGACTGGCCCGGCGGTGAAGGTTTTCGAAGGCGAGATCGAGATTCCATGAGTTCCTCCGCATTGACCGAACAGGACGTTGCCGACTATCTGGCAGCCCACCCCGATTTCTTCGGCCGTCATCCCGAGCTGCTGGGAGATTTGGCCTTGCCGCATCCCACCGGCGGTGGTGCGATTTCCCTGGTCGAGCGCCAGTCGAGCGTGCTGCGCGAACGCATCAAGGCGCTCGAGGCGCGCATGGCCGAACTGATACGCCACGGGCAGGAAAACGACGCCATCGCTGACAAGCTGACCGACTGGTCGCGCCATCTGCTGCTGCAAGGCAGCGCGGGCGACATGCCCGAGGTGGTGGTCGAGGAGTTGAAGCGCATCTTCGACGTTCCCTACGGCGCGGTGCGGCTGTGGCGGGTGACGGCCGATTATTCGCATCTGCCGGCGGCCTCGGTCGTGGGCGACGATGCGGCGGCCCTGGCTAACTCGATGCTGTCTCCTTACTGCGGCGCCAACGTCGGCTTCGACGCAGCGAGCTGGCTGACCCACAACCCGGGCGAGGTGCAAAGCCTGGTGATGCTGCCGCTGCGCGCGGCCGGCGAGTCGCAGACCTTCGGTCTCGTAGTCCTGGGTTCGCCCGACAAGGAGCGCTTCCACGTGGCGATGGGCACGGCGTTCCTGCGCCGCATGAGCGATCTGGCGAGCGCGGCCCTGGTGCGCTTGACTCGATGAACGCGGCGGAGGCCGACCGCCACGTCGACGGCTTCCTGATGGCGCTGGCGACCCAGCGCCGCGCTTCCCCCCACACCCTGGCCGCCTACCGCCGCGACCTGGCGCGCCTGGGCGAGATCGCCGCCGGCAAGTCGCTGCTGGAGGTCGACGCCCTGGACGTGCGGCGGGCGGTGGCGCGCCTGCACGCTCAAGGCCTGGCGCCGGCTTCGCTGGCGCGGCTGCTGTCGGCCTGGCGTAGCTTTTTCCACTGGCTTGGCTTGCAGGGCGTCGTCAGCGCCAATCCGGTTGCCGGTATCCGCGCCCCCAAGCGCCCCAAACATCTGCCCAAGGCGCTGTCGGCCGATCAGGCCGTGAGTCTCGCGGGGCACGACCCGGAAGAGGGCTGGCTGGGCCAGCGCGACCGCGCGATGGTCGAGCTGATGTATTCGAGCGGGCTGCGCCTGTCCGAACTGGTTTCGCTCGACTGGCGCCACTTTCCTACGCAAGGCGAGCGGGTCGCCTCGCTCAGCTGGATCGATCTCGACAGTGCCGAGGCCACCATCACGGGCAAAGGCGGCAAGAGGCGCGTGGTGCCGATCGGATCGCACGCGGTGGCCGCCCTGCGCGACTGGCTCGCCGTGCGCGACTCGCATGCGGGAGCGCAGGAGCGAGCCTTGTTCGTGTCGGCACGCTCGACCCGGCTCTCGGCGCGCAGCGTCCAGGTGCGGCTGGCGCAGCTGGTGACTCGGCTGGGGCTGGGGGTCAAGGTCCATCCGCACGTGCTTCGGCATTCGTTCGCTTCGCACCTGCTGCAAAGTTCGGGCGACTTGCGCGCGGTACAGGAGCTGTTGGGGCACGCCAACATCTCGACCACCCAGATCTATACCAAACTCGACTGGCAACATCTGGCCCGCGCTTACGATGCCGCCCACCCGCGCGCCAAACGCAAGCCCTGAGCCGGCACGCCGGCACTTGCGCGACAATCGCTGTCTTTCCCGTGTCGAGGGCGCCTTGGTCGGGCGTTCGGCGGCCGGAAACTTCCCTATTGGGCCCTCCGCGGCATCCGTTACTTATGTTCCTTCTGGAAGGGTGGCGCCGTGAAGGGTCTTTCCTTAGGGTTCTCGCTTGATTGGGTGTAACTTGTCCCCATCTTTCGCGATTGTCGTTGATAATGGCCTCATCCTCGCGTGGAGATCGCATGAACGAACCGCAAGTCCCCGTTACCGTACTCACCGGTTTTCTTGGTGCCGGCAAAACCACGCTGCTCAATCGCATCCTGACTGAGCAGCACGGCCACAAGATCGCCGTGATCGAAAACGAGTTCGGTTCCGAGGGCGTGGACAACGAGTTGCTGGTGCGCGATACCGACGAGCAGATCGTCGAGATGAACAACGGCTGCATCTGCTGCACCGTCCGCGGCGACCTGGTGCGCATCCTGGCCGAATTACGCAGCAAGCGCGAAGCGGGCGAGGTCGATTTCGAGCGCATCATCATCGAGACCACCGGCATGGCCAATCCCGGTCCGGTGACCCAGACCTTCTTCATGGACGACACGATCGCCGAGTATTACCTGCTCGACGCCGTGATCACCGTGGTGGACGCCAAACATGGCGAGGCCACGCTCGATAGCCAGCCGGAAGCGCAGAACCAGGTGGGATTTGCCGACCGCATCCTGCTTTCCAAGACCGATCTCGTGAGTGAAGCCGAGGCTGCTGCCCTGGTGGGCCGGCTGCGGGCGATGAACCCGCGTGCCCCGATCAAGCCGGTTCACATGGGGCAGATCGCGGTGGCTGAGGTGTTGGACTTGCGTGGATTCAACCTCAACGCTGTGCTCGACATCGACCCGGCCTTCCTGTCGGGCGATTCGCCGCACCATCACGATGACGCGATCGCGTCGTTTGTGTTTCAGTCGAACAAGCCTTTTGATCCAGCCAAGCTGGAAGAGTACTTGGGGGCCTTGACGCAGGTTTACGGGCAGGACCTCCTTCGGTATAAAGGCGTGCTCTTCATGGACGGCACCAATCGCCGGATGATCTTCCAGGGAGTCCACATGTTGATGGGCGCAGATGTGGGCCGGCCGTGGGGCAAGGACGAAAAGCCTTCGAGCAAGATCGTGTTTATCGGTCGCAACTTGCCGCGCGACGCGATTCTCAAGGGGCTGGGGGCGTGTCTGGCGCGCTGACGCCACACGACGGAGAACGCAACAGGGAAGGTCGCAATGGTGGCGCAAGCCAAGAAGGCGGCGGTGAAGAAGGCCACGAAGGCCCCGACCCCGCCCGCAGTGAAAAAGGCAGCACCCAAGGTGGCGGTGAAGTCGAAACCCAGCGCCCCCGTCAAGTCGGCCGCCAAGCCGGCTCCCGCCAAAAAGACAGCCGCGCCGGCCAAGGCCGCGGCCAAACCTGTGCCGGCGAAAACGGCGCCTGCGAAGGCGGCGCCGACGAAAAAGCCGGCCGCGAAAAAGGCCGTGCCGGCGCCCGTGCCCGTGCCAGCACCCCAGGCCGTCGTGGCGCCGCGGGTCGCGCCTCCACCCAAGCCGGAGCCGGCGGTGAGCGATCGCGACGTCAAGGCCGCGGTCGACTATCTCCTGCAGCGGTCAGCATCGAGAAGCGAATCATCAGTTATGGTCAACGGAAAGAAGCTCCCCTCTGAAGAAGAACTCCTGCGGATGCCGGAGTCCGATTACATGAACGAGGCGCAGCTCGAGTTCTTTCGCCATCGCCTGCGCGAGATGGAGCGTGAACTCCTGGCCAATGCTGGCGAAACGACCGAACACCTGCGCGAAACCGTGATCGTTCCCGATCCGGCCGACCGCGCCACGATCGAAGAGGAACACGCGCTGGAACTGCGTACCCGCGACCGCGAGCGCAAGCTTCTGAAAAAGGTGCAGGCTTCGATCCGCCGGATCGATTCGGGCGACTACGGCTGGTGTGAAGAAACCGGGGAGCCTATCGGCGTGCCGCGTCTGCTGGCCCGCCCGACCGCCACCTTGTCGCTGGAAGCGCAGCAGCGGCGCGAACTCAAGCAGAAGCTCTACGGCGACTGACCGCGGGTATTCCATCGTCAACAAAAAGGGGGCATGTCCCCCTTTTTGTTTGTCTTAAGTCAGCCGGACTGGCGGCCATAACCCTGGTTGCGGTCGCGATTCCGCCTTTTTCGTCCGTCCGGCGGGCCAATAGTCACGGACAGGCGGGAGGCGGCCGGCGATGAGCGGTGGCCGCTGCTAATATGGGACTTCGCCATCCCTGCGGGATGAGCGACCACGTGCGGATGCGAATGCGGGAGCGGCGTTAACCGGCTTCATCGCGGCAGCTCGCAGCCGATAGAGTGGCAAGAAACAGACAAGGCAGGCGAAGTGGTCTTTTCCTTCTTCAAGAAAGATGCGAAGGACGGCAAGGATCGCCCCGGCGACAAAAGTGCGGGGCGAGCCCGGGCGACGTCCAAGCCGATCGGCAAACCCCTTGATGGGCCGGTGAACCGGTCGGGACGGATCAGCACCCAGACCCGGATCCCGGTCGACGCCGTGTTGCCTGAGAAGGACCAGGCGCGTGTGCTGGCGCTGGAGACCGCGGCCAAGATCGATGCAATCGAGTCCGAAATGGCGCGCGATTTCCTGCGTCCTGCCGGCAACTCGACCCAGCCTTTCGGCAGTACCGCTGCCAACTCCACGATCCAGAAGGTGACCCAGGTCGCGCCCGCCGATGCCGTGGCAGGCGACGCGGGTGCCGCCACCCAGCCGCCGCTGGAGTTCTACAACACCGACATCCTCAATGGCGATGCGCTCGCGATCGAAGTCGGCGCTGCCGACGGCAACGCCGTGCTCGACGAAACTGCGATCCTGTTTGCCAACGGCCAGAGTGATCCGGCCGAGGCGATGCTGCGCGGTGCGATCGAATCGAGCCTGCTGGGGGCTTCGGCGCGCGACGGCTGGCGCCTGCTGCTCGAACTCATCCAGCAGCGCGGCGACCGCAAGCAATACGAAGCGGCGGCGATCGATTACGCGCTTCGGTTTGGCCAACCTGCGCCGGCGTGGCTCGACTACCCGGCCGAACGCGCCCCCGTCGCGACGCCGCCCGTAGCGCCCGCCACCAAGGCCGCCGATCCCGCCGCCGTGAAGCTGCCGCCGGTCCTTGGCGCCGACATCGTCCAGCCGCTCGAACAGTTGAAGGTGCTGTCGCAGCAATACGCCCGCCTGACCCTGGATGTTTCGGACGCCCAGAGCATCGATACCGTGGGTGCCGAGCTCCTGCTGCGGGTGATCAATGCCTTCAAGCGTGCCAGCCACGAGCTCGTGATCGTGGGGCCGGAGTCGCTGCTCGAGCCGCTGAAGGCCGCGGTCGAACCCGGTCGCCGCGATCCGTCGGATGCGGCCTGGATGCTGCTGATCGAGGCTTACCGCCTGCTGCACGAACAACACGAGTTCGAGGAAGCGGCAATCCAGTATTGCATCACCTTCGAGGTCTCGCCGCCGTCGTGGGAGCCGCCGCCCGCCAACTTCCAGACCCGCCCGGCCGAACGTTCGGTGATCGTGGCCGTGGCGCCGGCGCCGGTTTGCAGCGGCCTCGAGTGGCGCGGCACCCTGGTGCGGGAGGGCGAACCAAACTTCAGCCAACTGCTGGCTGCGCTTAAACAGGGGCCGGAACTGGTCGTGGATTGCACCTATCTGCGGCGGGTCGAGTTCACCGCGGCGAGCTGCCTGCTGTCAGTCCTCACTCGCGTGGCACAGGCCGGTGGCCAAGTCGAGTTGCGCGGGCTCAACCCGCTTGTGGCCCAGCTTTTCACCCTGCTCGGGGTGGGCGCCCTGGCCCGCCTGAGCTTGCGATCGGCCTGATTGCCCCTACATTCAGCCCGTCACTCTGACAGGCTGAACACCATGGAACAATTTCACGGCACGACCATCGTGTCGGTGCGGCGCGGCCGCTCGGTCGCGATCGGCGGCGACGGCCAGGTCACCCTCGGCAACATCATCGTCAAACACACGGCGCGCAAGGTGCGGCGCCTCCATCACGGCAAGGTGCTGGCGGGTTTTGCCGGCGCCACCGCCGACGCCTTCACGCTGTTCGAGCGTTTCGAAGCCAAGCTCGACAAACACCAGGGCCAGCTGGTGCGCTCGGCAGTCGAACTTGCCAAGGACTGGCGCACCGACCGCATCCTGCGCCGGCTCGAAGCGATGCTGGCCGTGGCCGACGAAGAAGCCTCGCTCATCATCACCGGCAACGGCGACGTGCTCGAGCCCGAACACGGCCTGATCGCGATCGGCTCCGGTGGTCCTTATGCGCAGGCCGCGGCCAAGGCCCTGCTCGACAACACCGAGCTCTCCCCCGAACAGGTGGTGCGGCAGTCGCTCAAGATCGCCGGCGACTTGTGCATCTACACCAACCAGTCGCACACCATCGAGACGCTTGGCGACCTGCCGCCGGCCGCGGTGTTGGCGCCCGCCCAGTAAGAGCGGTGCGCCCGACCTCGTCGCTTTTGTCCAACGCCCCCCCGCCGGCCCCCCCCAA
>JAEZVV010000029.1 GCA_023443095.1 Pseudomonadota bacterium
CCTTCATCTCACGTCCGCCTGCCGGGCCGCCCCAAGGGCGGGCGTCCAACTGGAGCGCAGCGAGCGCACGTGCGACGCGAAGCGTCGCGTACGCGAACTGCGAACTTTTTATGATGACTCCCCGCGAAATCGTTCACGAACTCGACAAACACATCGTCGGCCAGGATCGCGCCAAACGCGCGGTGGCCGTAGCGCTGCGCAACCGCTGGCGGCGCCAGCAAGTGGCCGAGCCGCTGCGCTCCGAGATCACGCCCAAGAACATCCTGATGATCGGCCCGACGGGCGTCGGCAAGACCGAAATCGCGCGCCGGCTGGCGCGGCTGGCCGATGCCCCTTTCATCAAGGTCGAGGCGACCAAGTTCACGGAAGTGGGTTATGTCGGCCGCGACGTCGATTCGATCATCCGCGACCTGGTCGACAGCGCGATCAAGCAGACCCGCGAGGCCGAAATGAAGGTCGTGCGGGTGCAGGCTGAAGACGCGGCCGAAGAGCGCCTGCTCGACGTCCTGCTGCCGCCGGCGCGCGAAGCCGGATTCTCGGAAGCGCGCCCCGCCGTCGATAACGATACCCGCCAGAAGTTCCGCAAGAAGCTGCGCGAAGGCCAGCTCGACGACAAGGAAATCGAGGCCGAGGTGTCGGTGCTAGCGCCCCAGGTCGAGATGCTGGCGCCGCCGGGCATGGAAGAAATGAGCCAGCAGATTCAGGCGATGTTCCAGAACCTCGGCAAGGGCCAGCGCAAGCCGCGCAAGCTCAAGGTCAAGGAAGCTTTCAAACTCTTCGTCGAGGAAGAGGCGGCCAAGCTGCTCAACGACGACGACGTGAAAAAGAAGGCGCTTGCCAACGTCGAGAGCAACGGCATCGTCTTCCTCGACGAGATCGACAAGATCGCCGCACGCTCCGAGGTGCAGGGCGCGGACGTCTCGCGCCAGGGCGTGCAGCGCGACCTGCTGCCGCTGGTCGAAGGCACGACCGTCAACACCAAATACGGCATGGTCAAGACCGACCACATCCTGTTCATCGCGAGCGGCGCCTTCCACCTTGCCAAGCCGAGCGACCTGATCCCCGAGCTGCAGGGCCGGCTGCCGATCCGGGTCGAACTCGATTCGCTGTCACCGCAGGACTTCGAGCGCATTCTCACCAGCACCGACGCCAGCCTGGTCAAGCAATACGAAGCCTTGCTCGGCACCGACGGCGCCAAGCTCGACTTCAAGCCCGACGGCATTGCCCGCATCGCCGCGATCGCCTTCGACGTCAACGAGCGCACCGAGAACATCGGCGCACGCCGGCTCTATACCGTGATGGAAAAGCTGCTCGAACAGATCTCGTTCGACGCCGGCAACAGCGGCAGTTCGCAGCTGACGATCGACGCGGCGTATGTCGACCAGAAGCTCAACCAAGTCGCCGGCAACGAAGATCTCTCTCGTTACGTCCTGTGAGTGTCGGCGGCGCCCGCTAAGCTGTTGGCGCCGCCTTCTTTCGTCGACCGCCATGCCGCGTTTTGCCGCCAACCTCAGCCTGATGTACCCGGAACACGAGTTCCTCGATCGTTTCGGAGCGGCGGCCGACGACGGTTTCCGGGCGGTCGAGTTCCTGTTCCCTTACGAGTTCGAGGTCGCCGAAGTCGTTCGCCGGCTGCGGCGGCACGACCTGACGCTGGCGCTTTTCAATCTGCCGCCCGGAAACTGGGCGGCGGGCGAACGCGGCCTGGCCGCGCTGCCGGGGCGCGAGACCGAGTTCGAGGCGGGCATCGAGCTGGCGCTGGAGTACGCCTTGGCTACCGGCTGCCGCCGCCTGCATGCCATGGCGGGCGTGATGCCGGCAGGCGTCGACATCGCGTCGATGCACGCCGCTTACCTGAGCAACCTGGCGGCGGGCGCGCGCAAGCTGGCACAACACGGCATCGAACTCCTGATCGAGCCGATCAACCGGCGCGACATGCCCGGCTATTTCCTCAATACCCAGGCGCAGGCGCTGGCCGTGATCGACGCGGCGGGCGAACCTAACCTGCGGCTGCAGATGGACCTCTACCACTGCCAGATCGTCGAAGGCGATCTGAGCGTCAAGCTCGAATCCAACCTCGCCCGCATCGGCCATCTGCAGATCGCCTCGGTGCCGGACCGCCACGAGCCCGACGAAGGCGAGCTCAACTACCCCGCCCTCTTTGACCGGATCGATGCGCTGGGCTACCGCGGTTTTGTCGGCTGCGAGTACCGGCCGCGTGCAGGCACGAGCGCGGGCCTGGGCTGGTTTGTGCCCTGGCGCGAGCGGCAATCGCTGACCTGACAAGGTCCGGGCGGCTGCCGCTGCCCGGTTGGTCGGCCGCGGGGTCGACACCCCTCCTACAACAGAGGCCGCATCCATCCTCCACTCGTCGGGTATCCCCGCGCGGGCGCTTCAGTCACGGGTGCTGTTTGCCGAAAGACCTTGGATGGACCGAGCCGCCTGCAGAGCGGCTGCGCCGTTCGCCGTCCCCTGATCGATCCGTGGGAGTTCCGGATGGCCTGGTCAGTTTCATCAAATAAGTACCTGGAGGAGCGGCATCGTGAATGCCATGAATTGGATTGCCCGGCTGGGGCTCAAACGCCAGCTGGGCTTGTTGGTGGCGGTGCAGCTGGTCCTGACCGTGTTGGTTGCCGCCATCGGCTTGGGGGCGGCATCGTCGATCTCAGGCGACGCTCAGCATTTCCTCAACGACGAGATTGCTCAGTCGACCCGCATCGGTGATGCGCTGGGCGGCATCGGCGCGATGCGCCGCTACGAAAAGGATCTGTTCATCGGCTTGAATGATCCCGCCACGGTCGAGAGGCGTTTCAAGCAATGGACCGATCGCCGCGCGCTGACCGAGAAGGCGATCAAGGCGGCGATCCAGGCCGAGCCTGAAGTCGCCCTGCTCAAGACCTTGAAATCGGTCGAGGCCGGCGTGACGGTCTATTCCACTCAGTTCGAGAAAGTGGTGGCCCAGATCCGCGCCGGCGTCATCGCCGATGCGGTCTCCGCCGATGCGCTCCTTGCCGCGAACAAGGAAGGCATCCACGCGGCAGAGGAGGGGCTGGACCAGCTCGAGACTCTGTCGGAGGAGCGCGTCGTGGCGGCTCGGTCCGCGCTCGACCGTCAGGCCAAGGTCGCGGTCAGCGCCGGGATCGCTGCGCTGGCGGTCAGCATCGTGCTCGGCATCCTGATGTCGGTGTGGCTGCTGCGGCTCATTACCCGTCCGCTCGAAGGCGCGATCGCGCTGAGCGAGGCGATTGCCGCGGGTGATCTGAGTCGCGACCTTGAACACGACATGCGGGGCGAGATCGGCCGCCTGCAGGCCGCGCTGATCGCGATGCAGGCCTCGCTGCGTTCGATGGTGGGCGAGGTGCGGCGCTCGGTCGACTCGATCACCACGGCGAGCGGCGAAATCGCGGTCGGCAACCAGGACCTGTCGTCGCGCACCGAATCGCAGGCCTCGAACCTGCAAGAAACCGCCAGCGCGATGGAGCAGCTCACCAGCACGGTCACCTCAAGCGCCGACGCCGCGCGTCAGGCCAACCAGCTGGCGGCATCGGCGTCCGAGGTGGCGGAGAAGGGCGGTGCCGTGGTGGGGCAGGTGGTGGCTACCATGGGCGACATCAGCGCGTCGAGCAAGAAGATCGCCGAGATCATCGGCGTGATCGACGGGATCGCCTTTCAGACCAACCTCCTGGCGCTCAATGCTGCGGTCGAGGCGGCCCGAGCGGGCGAGCAGGGCCGGGGCTTTGCCGTGGTGGCGGGCGAAGTGCGCAGCCTGGCGCAGAAAAGCGCGCAGGCGGCCAAGGAGATCAAGGCCTTGATCGAGGACTCGGCAAGCAAGGTCGGCTCGGGTTCGGCTCAGGTCGAAGACGCCGGCCGCACGATGGACGAAATCGTCCACCAGGTGAAGCGGGTCACCGACTTGATGGCCGAGATCACCGCGTCGTCACACGAGCAGAGCACCGGCATCACCCAGGTCAACCAGGCGGTCGCGACGCTGGACCAGATGACCCAGCAAAACGCCGCCTTGGTCGAGCAGAGCGCCGCCGCCGCCGAATCGCTGCGCGATCAGGCGGTGAAACTCGGGCAGGCAGTGGCCATCTTCAGACTGGGTGGCAATGAGGCGAGCAGCGCCCGCGTCTGAAACAGGGCGACTGCGCTGCAGCGCCAGGAATCAGGGCTTGATCCGCCCCACCGGGATCAGCTCGCCGCTGGGTTCGATGCGGGCGATCAAGGCCTCGCCTTCCTCGACGATTTCCATCGTCAACGCGTCGATGTTGGGGCGATGGCTGACTACCGCCACATTGCCCCGGCCGGCGTACCCGGCCAGCCGGCGCCCGATCGACGCGGTGCGTGCCTGGGCCTCGGCCGAGCTGCCGAGTTCGAGCGCGGTTAACGCGGGATCGACCTCGGCGCGGCCGAAGGCGAGGGTTGCGGTTTCGCGTGTGCGGCAGAACGGGCTTGCCAGAACGGCGTCGAAGCGCAAGCCCAGGGCTTTGATGCGGGTGGCCATGCGTTCGGCCTGGCGGCGGCCGTCGGCGCTGAGCACGAGTTCCTTGCTGCAGTCGCCCGCAGGGTCGAGTACCAGCGCGTTGGCGTGACCGTCGGTGAGTGCGTGGCGCATCAGGACCACGTGGCCCCCGCTTGCCAAGGCCGCGAGTGGATCGGTCTGCGCCTGCACGGCGCCCAGGGGCAGGAAGGCGGCCACGACGGCCAGCAAGAAGACAGGGCGCACGGATACGCTCCGAGGAGAGGGAGCGCGAGCATAGCGACGAGTATCGACTTCGACGCTCGGCAGGTCGCGATCGGAATGGGGGGATCGCTCTAGCGCCAGTGCTGGAGCGGGAAGGCAAAAAAAACAGGGCCCGCGGATGCGAGCCCTGGTTGTGTTGCGGAGTTCGATTATCGCGAGCGACGCCGCGCCAGCGGGGCCAGCAGGAGCAGGCCGAGCAGGGCCAGGGGGCTGGGCTCGGGCACTGTGCGCGGGCAGTTGCCCGGGGCCTCGGTGCAGGTCGGAGTCACGCCTTCGCGCACGAACAGAGCAAAGTGCGACAGTGCCGAAAACGGCGGGTTGGGATCGTTGTCGAACTTGACTTCCCAGGTGCCGGTCTTGGAATCAACCGTCACGCGTTCGTCGTCGAACAGATAAGCCGTCCACTGCCGGCCAGCCTTGAGGGCAACCAGAATGTCGACATTGGTCGGCAAGTCGGGCAGGCCAGGCAGATCGGTGACGGTGAGTGTGTAATCGCCCAGCGTGGTGCCGGCGCCAGTGATGCTGAGGGTGAAGCGCAGGCCGAACCAGTCGGTCGACAACTGGCCGTCGGACGAGATGAAGCTGCTCGACCAGCCCCCGCCGATGGCCGTCGAACCCAGCGCCGTGTTGGCGCTGCCCGGGCCGTTGACGTTACCGCTGATGATGCCGTGGCAGAGGTCGGCCGCATTGCCGGAAAGCGTGACGTCGGTGGTGGAAAGCGGCTCGTTGACCGGATAGCTGCCAGTGCAGGGCGCGGCCAGCGCGCTACCGGCGACCAGCAGGCCAAAGCAGAAAAGGCTGAATTGTCGAATCGTGTTCATGGTGTCCTCGGCAGCAGCGACCCATTGCGCTGTCGACAACTGGACAGCAAGAAGCAGGCCAGCTCCTGCAAGTCTTTGAACAGCCAGGGAAGGGAGTTCAATGACATGCCCTGATTGAGTTGAACTGTAAAAAAAACCGACAACATTTTTCTACCTTTGTCGAGCTTGCCCACGATCGAGAAAAACCGCTGCAAGGAAGACGCTGTTGATCGCCAGGGGTGTGTCCGATTTTGTGCCCGAGCGAGAGGGGCGCCGGGGGGCGGACTGGCCGGCTGCGGACCCGCTCAAGCGATTGGGCCGCACTGCCTGAGCTAGGCTCGCGATCCTATTTCCTCCTCCGGCCACGCGTGTCGACCGCCTCTCCGCCCCTCGCCGTCCCCGGTTTTGCCGCGGCGCTGCACTTCTGGTTCAAGCTCGGATTGGTCAGCTTCGGCGGACCGGCCGGGCAGATCGCTCTGATGCACAGCGAACTGGTCGAGCGCCGCCGCTGGATCTCGGAGGCCCGCTTCCTGCATGCACTCAACTACTGCATGGTGCTGCCCGGGCCGGAGGCGCAACAACTCGCCACTTACCTCGGCTGGCTGATGCACCGTACGCGCGGCGGCATTGCGGCCGGCGTCTTGTTTGTCCTGCCTTCGCTTTTGCTGCTGATCGCTCTGTCGTGGCTTTACGTTGCGCTCGGTAGCCAGCCGCTGGTGGCCGGGCTCTTCTACGGCATCAAGCCGGCGGTGGTGGCGCTCGTGGTGCAGGCGGTCCACCGCATCGGTGGCCGCGCCTTGAGGAGCCGGGTCTTGTGGCTGATAGCCGGGGCGGCCTTGGTGGCGAGCTGGTGGTTGCCGTTCCCGCTTCTGATCCTGGCTGCGGCTTTGGCCGGGTGGGCGGGCGGGCGCTGGTGGCCGGTCAGTTTCGGGGGCGGCGCCGCGCTGGCGAAACTCAAGGCGCCGGCGCAGGGGGCGCTGATCGACGACGACACTCCCACGCCGGAGCACGCGCGATATTCGCGCCGGCGTCTGCTGAAGGTGCTGGCCGCCGGCCTGCTGTTGTGGGCCTTGCCGATGGCGGTGCTGGTGCTGCTGTCGGGCTGGCACGGAACGCTGGCCCAGATGGGCTGGTTCTTCACCCAGGCGGCTTTGCTGAGTTTCGGCGGTGCTTACGCCGTCCTGCCTTTCATGTTTCAGGGCGCAGTGCTGCATTACGGCTGGCTCAGCACCACCCAGATGATCGACGGCCTGGCGCTGGGCGAAACCACGCCCGGTCCGCTGATCATGGTGGTCGCCTTTGTTGGTTTCGTCGGCGCCTACCAGCAGGCGCTTTTCGGTCCCGAACTGCGCTGGCTGGCCGGCGCGGCGGCGGCCACGGTAGTGAGCTGGTTCACCTTTCTGCCCTCGTTCATTTTCATTCTGGCCGGAGGTCCACTGGTGGAGGCCACTCACGGCAAGCTCGGGTTCACGGCGCCGCTGGCCGGAATCACGGCGGCGGTGGTGGCTGTGATCGGCAAGCTCGCGCTTTTTTTTGCCGGCCATGTTTTCTGGCCGGCGGGAGCGGGTGTGGACGCGCTGGCAGTCGCCATTGCCATCGCCGCGCTGATCGCCCTGGTGAGATTCCGGCGCGGGGCGATCGAAGTGATCGCCGTCTGCGCCGTCATCGGCCTGGTGCGCGGGGGCATGTTCTAGGCAGGGCTTCCCTCTGCGCTGCGGTTCGGCGGGGGCATGGCAGGAGCGCGGAATGGGGTGTAACGAGGGCCCGGCTTGATTGGGGGCAAACCTCCATTTCCACTCCATTTGACGATGAGACGCGTGGTGCGGCCCTGCCGGGCCGCCGCTGCGATCGAATCCACCACTAAGGGAGTGAGCAATGAAAACCGCATTGACGCTGGCCTTGTTTGCCGCCCTGGCCGGTTGCGCCACGAGTGAGGAATCGGGCCCCACCGCGGCCGCCTCCGCCCCCAACACCCTGGTTGTTGCCAAAGTGGCCACCGCCCCCAGGCTGGCCGCGCTGGCAGCCGATCCGGCGTGGGCTCAGGCCAAGCCGCTCAAGGTCGAACTCAGCGGCGGCGCCAACTTCGGCGGCACCGGCAGCACCACAGCCACGCTCAAGGCGGTGTATTCGGGTGACCGGATCTACATGCTGGTTCAATACGCCGATCCCACCGAATCGCTGCGTCGCGGCCCGTATCAGAAGCAGGCCGACGGCAGCTGGAAAGCCCTGAAAAGCGCGGACAACCAGGGCGGCGACGAGAACGCCTACTACGAAGACAAGTGGGCCTTCATCTGGCCGATCAATAACTCGATCAAGGGCTTCGAACAGCAGGGCTGCATGGTTGCCTGCCACCTCGGCGAAGGCAAGCCCTACGGCAACAAATACACGGCCGCGCCGGGCGAAATCGGCGACATGTGGCACATGAAGGGCAGCCGCAGCGGCGTGGTCGGCAAGGTCGACGATCAGTATCTCGACCACACCCAATACGAAGGCGGAAAGAACCCCAACGCCGGCCGCAAGAGTGACCCCGGCGTGGCCGCCGGCGACTACACCGCGATCAAACTCGTCAACGGCAAGCCGGAGTTCATGGCCAAGGACGGCAAGCCCGGCAACGGCGGCGGCGCGTATTACGTGGTCAAGGGCAACGAGGTCCCGTTCAACGACGGCAACTTCAAGCCGGGGGACGAGGTGGCCTCGTACATCGTCAATCCGCTAGTCGGCGACCGCGGCGACATCGACGTCGTCAGCCAATGGAAGAACGGGGTCATGACCTCGGTGCTGAGCCGCAAGTTAGTCACCGGCAGCCCCTACGACGTCCAGTTCAGCAACCTCGACGCGCACTACCCCTTCGGCTTTGCCGTGTTCGACAACGCCCAGGTGCGCCACGCGGTTCACTTCGGCGCCTTGCGCCTGGCTTTCGCCAAATAAACCGATCGCGTTCAGCCAACAGGGCGGCCATGGCCGCCCTGTTGGCTGGGTTCGGAACTGCAGGCTCGAGGTTCAGGACTTGGGAGCCGGCGGCGGCATCAGCTCCGGAGCGATCGGCTTGCGCCGGCCGACCGACTGCTTCACGCCGTAGTTCTTGGCGAGGTAGTCGAGCACGCCCGGTTCGGTCGGGCCGAGGTCCCACAGGCCGTGGTTCTTCTGCATCCAGCGGATCGATTCGATCCAGCCTTCGCGGGTCTTGCCGGCCTGGGTGATCAGCTTGGTCGAATGGCAGGCCGAGCAATAACCTTTCACGATCTCGAAGTTGCCTTCGACGATCAGGCCCGATTCCGGGTCGATCTTGGGCGCAGCCGCCTTGTCCTGCGCGGCCGCCGCGCCCACTCCCGCCGCGGCGAAAGTGAACACGAGGGCCGACGCGAGTCGTCGCATAAGTTTCACGGCGACTCCTTTAGGCCACGCGCACGGCGATGCGGTGGGTGGCGTTGTTGCCGTAGCCGCCGGTGTTCCAGCCGGGGCTGACCATGGGTTGGGCCTTGCCGGTGCTGTCGGTGGCGCGCGCCCACACCTCGTAATAACCGGTGGTGGGGAAGTTGATGCTGGCCTTGAAGCGGTGCGGCGCGAAGCGGTTGCGCGCCGGCAGCAGGGTCGCCTTCTGCCAGGTCTGGCCGAAGTCGATCGAGACGTCGACCGCGGTGATCTTGTCGGCGCCGGTCCAGGCCTGGCCGCGCACTTCGAGGGCCTTGCCGGCGGCGTGCTGGATGCCGCTGCGCGGGGCGGTGATGATCGACTTCACCGGCATCGCTTCCATGATGCCGTAGTCGTCGCTTTGCTCGCCCGGGGCCACCGGCTTGTTGGGCAGGCGGTAGTCGTGGCCACCCATCTTCGGACCGTCGTGGATCTTGTTGCGGACCACGATCTTGTTGAGCCACTTGCCGCACACCGAGGCGGGCACGCCGCCCACGATCAGGCGCAGCGGGTAGCCGTGGATCATCGGCAGGTCCTGGCCGTTCATGGCCCACACCACGAGGGACTCGGGCTCCATCGCCTTGGCGATCGGAACGCCGCGAGAGATCACCGGCTTGCTGGTGTCCCCCGAGAGGTGCGGGTCGATGCCGTAGTAGCCGATGTAGACCGCGTCCTTCTTGACGCCGGCAAGCTTGAGCAAGTCGGCGAGTCGAACGCCGGTGAACTCGGGGAAGCCGACCCCGCCGTTGGTCCATTGGTTGCCCTTGGCAGGCGGCTGGAACTCGGAGCGGCCGTTGCCGCCGCACTCGAGGAAGACGTGTTCGGTGACGTGAGGGAACTTGGCCTTGATTTCGGCCAGGGTGAAGGTGACGGGCTTCTCGACGCTTTCACCCTCGATCGTCAGGGTCCACTTGGCGGGATCGAGCTTGGCCTTGTCGGGCAGGCCGCCGTTGTTGCGGACGAACATGTTCGCCACCGGGGTGACGGCATCGTCGAGCAGGTGGGCGGGAGTTTCGGCCACCAGGGGTTTGTCGCCAAGGATGATCAAGTCCTTCTTGCCGAGTGAAGGCAGGTCGACCGTGGGTGTGTTGGCCAGGGCAACCGGCACCAGGCCGTCGGGCATGTAGCGGCCAAACGGGATGTGGGCACCGATGGCGGCGGCGATGGCGGTCAGCGTGCCGCCGCTGACAAAGCGGCGGCGCGAAGGCGAGACGGCGGCCGGCATGGCGGGGTTGGGGGTCTGGTCTTTCAAGAGCATCTCCGTAGGGCCGCGAGAGGGAAGCGGCCAGTGATGGCGATTCTAGGGTTTCCTCGGAGCGCTTCCGATTTTCTGGCGGCGGCATCCCGCAAACTTGTAGAAACCCTCGAAGGTCGGCGCTAGAGCGGGAACCGAAACCGCTGGGGCTTGTCTGAGGCACGCAACACGGTCAGGCGCGAGACGCCGCTATCGTCGTGATTTTGCCGGGGGCCGCATGGGCTTGCACGTCGTCAGACTCGACCGCTTTTTCCCGGCGCCGCCTGAGCGGGTCTTCGATCAGTTTGCCGATCACGCCGGTTTTGGCGAATTGTGGGGGCTCAAGGTGAAACGCATCCGGGCCGGCGCCGAGCCGGCTCAGCCCAACGGTCTGGGTTCGGTGCGACGGATTCCGTCGCCGGTGGGGCCGTTCGAAGAAACCATCGTCGGCTTCAAGCGATACCGTCTGATCGAATACACCGTCAGCCGCGGTGGCCCGATCAAGGATCACCTGGGGCGGATCGAATTCAGTCCCGTCCCCGGAGGCACGCAGGTGAGTTATTCGATCCGCTTCGCCCCGCGTTTCCCGCTTACCGGTGCCTTGATTGCGGCGATCCTGCGGCGCGACTGGGCGCGTCATTCGCCGCGAGTGGCAACCCGCCTGGCCTTGGCTTGAGGCTGGCCGCCGCGGCGAAGCTGGCCTGCGCCGAGCTGGGTTAAGGTGGCGGCGACACGTCCATTCCCTGCGCGTAAGCCCCGAGTGTCGCCGCGCAGGCTCTTCAACAGAATGCGCGGACATAAACCGCAGACTGACTACAGGAATCCGAATGCCGACTTCGCTTCGCCGCCGCACCCTTATCGCCGCCGCCCTGCTGGGCCTGTCGGGTGTGACCGCCGCCCAGCAGCACTCGCACGACAAACCCTTCGAAAAAATTCCGCCCCAGCCGCAGCCGGCGGGCAAGATCGAGATCGTCGAATTCTTCCAATACGGCTGCGGCCACTGCAGCAAGTTCGAGCCGGTGATGGTTGAGTGGAAGAGGAAGCAGGCCGGCGACATCGTGGTGCGCCGCGTGCCGGTGGCTTTCGACAATGCCCGCGTGCCGCACGTGCGCATCTTCTACACGCTCGAAGCCTTGAACCTGGTCGACAAGCTGCATGCCAAGGTGTTCGAAGCCGTGATCGAACAGCGCCTGCCGATGACCAACACCAGCGAGATCGCCGACTTCATGGAAGGCCAGGGCGTGAACCGCCGCCAGTGGCTCGACAACTTCGGCTCCTTCATGGTAAGCCAGAAGACGATGGCGGCGGCGCAGATCTGGCGCAGCTACCAGGTCGACGGCACGCCGGCGGTGGGCGTGGCGGGCAAGTTCCTGACCGCGCCTTTCATGGCGGGTTCGAACGAGGCCACGATCAAGATCATGAACGACCTCGTCGCCCAGGAGCGCGCGGCCCGCAAATAAGCGGAGCGCTCGGAAAAACAAAGGGGCCTTGCGGCCCCTTTGTTATTTTCAGACACGACGCATCAGGCGACGCGGGCGCCCTTGTCGTCGTTGATGTCGACATCCTTCGTCTCGTGCACGAAGAAGATGCCGATCACGAAGGTCGCCAGGGCGATGATGATCGGGTACCACAGCCCGTAGTAGATGTCGCCGGTGGCCGCGACCATCGCGAAGGCGACGGTGGGAAGGAAGCCGCCGAACCAGCCGTTGCCGATGTGATACGGCAGCGACATCGAGGTGTAGCGGATGCGGGTCGGGAAGAACTCGACCAGGGCGGCAGCGATCGGGCCGTAGACCATGGTCACGTAGATCACCAGGATCCACAGCAGGCCCACCACCATCACGGTGTTGATCTGCTCGGGGTTGGCCTTCTTGGGATAGCCGGCCTGCTTGTAGACCGTCTCTTCCATCTCGGCCAGGAAGCGCTTGCTCTGGTCCTTGGCGTCGGCGGCGCTACCCGAATACGACTGGACCACGCGGTCGCCGATCTTGATCTGCGTGGTGGTGCCGGCAGGTGCCGCGACGTTGCCGTAGTTGATGCCGGCGCGCGCCAGGAAGCTCTTGGCGATGTCGCACGAGGTGGTGAACTTCGAGGTGCCGACCGGGTTGAACTGGAACGAGCACTCCTTGGGGTCGGCGACCACGGTGATCGGCGACTTCATCTGCGCCGCTTCCAGCGCCGGGTTGGCGTAGTGGGTGATCGACTTGAAGATCGGGAAATACGTCACCGACGAAATCAGCAGGCCGGCGAGGATGATCTTCTTGCGGCCGATCTTGTCCGACAGCGCGCCGAACACCACGAAGAAAGGCGTGGCGAGCAGGAGCGCGGCGGCAATCATCAGGTTGGCGCTGGAGGCGTCGACCTTGAGCGTCTGCGTCAGGAAGAAGAGGGCGTAGAACTGGCCCGTGTACCAGACCACGGCCTGGCCGGCGACGAGGCCGAAAAGCGCGATCAGCACGAACTTGAGGTTGCCCCAGCGGCCGAAGGACTCGGTGATCGGCGCCTTCGAGGTCTTGCCTTCTTCCTTCATCTTCTTGAAAGCGGGCGATTCGCTCATCGACAAGCGGATCCAGACCGAGATGCCGAGCAGCAGGATCGAGACCAGGAAGGGAACACGCCAGCCCCAGGCGGCGAATTCGGTCTCGCCCAGCCAGGTGCGGGTGCCGAGGATCACCAGCAGCGACAGGAACAGGCCGAGCGTCGCCGTGGTCTGGATCCACGAAGTGAAATAGCCGCGTTTGCCGTGCGGAGCGTGTTCGGCGACGTAGGTGGCGGCGCCACCGTATTCGCCGCCGAGCGCCAGGCCTTGCAGCAGGCGCAGGACGATCAGGATGATAGGCGCGGTGATGCCGATGCTCTCGTAGCTGGGCAGGACGCCGACCAGGAAGGTCGAAGCGCCCATCAGCAAGATGGTGACGAGGAAGGTGTATTTGCGGCCGACCAGGTCGCCCAGGCGACCGAAGACGATGGCGCCGAAAGGCCGCACCGCGAAGCCGGCGGCAAACGCCATCAGCGCGAAGATGAAGGCCGCGGTCTCGTTGACGCCCGAGAAGAACTGCTTGGCGATGATGGCTGCGAGCGAGCCATACAGATAAAAGTCGTACCACTCGAACACGGTGCCGAGCGAGGAGGCGAAGACGACTTTCTTCTCCTCTCTCGTCATGCCCGACGTGCTGCTCGACGACGGCAAGCTGGATACAGCCATGGGGGTCTCCTGAAGTGTGTGTTCATCTCGGGAGTGCGTGGCGCGGCCCGCACTGTCCGTCTCCTCCGAGATGACACGACGATGGGCGCGCTTGCTGACCTGCAACTTACAAAACGCGGGTAATCCCGCGTTTTTCTATGCTGCACCGCCGCAGACTCAGGTTCTGACCTTGACCACGGTGACGCTGCAGGCCGCCTGTGCCACCACTCGCGCCGACACGCTGCCGAGGTAGCGGCGCAAGGTCGACGGTCCGCGCGAGCCGATCACGATGTGGTCGACCCGGTTGCCGTGGGCGTAGTCGAGGATGGCCGTGGCCACGTCGGGCGACTCGAGCACGTGGCAGCTGATGCGTTCGGCCGGCAGCGCGAGCGGCTTGGCCCAGTGCTTGAGTTCGATCAGCCGCTGCACGTGGCGGTTGCGTTCGCCCTCGGGCGGCGGAGCGTCGATGCCGAGGCGGGCGGTCTTGAGCACGGCCACGCAAGCCAGTCGTGCTCCAGGTTCGGCGGCCAGCACGTGCCGCACCACGCCGCGCACCTCGACCGCGAGCTCCTCCCAGTCCTGAGTCAGGTCGACTGCCGCCATCACGATCGGCGCCCGCTGCAGCTGCTCGCCGGCCCCGGCCGCCTTGGGTTCGTGGCCGATGGCGCGGAACCAGCGTCCGAGCCGGGCGCCGAGCGAACTGGCGGCCACGCGCTGGGCGCGTTCGGTCAGGGTGACCGCCTCCGGGTGGCTGAGGTCGAAAGCCAGCTGGGCGGCCGAGCCGTAGCGCCGCTCGGGTTCGACCTCGAGGCAGCGCAGGATCACTTCCTGCAGCCAGGGCGGGCATTGCGGGTTGAGCACGCGCGGCGCCGCCGGCACCTCGACCAGGCGCTTGCGCAGGCCGCGCACCGAGGTCGGAAAACCGAAAGGCCGCACTCCGGTGAGCAGGTAATAAAGCAGGACGCCGAGCGAGAACAGGTCGCTGCGGGGGTCGTTGCGCAGGTGCAGGACCTGCTCGGGCGCGATGTAGGGGCCGGTGCCCAGCGGCAGGCGGAACTCCTCGGCAAGCAGGTCGGGCAGCTGGTCGTGCCGCGCCAGGCCGAAGTCGATCAGCACCGCGGTGCCGTCGGCGCGAAACAGGATGTTGCTCGGCTTGATGTCGAGGTGGATCACGTGCTGCCGGTGCAGGGCGTGCAAGGCGGTGGCGATGCGAGCGCCGAGATCGGCCACTTCGGCGGGCGGCAGTGGCGCGTGGTCGATGCGTGCGCGCAGCGACTCGCCCGCGATCCATTCCATCGCGATGAAAGGCGTGGTGTCGAAGCCGCCGGCGCCATAGAACGCCGGCACGTGGCGACCGTGCAGGCGCGGCAGGATCATCTGTTCCACTTCGAAGCTGACGATCGCAGTGGGGTCGGTCTGGTCGAGCAAGACCGGAAACTTGAGCACGGCCGCTTCGGCCATCCCGGCGCGGCGGGCCAGCCACAGCGTGGCCATGCCGCCCACGTGCAGGTGCCGCTCGAGCACCCAGCCGTCGACGTCCACTCCCGCCGCCAGCGTGACCGGTCCGTCCATCAGATGCCGCCTTCGAGCCGTGTCGCGAGCCGCTGCGGCAGGCCGGCAGCGCGCACCTTGGCCGCGGCACTGGCGTAGTCGTAAGGCACGCGCCACCAGGTCAGCATGCGGTGCAGCGGATCCCAGGTGGCGTAGCAGGCGGCCGGGTTGCCGTCGCGCGGCTGGCCGGTCGAGCCCGGAATCGCCAGCCAGCGGCGGGTCGCCGACAGGACAATGGGCACACCCGGCACCGGCTTGAACTCCTCGACCCTCTGGGTCAGGCCCATGTGGTAGAGCACCGGATCGTGGCTGTGGCCGCAGAAGGTGATCGGCTGGCGCACGGCGCGCAGGCTGCGGCCGGCATCGAAGGCGCCGCTGATGTATTCGTAGTCCTGCGGCGCCCAGCCGTTGGCGTGGACGTAGAGCAGGGGATCGTCCTCGAGCTTGAGCGGCAGGCCGGCGAGGAAATCGCGCTGCGCCGGCGACAGCTGGGCACGGGTCCAGGCCACGGCGTGCTCCGCGTCTTCACGCATGTGCGCCCGCGGCGCGGTGATCGCTTCGTCGTGGTTGCCGCGGATCACCACCGCGCCCAGGGCCGCGAACTCCATCACGCGTTCGACCACCCACGCCGGGTCGGCGCCGTAGCCGACCAGATCCCCCAGAAACACCTGCGCGCTCGCGCCCAGCCGCTGCGAATGTTCGAGGCAGGCTTCGAACGCTTCGCGGTTGGCATGCACGTCGGCAAATACGGCCACCAGCATGTTTTGTCTCCCCTCGGCTGGCATTGTGCCGCCGGCTTCCGGCGCCGGTCACCCCTGTCGGCTGGTTGCAACGGTGGTCGGTCGTCGGGGAAATTCCTTGTGCCGACCGGCCTTGGCGAGCGTGTCCCGGCGCCGCAGCGCGCGCAGTGCGCTTCTATACTCGACCGATCCGGCCCGCCAGAGTGCGGGCTCTTTGCTGTTTCCCCCCTCTCCGACTCGCTCGACCATGACTCTTTTGTTCGACAAGCGGTTCCCGAGCCGGCGCGCCACCCGCGCGGCAGCGGAGCTGCGCGCGCCGGAGCGGCGCGGATGAATGCAATCCAGCTGCTGCTGGCAGCGCCCTTCATTGCGGCCTTACTCCTTGCCCTGCTGCCCAACCACCGGCCGCGGCTGGCGGCATGGATCGCCGGCGGCGGTGCCCTGGTCGGGCTGGCCTGCCTGATCTCGATGGCGCCGGCGGTCTTCGCCGGCGAAGTGCAACGCTGGAGCGTCGACTGGGTGCCGGCGATCGGGCTTTCGTTCGGCCTGCGCATCGACGGCCTGGCGTGGATGTTCGCCCTGCTGGTGACCGGGATCGGCGCGCTGGTCGTGCTCTACGCCGCCTGGTACTTGAGCGACAAGGATCCGCCGGCGCGTTTCTTCATGTTCCTCATGTTGTTCATGGGGGCGATGCTGGGCGTGGTCACGGCCAGCAACCTGCTGCTGCTGGCGGTGTTCTGGGAGGCGACCAGCCTGTCGTCCTTCCTTCTGATCGGTTTCTGGAACGGGCGCGCCGACGCGCGCCAAGGCGCCCGCATGGCGCTCGCGATCACGGGCGCCGGCGGCCTCGCTCTGCTCGGCGGCGCGGTGCTGCTGGGAAGAATCGTCGGCAGCTACGAACTCGACGTCGTGCTCGCCTCGGGCGATCTGATCCGCTCCAGCCCGCTGTACGCGCCCGCCGTCCTGCTGGTGCTGCTCGGCGCTTTCACCAAGAGCGCGCAGTTCCCGTTCCACTTCTGGCTGCCGCACGCGATGGCGGCACCGACGCCGGTGTCGGCCTACCTGCATTCGGCCACGATGGTGAAGGCGGGGGTCTTCCTGCTCGCCCGCCTCTACCCGGCGCTGGCGGGGACCGATTTGTGGTTCTACGCGGTGACGCTGACCGGCATGGTCACCATGCTGGCCGGGGCCTGGTTCGCGATCTTCCAGCACGATCTCAAAGGCCTGCTTGCGTATTCGACCATCAGCCAGCTCGGCCTGATCACGATGATGTTCGGCTTCAACGAGCCGATGGCAGTGGTGGCGGGGGTGTTCCACATCCTCAACCACGCCACCTTCAAGGCGGGCCTCTTCATGTCGGCCGGCATCATCGACCACGAGACCGGCAGCCGCGACATGCGCAAGCTGAACGGCCTGTGGCACTTCATGCCTCTTACCGCGACGCTGGCGACGGTGGCGGCGGCAGCGATGGCCGGGGTGCCACTCGCCAACGGCTTCCTGTCGAAGGAGATGTTCCTCGCAGCCGCCTTGTCGAAGCAGGCCGCGCCCTGGATCGGCTGGGCGCTGCCGATAGGCGCCGGCCTGGCCAGCGTGCTGGCGGTGGCCTACAGCGCGCGTTTCATCCACGACACGTTTTTCAACGGCAAGCCGCACGGCCTGCCCAATATGCATCCGCACGATCCGCCGGTCCTGATGTGGGTGCCGGTGGCGGTCCTGGTGCTGGTGGTGCTGGCGGTAGGCCTCGCGCCCGCGCTCACGATCGGCTCCATCCTTGCCGCCGGCGCTTACGCCACGCTGGGCTCGACCTTGCCCGACTATTCGCTGGCGATCTGGCACGGCTTCAACCTGCCGCTGATGATGTCGGCGATCGCTCTGGCGGGCGGCTTCGCCCTGTATTTCGGGCTGCAGAAGTTCATCAACCTGCATCGCCTGGTGCCGTCGCTGCGCGGCGGCCGCGCCGCTTTCCTGTGGCTGGTGACGCGCGCGATCGCCGCGGCGCAGCGGCTGACGCTGTCGCTGCAGAACGGTTCGCTCCAGCAGTACCTGCTGCTGCTGGTGTTGATGGCGCTTGCCGCCGGGCTGCTGCCGTTTTCTCGCGGCGGCAGCGCGGGCTTGCCCGAGTCGCTCTCGCTCACACGTATCCATCTGGGCGAGGCCGCGGTGTGGCTGATCGGCATGGTGGCGGCGGTGGCGGCGGTGCGTTTCCACCGCCAGCGCATCACGGCCCTGGTGATGGTGGGCGTGGTCGGCCTGGTCGTGAGCCTGGCGTTTGTTTATCTCTCGGCGCCGGACCTGGCGCTCACCCAGTTGCTGGTCGAAGTCGTGACCATCGTGCTGATGATGCTGGCGCTGCGCTGGCTGCCGTCCGACAGCCCGCCCGAACGCAAGCCCGCGCGGGCGGTGCGGGACGGCTTGATCGCAACCGCGGCCGGCGCCAGCCTGGCTTTGTTGTGTTTCCTGATCATTGCCCGTCCCTTCGATTCGATTTCGCCGTATTTCCTGGCGACCGCGCTCCCCCTGGGCGGCGGATCCAACGTCGTCAACGTGATCCTGGTCGATTACCGCGGCTACGACACCATGGGCGAGATCACCGTGCTGGCGATCGCCGGCCTGATCGTCACGGCCGCGTTGTCGGGCTTCAAGCCCGCGCCGCGAGCGGCCGCTGGCGGCAGAGAGTCGGACGAGCAGCGCCATCCGCTGCTGCTGGTCGTGGTGTCACGCTGGCTGCTGCCGTTTGCGGTTCTGGTCTCGATCTATTTCTTCCTGCGCGGCCACAACGAACCGGGCGGTGGCTTCATTGCCGCCCTGGTGCTGGCGGTGGCGATGATCCTGCTCTACGTCGCCAACGGTCAGGCCTGGGCGAGCCAGCGGCTGGCCACCAACTTCACGACCTGGGCCGGCGCCGGCCTGCTGGTGGCGGGGCTGACCGGTCTGGCGGCGTGGTTCCTGGGCAGCCCCTTCCTCACCAGCACCTACGACTATCCGGTGCTGCCGCTGGTGGGGGCGGTGCCGCTGGCGTCGGCCGCCTTGTTCGACCTCGGCGTGTATCTGACGGTGGTGGGCGCGGTGATGAGCGCCCTGGTGGCGATCGCCAAGCTCGGCCGGTCTCAGGAGGCTTATTGATGGAAGCATTGCTCGCCATCGGCATCGGGGTATTCGCGGGCTGCGGCGTGTGGCTGCTGCTGCGCGCACGCAGTTTCGACGTGATCCTCGGCCTGACCCTGCTGTCTTACGCCGTCAACCTTTTTATCGCGGCGATGGGACGGATCGCCAGCGGCAAGCCCCCGATCGCGGTCAAGGGCATGACCCAGACCCTGGCCGACGTGGCCGACCCCTTGCCGCAGGCGCTGGTGCTCACTGCCATCGTGATCGGTTTTGCCATGACCGCGGTCCTGATCGTGATCGCTTTGCGCAGCCATATCGAAGGCGGCGGCGACCATGTCGACGGCGGCGGAGGCCGGCGCGGCCCCAAGGAAGGTGAAGAGTGAACTGGCCGCACTGGATCGTCCTGCCCGTGGCGCTGCCCCTGCTGGCGGCGGCACTGATTCTGGTCACGGCGCGCTCGCGGCTCGGTCTGGCGCGCCTGATTTCGCTGACTTCGACGGTGGCGCTCGGCGCGATCGCGGCGCTGCTGATGTTCAAGGCCCAGGGCGGCGGGGTCGAGGCCTACCTGCTCGGCAACTGGCGCGCGCCCTTCGGCATCGCCCTGGCGCTCGACCGGCTGGCGGCGCTGATGCTGGTGCTCACCGCCGTGGTTGCGCTGGGCAGCCTGGTGTATGCGCTCGCCGGCGACGATACGCGGGGGCCGCATTTCCACGCCTTGTTCCAGCTGCAGCTGATGGGGCTGAACGGAGCTTTCCTGACCGCCGACCTGTTCAACCTTTTCGTTTTTTTCGAGGTCCTGCTCGCCGCTTCTTATGGGCTGCTGATGCACGGTGGCGGCGCCGCCCGCATGAAGGCGGCCTTCCATTACGTCAGCTTCAACCTGGCCGGCTCGGCCCTGTTCCTGATCGCGGTGGCCTCGCTCTATGGCTTGGTCGGCACCCTGAACATGGCCGACCTCGCCCTGAAGGTGGCGGCGGCGCCGGCCGACAACGGCACCCTGATCCGGGCCAGCGCGCTGCTGCTGCTGGTGGTCTTCAGCGTCAAGGCGGCGCTGCTGCCGCTCTACTTCTGGCTGCCCGACACCTACGGCGCGGCGACCGCGCCGGTGGCGGCCTTGTTTGCGGTGATGACCAAGGTCGGCGTCTACGCCATCGCCCGTGTCGGCACCCTGATCTTCGGCGCCGACGCCGGTGTCGCCACCCACGTCGCAGCCCCCTGGCTCGCCTGGCTGGCGCTGGCGACGATCGCCCTGGCCGGCGCCGGTGCGCTGGCGGCGCGCCGCCTGCGCGTGCTCGTCGCCTACATCGTGGTGCTGTCGGCGGGCACGCTTCTGCTGGGCCTGGGGCTGACCACCGGCGCTGCGCTCGAGGCGGCGCTGTTTTATCTCGTGCCTTCGACCCTGGTGGTGGCCGGCCTCTTCCTGGTGGTCGACCGCGTGGCTGCAGCGCGCGGCGAGGCGGGCGACGCGCTCGACCTGGCGCCGATCCACTGCAGCCGCGGCGGCCTGGGCTCGGTTTTCTTCCTGCTGGCGATGGCGGCAGCCAGCCTGCCGCCGTTTGCCGGCTTCATCGCCAAGGCCATGCTGCTGGGAGCGGCCGCGGCCACCCCGCTGTGGATCGCGACCTGGCTGGTCGTGTTGTGTGCGGGCCTGGCCCTGATCATCGCGCTCGCGCGCGCGGGTTCGCTGGTGTTCTGGAAGGCGCCGGCCGGGCTCTACCAGATTCCGTCCCGGCTCCTGCTCGATTCGGCCCAGCGCGGCGGCATCGGTTGGTTCACGCTGGCGCTGGTCGCGGTCAGCCTGGGAGCCGGGCCGCTCGCCGATTACGCCCGCGCCACCGCAAAGCAGCTGCTGGCGCGCGAGGCCTATATCGAGGCGGTGCTGGGTGGGACGCCGGTGCCGCCGGCCTGGCCGACTCGCACCGGGATGGAGGGCAAGTGATGCGCTGGCTACCTTCCCCGTTCCTGAGCGCCCTGCTGTTCGGCGTCTGGGTCCTGCTCAACCAGTCGGTCTCGGCCGGGCACCTGGCCCTGGCTCTGGTTTTTGCGGTGTCGATCCCGCTCGCGACCGCCGGCGTCCAGGGGCCGACACCCAGGCTCAAGCGGCCGGCCGTGGCGCTGCGGCTGTTCGGACATTTCCTCTGGGACATCCTGGTTTCCAACCTCGAGGTCCTGCGCCGCTCGCTCGGGCCGGAGACGGCGCTCCGCCCCGGCTTCGTTTGGGTCCCGCTGGCGTTGAGCGAGCCGCGCGCGATCGCCGTGCTGTCGTCGATGATCACGCTCACACCCGGCACGCTCACCGCCGACCTGTCGGAGGATCGGCGCCACCTGCTGGTGCACGCCTTCCACGTCGATGACGCCGCGGCCCTGGTCGCCGGCATCAAGTCGCGCTACGAAGCGCCCCTGAGGGAGATTTTCGAATGATGCTCACCGCCGTCCTGCCGTGGGTGGCCGGTGCCTTCGTGCTGGCGCTGGTGCTCAACCTCTGGCGTTTGCTGCGCGGGCCGGACTTGCCCGACCGCGTGATCGCGCTCGACACCATGTACGTCAACTCGCTGGTGTTGCTGGTGCTGGCCGGGCTGATCTACCGCTCGACCGCTTACTTCGAGGCGGCGCTGGTGATCGCCCTGCTCGGTTTCGTCAGCACGGCGGTGCTCGCCAAGTTCGCCCTGCGTGGCGACATCGTGGAGTGACCATGGAGACTCTGCCGCTCTGGCTCGATGTACTGCTGTCGGTGCTGCTGATCGCGGGTGCGGTGTTCGCCCTGGCCGGTTCCTGGGCGCTGGCCCGGCTCGGCACCTTCATGACCCGCATTCACGGGCCGACGATGACGATGACGATGGGGGCAGGACTGGTGCTGCTGGCCTCGGCGATCGCCTTTTCCCTGCAGGGCACGCCGTCGCTGCACGAAGTGCTGATCATCTTTTTCCTCTTTCTCACCGTGCCGGCGTCGGCCCAGGTGCTGGTCAAGGCCGTACTCAGGCGGCAGGGCGCCCGGGTTCCGCCGCCGGAACGAGAGCAATGACGCGGCAGCGCCCGCCTCAGGCCGCCACTTCGTTGATCAGGTCGCGGCGCAGGCGGGCGCGCTCGCGAAAGATCCAGTTGAGAAAAACCGTGACCCGCCGCGGCGGATGGCGGGATGCGACCCGCACCGCGTAGGAATCGATCGAGGGGCGCTGCCAGCCGGGCAGGATGCGCACCAGCTGCCCGCTGCGCAGGGCCGAGGCGCAGCTGTGCAGCGGCACGTCGAGGCAGATGCCGGCCCCGGCGATGCCGGCCTCTCGTATCGCCAGCACGTTGTTGAAGCGCAGCGCAGTCGCCGCTTCAACGGTGGCGTTGTCCGTTCCGTTGGAAATCTGCGAGGTCGCGGGCCGGCGCTCGCCGTCGTAGAAAATGACCGTGTGCTGGGCCAAATCCCGCGGATGCTGCGGTTCGCCATATTTCTGCAAATACGCCGGGCTCGCGCAAATCGGAAAGTCGACGGTTCCCATGCGGCGGGCGACCAGGTTTTCGTCCTCGATCGGCCCATAGCGGAAAACAATGTCGACGTTATCCCGGGTCGGGTCGGCAGGGCGGTCGTTCAGATTCAGCTCGATCCGGATTGCCGGGTGTTCCTGCTGAAAACGGATCGTCAGCGGAGTTAATACCTCCTGGCCGAAACCGATCGCCGCCGAGATCCGGATCACCCCATCGCTTGCGTCCGATTGCCGGCCGAGATGCGAAATCACCGAATCCCATTCGGCGATCAAGGGCCGCAGGCGTTCATAAGTTTCCTGTCCGACAACGTTGAGCCCGATGCTGCGCGGCGATCGCAGCAGCAGGTCGCAGCCGAGGCTTTTCTCGAGCGCGCTCAGGCGGCGGCTGACCGAGGACGGTTCGACGCCCACTTCTTCAGCGGCGCGTGTGACGCTCCCCAACTCGCCTACCCGAAACAGCAGGCGCCACGTGTCGAGATCATTTTCCTTACGCATGTATTCGTGCTTGCTTGAACTGGGGCAGATTTGACTTAAGGGTTAATACCGCCCTTTGGCCAAGCTGCGGCAAATCAACGGCTTTGTTTTAGACCGGGGGCGTCGAATTTTGGTTCGGCGCTAATCAACTGTTTTTATTGATTTTACGCGCGAGGCGTTGCGCAAATCGCAACGCCGCTTGCGGCGCGCGTCATGGGCGCAGGTTTCGACGCTAACTAAAGTCCAAATTGTGCGGAGGACCGGGCCGCGCCGCGGCAGGAAGTGGGGCGGGTCCGGTTGGCCGCATGCGTTGGGTCGGACGGTGTGAGATTCGTCCTGTTCATGTATTTAAACAAGGGACGACCCTTAAGTCGTTCCACGGGGGAATATTAATGAAAGCAGTTTCGGCCGCGGTTCTGGTGGCATTGAGTTCGATCTCGGCGGGCGCGTTTGCGCAGTCGAATCTCACTTTCTATGGCCGTCTCGACGGCGGTCTGCAATACGTGCGGCCGTCGAACATCGACGGCGTCGGGCAGGACTCGACTTTCGGTCTGGTCAGCGGGCACACCAATGGCAGCCGCTTCGGCATGAAAGGCTCAGAGAACCTCGGCGGAGGCTTGAAAGCGATTTTCGTGCTCGAAGCCGGTTACGGGCTCGACGACGGCGTGTCGACCCAGGGCGGTCGTTTGTTCGGCCGTGAGGCGTTCGTCGGCCTCGATGGCAAGGCCGGTACGCTGGCGATGGGCCGCTTCGGCGGCCTGACCTCGGGTGCGGGCACCTTCAACATGATGAAGTTCGACCCGTTTTCCACCGCCTGGGATCTGGCCGGGATGAAGGCCTTCTCCTTCGTCAACAAGCGCCTCGACAACGCCGTGGTTTATGTCGCGCCGACGATGGGCGGAGTGACGGCGTCGGTGATGCACTCCTTCGCCACCAACGGCCAGGAAGTCGCAGGGACCGAGAACAACGAACGCTATAGCGGCGTTGGCGCCAACTACAAGCTCGGCAAGCTGCTGATGGGCCTGCATTACGAGCAGATCAGCCTGGTGGAGAGCTCGGGCCTGCCGGACCAGAAGTCGGTCCAGTTCGGCGCGTATTACGACTTCCCGGCGGTGCGTGCCTATTTCAACTACGAAAAGAGCATCGACGCGGCGGTCAAGGGGGTGTCGAAGTCGTCTGCCGACGCCGATTCCTACATGGTGGGTCTGAAGGCGGCCCTGCCGGGCGGAGCGGGCGACCTGCTGGCCAGCTACCAGATGCGTGACGGCAAGGCCTTCAACATCGGGGCCAAGCAATACGAAGCGGATCTGCAGATCTTCTCGCTCGGCTATCTGTATCCCCTGTCCAAGCGCACCCAGATCTACGCCTCCTACGTGATCTCGGTCGGCGACAAGTCGTGGGACAAGGACGCCGGTCTGGCCGGCAACTCGCTGTCGGCCGCGTCGGCCTCGCAGCGTGCCGACTACAACTCGCAAGTCGCCACGTTCGGCCTGCGCACCCGCTTCTAAGCCGCTCTTGATGAGTCACCAGCGGCCGTCGCCCCGAGTCCCGGCGGCGGCCGCTGTTTCAGCAATTCGAGGTCAATCATGAACATCCAATTCCGTTCGATCGCGCTGGCCGTGGCCATGAGCATCGCCTTGCCGGCGGTGGCCCAGAAAGCGCCGCCGCGCGACGAGTTTTTCTGGCTGGGCGAGATCAACAAGGCGTCGACCGTGATGACGGTCGAGCGCGGCATCGTTCCCAAGGCGCTGGCACCCAAGGTCGCGCAGAGCGTGGCCCAGGTGATCGCCGACGGCAACAAGCCCGACGCCAAGCGTCCGACGGCCTACATCCGTTTCGAACCGCTGATGATCAAGGCCGGCGGACCGGACGTGACGCGGGTCCATGCCGGCCGCAGCAGCCAGGACATGCATTCGACCTACCGTCAGGCGATCCTGCGCGACGGCACGCTCGACCTGGCCGACCAGCTCGACAAAGCGCGTTCGACATTGCTGAAGCTCGCTGCCAAACACGTCGATACCATCGTCCCGGGCTACACCAACGGCGTGGCGGCCCAACCCAACAGTTACGCTCACTACCTGCTGGCCTTTGCCGCCGGTTTCGAGCGCGACGCGCAGCGCCTGCGCGAGGCTTACGGCCGCTTGAACCGCAGCCCGATGGGAACGACGGTGTTCAACACCACCAGCTGGCCGCTGGACCGCGATCGCCTGTCCGACCTGCTCGGCTTCGACGCGCCGGTCGAAAACGCCTACGACGCAAGCCAGGTGGCGACGGTGGACGCGCCGGTGGAACTGGGCGCCGTCACCACCTCGATGGCCTTGCACGTCGGCTCCTTCATCGAAGACATGCTGACGCAATACGCCCAGCCCCGTCCCTGGATCCTGCTTCAAGAAGGCGGCGAGTTCACCTACGTGAGCAGCGCCATGCCGCAGAAGCGCAACCCCGGCATCCTCAACACCACGCGCCGCAACGCCAGCACCGTGATCGCCGATGCTCACGGCGTCGTCCTGCGCGCCCACAACGTTCCGCCGGGAATGTTCGACGCCAAGGACGTGGGCGAGAACAGCGCCATGCTGGCGGGAGCGGCCGACGTGATGAAGGATTTCGACCGCATCCTCAAGGGCCTGCAGGTGAGCCCCGAGCGTGCGCTCGAAGAGCTCAACTCTGACTGGACCACTTCGCAGGAGCTGGCCGATCTGCTGATGCGCAAGTACGACGTGCCGTTCCGCGTCGGCCACCATTTCGCTTCGGAAATCGTCGGCTACGCCCGCTCCAAGGGCATCAAGCCGCTCGACTTCCCCTATGCCGAAGCAGTCCGCATCTACGCCGAGGCGGGCAAGAAATACGAGCTCCACGGCGCCCTGCCGTTGAGCGAGTCCGAGTTCCGTTCGGCTCTCAACCCGGTGGACCTGGTGAAGGCGCGCGTGGTCAAGGGCGGCCCGCAGCCGGCCGAAGTCAAGCGCATGCTCAAGCAAGCCGAGGAGCGGGTGGCCAAGGACCAGGCCTGGACCAAGGCCCAGCGCACCAAGCTGGCTGAAGCCTCGGCCAAGCTCGATGCCGAGTTCAAGAAGCTGCTGCCGGCTTCGAAGTAAGGCACGGATGCCGGGTCTGCCGTCAGCAGGCCCGGCATCCCCCGGTTCCCCTGCGGTCGATCGATTGGAATGGCAAGCGCATGAAGCGAACTCTCCTGGTTTTGCTCGCCGCCGTCGGCGCGCTGGCTCCCGCGGTCCCGGTCGTGGCCGCAGAAACGAGCTGCGGCCCGGGCTTCAGTTTCCAGCCGCGCCACCATCCGGCGCTCCAGGTGATCGTCTACCGGCCGCAGCAAGCGACGGCCGAGGCCCCGGTGCTGCTCGCCCTGCATGGCGTGGGCCGGCGCGCCGACCGGATGTGTGCGGAGTGGAAGCCCTACGCCGATCGCACGGGGACCGTGGTCGTAGCGCCCTTGTTTGCCAAGGATGCGTATTCCAAAGGCCGTTCGTCTTTCAACCTGGGTGGAATCCTTGCCGGAGAGCCGATGCGGCCGGCAACGCAGTCGAGCTACGCGGTGCTCGAAGAAATCTTCGATGAGGTGTTGCGTCGCGAGCAGCTGCTGGCCGCTTCCTATCGTCTCTTTGCGCATTCGGCGGGGGCGCAGGTGGCCCATCGCGCCGTTCTGGTCGGCGCCGTTCCGCGCGCCAGCCAAGTGATCGCGGCCAACGCGGGCTACTACACCTTGCCGATCCGCTCGGCGACCTGGCCCTACGGCCTGGGCGGCTTGAGCCTGGCGGCGGAGGCCGAATGCCGGGCGTTCGCGCGAGACCTCACGGTGCTTCTGGGCGAAGCCGACAAGGATCCTGCCCATCCCTCGCTGAACCGTTCGCCGCAGGCGATGGCGCAGGGCGAGCATCGCCTGGCGCGCGGCGAGAACTTCCATGCGGTCGCCGCTCAGAGAGCGCAAGCGCTGGCCTGTCCTTTTGAATGGAAGTTGGTCCGGGTTCCCGGTGTCGGCCACCAGAACGAAGGCATGGTCCGCGCCGCCGCCGATTTGCTGAACTGAGTGAACCGAGGCGGCAAACGCCGCATGGGGCCGCGGACGGCGCTTTCCCATTCGATTCGATCCGCAGGCCGGCGAGTCGCCGGCTGCAATCAACCTTCTGATTCCTTCTCCCATGAAACTCTGGAAAGCTCTGCTGCCGGTGGCCATAGCCATCGTGCTGGCCCTCATCCCGCCGCCCGACGGTCTGTCGCAACACGCCTGGTGGTATTTCGCGATTTTTGCCGGCGTGATTGCCGGCCTGGTGCTCGAGCCTCTGCCGGGCGGAGCGATCGGCTTCATCGGCGTGGCGGTAGTGGCTGCGCTCGCCCAGTTCGTTTTCTTTTCGCCCGACGAGTTGATCAAGCTCGGCGCCAAGTGGCCCGGCGAAGCGCTCAAGTGGGCGCTCTCGGGCTTTTCCAACAGCATCGTGTGGCTGATCTTCGGCGCCTTCATGTTCGCGCTCGGCTACGAGAAAACCGGCCTGGGCCGGCGCATCGCGCTGCTGCTGGTCAAGCTCATGGGGCGGCGCACCCTGACCCTGGGCTACGCCGTGGCCTGCGCCGACCTCGTGCTCGCCCCTTTCACGCCTTCGGTGACTGCGCGTTCGGCGGGCACCATCTACCCGGTGATCAAGAACCTGCCGCCGCTCTACCAGTCGCTGCCCAACGATCCGTCGATGCGCTACATCGGCACCTATCTGATGTGGACGGCGATGGCCACGGCCTGTGTGACCAGCACCCTGTTTCTCACCGCACTGGCGCCCAACCTGCTCGCGCTTGAGCTGGTGCGGAAGGTGGTGCCGATCTCGCTCTCCTGGACCGACTGGTTCGTGGCGGTCGCCCCGGTGGGCATCCTGCTGTTCGTGGCCGTGCCCCTGCTCGGCTACTGGATCATCCGCCCGACGGTGAAGTCGGGTACCGAAGTGCCGGCCTGGGCGGCCGAGGAACTCAAGCGCATGGGACCGCTCTCGCGGCGCGAGATCCTGCTTGCGCTCGGCGTCGGCGTGGCCCTCGTTCTGTGGATCTTCGGCGGCCGTTTCATCGACGCCACGACGGTGGCGATCGCGGTGATCGCACTCATGCTGGTGGCGGACGTCTTCACCTGGAACGACATCACGTCCAACAAGGCGGCATGGAACACGCTGGCGTGGTTCGCCACCCTGGTCGCTCTGGCCGGGGGGCTGGCCAAGGTGGGCTTCATCAAGTGGCTCGCCGCCGGCATCGGTGCACAGATGCAGGGCGTGGATCCGACCGTGGCGATGGTGTCGCTGGTCGTCCTGTTCTTCGTGTTGCACTACATGTTCGCCAGCCTGACCGCCCACGTCACGGCCTTGCTCACCGTCATGCTCGCGGTCGGCGCCACCGTCCCCGGCATGAACATGCCTCAACTGGCGATGTTGCTGATGTCGACGCTGGGCATCATGGGTGTGATCTCTCCTTTTGCGGCCGGCCAGAGCCCGGCTTACTTCGGCAGCGGCTATTTGCCTGCCTCTACCTACTGGACCCTGGGCGCCATCTTCGGCGCGATTTTCCTGGGCGCCCTGCTGCTCATCGGTGTGCCCTGGGTGGCCTGGGTGATGCCGGCCGTCTGAAGCGACGCAGCGAAAGAGGCGGGGTCCCATCAAAAAAACTCCCGCCGGCAGTTCGCTGCCGGCGGGAGTGGATTGGGCGCCATCGCCTTCGCTGAAGGGCGCGCGCGAGCGCCGGGCCGCAGCAGCGGCTGGGCTCAGGCGAGCTTGAGCGTGCGCGCCTGCTTGGCGTAGGCGGCGGCCTGGGCGCCGGCGATGCGGCCGAAGGTGATGGTTTCGGAGATCGAGTTGCCGCCCAGACGGTTGGCGCCGTGCACCCCGCCGGTGACTTCGCCGCCTGCGTAAAGGCCTGCGATCGGCTGGCTCTTCTGGTCCAGCACCTGGGTCTTGCCGTTGATCAGCACGCCCCCCATGGTGTAGTGGACGCCGGGGCGGACCTCGATCGCGATGAAGGGGCCGGTCTTGACCGGGCGTGGCATGTCGGGGCGCTTGAACTCGGTATCGTTTTTGCTCGCCTGCGCCTTGTTGTAGGTGTCGACCGCGGCCGCGAGCGTGCTCGGGTCGGCGCCGATCGTGCGTGCGAGTTGCTCGGGGGTCTCGCCTTCCTTGACCAGCTCGAGGTGGTAATAACCTTCGATCTGCTTCAGGCTCTTGCGGATGTCCTGGTCGAGGATCAGGAAAGCGCTGCCGCCGGGCTGCTGGAGGATGGCGGCGCTGGCCGCGTCGCGCGTGGTCAGCTCGTTGACGAAACGCTTGCCCTGGCGGTTGACCAGGAAGGCGCCGTTGCCGCGCACCGCTTCGGTGATCAGAATCTTCGAGCCGCCGGCCTGGGTCGGGTGGATCTGGATCTGATCCATGTCGCGCAGCTGGGCGCCGAGGTCGGCTGCGAGGTCGAGGCCGTCGCCGGTTGCGCCGGGCTGGTTGGTGCTCGAGAAACCGGCGTAATCGGGACGGTAACGCGCCACCCGTTCGAGGTTGGCCGAGAAGCCGCCCGAGGCCAGCACCACGGTCGGCGCTTCGATCGAGAACAGCTCGCCGAACTTGTTGCGCACCAGGACGCCGGTGACGCGACCGTTGGGGGCGCGGAAGATCTTGAGCACGCGGCAGTTGGTGCGGATGTCGAGCCCCTTCTTGATCGCGGTCTGGCGCATCGCGTGAACGATGTTGTGGCCGACCGCATCGCCACCCTTGGGGCGGTGGGTGCGGTCGACGCTTGCGCCCGCCATCCGGCCGACGCCGCTCATGTCGGCGCCGATGCTGGTGAGCCAATCGACCGACGCCGAGGAGTTTTTCGCCAGGATCTCGACCAGCTCCGGGATGCCGCGGTTCTTCCCGCCCTTCATCGTGTCCTCGTACATCGTCTTCCACGAGTCGGCGATCCGGTGAGCTGCCTGCGGCTTGGTTTCGGCGGCGTTCATTCCGCCGGCGGCGAGCTGGGTATTGCCGCCGGTGATCGGCATTTTCTCGAGCACGATCACGCGCGCGCCGGCTTCGAGCGCCGACAGGGCCGCGGTCAGGCCGGTGCCGCCCGAGCCGATCACGATCACGTCGGTCTGTTCCTTGCGGCTCAGGGCGAAGGCTGGCCCGCCGATCATGGCAAGCGAGCCGCAGATCAGGAGTTCACGTCTTTTCATGTCAGTTCTCCTCGATCAACGCTGGGCCGGGCCGTTGCCGGGCATAGGCATGACGAAGTTGGTGTGGCAGTTGCTGCAATACGCTTTTGATTCCTGGTGGCCCTGGTGGCAGACCGTGCAGGCGATCTCGGGCCCGAGGTGCGAGGCGTGCGGGTTGATGTCCTTGTTCTTGAGCTTGGCGCGGGTGGCCGGGCCGAGCTTGTCGTAGTCGCCGTGGCAGCTGACGCAGGCCTGGTTCTCGACGGTCTCGTTGTCGTCGGGCGCGGCCTTGCCGCCGTGGCAGGCCTTGCATTCCAGGCCGAACTGGTCGCGGTGCAGGGCGGCGAGTCCGAGCTGGGTCGCAGCCGGCGCTTTCTGTTCAGCGGCCGGCCGGCTGGCCTGGGCGGCGGGCGGCGCCGCGAGTGCGGAATCGGCCGGCAGCAGCGCGGCGGCGAGCGCAAGCCCGGCCGCGTGCCGGACGAGTCGGGGCAGCAAGTTCATGGGGTTTCCTTTGTGAATAACGAGCGGTCTCGCGGGGGTCGCCATTGAATTCCCGGTCCGCGCAGGAGGCAATTCAAGAGGACGACACGGATGAGGTGCATCAAGCCGCGAGCCGGGTTGACGACGCGTGGTCAACCGGCACCGATTTTATGGTGCTCATTTACCCGCGCGCCAAGCCATGGCGGGATTCCTACAATGCAGGCTTTCCATGGACTGGAGTGATCGATGTTGCGCAAGCTGGTGTTGGGTACGGGTCTGGCCGTAGGCCTGGTGTCGGCCGCGGCCGCTCAGGTTCAGGTCAGCCAGGCGTGGGCGCGGGCCACGGTAGTGGGGCAGAAGGGAACGGGAGCGTTCATGACGATCACCTCGCCCGCCGGCGCCCGCCTCGTGGGCGGCGCCAGTCCGGTGGCGGGGGTGGTCGAGATCCACGAGATGGCGATGGACGGCAATGTGATGAAGATGCGCGCCCTGCCCAAGGGGCTGGAGCTGCCGGCAGGCCAGGCCGTCGAGCTCAAGCCCGGCGGTTATCACGTGATGCTGATGGACTTGAAGGAGCAGCTCAAGGACGGCAGCAAGATCAAGCTCGAACTCAAGCTCGAAGGCAGGGACGGCAAGCCGGTCAGTCAGCCGCTCGAGGTCGAGGTGCGGATGGCGCCGCCGGCGGCGAAGAAACACTGAGCGGGCCCGGCGGCGGGCGCCGCCCTCGCCCTCCGTCGGGGAGGGGGCGGCCGGCCCGGACGCCGAAGTTCAGAGCGCCCGCACGCTGTAGTCGCCGACCGCCTTGAGCGCGGCCTGGACGTCTTCGAGCGCGAGCGGCTCGGGGGTTTCGAGCACGGCGCGCGGCGGGTCCAGCGTGACGCTTACCTCGTCGGCCAGGGGAGCGAGCGCCTTGCTGACGCGGGCGAGGCAGCCGTTGCAGTGCATGCCGGTGATTTCGAAGCTTTGTTCCATGGCAGTTCTCCTCGGTGGATGGGGGTGTCGACCGGGATTATCGCCGCCCCCGGGGTGTAAGATCCCGCGCTCTTCCACACCGTCGAGATCCTCACCTTCCCTTTCCCTCCATGGACAGCAAGCCCCCCTCCGCCCCTTCTGATCCCGTTGCGGCCACGCCGCAGCTCAAGGCCGAGATCCTGTCGGAAGCTCTGCCGTATATCCGCCGTTTTCACGGCAAGACCATCGTCATCAAATACGGCGGCAACGCCATGACCGACGAGAAGCTGCAGGCGGCGTTCGCGCACGACGTGGTGCTGTTGAAACTGGTGGGCATGAACCCGGTGGTGGTCCACGGCGGCGGTCCACAGATCGACGAGGCGCTCGAGCGCGTCGGCAAGAAAAGCGAGTTCATCCAGGGCATGCGGGTGACCGATGCCGAGACCATGGAAGTGGTCGAATGGGTGCTCGCGGGTGAGGTGCAGGGCGATCTGGTGATGTTGATCAACCGCTTCGGCGGCCAGGCCGTGGGCCTGACCGGCAAGGATGGCGGCCTGATCCGCGCGCGCCGGCTCAAGATGCCCGATCTGAAGGACCCGACTCGCTTCCACGACGTTGGCCAGGTGGGTGAGATCGAATCGATCAACCCGGCCGTGGTCAAGGCGCTGCAGGACGATGCCTTCATCCCGGTGATCTCGCCCATCGGTTTCGGCGACGACGGCCTCTCGTACAACATCAACGCCGACGTGGTCGCGGGCAAGATTGCCGAGATCCTCAAGGCCGAGAAGCTGGTGATGCTGACCAACACCCCGGGCGTGCTCGACAAAAGCGGCAAGCTGCTGTCGGGGCTGACCGCGCGCCAGATCGACGAACTGTTCGCCGACGGCACCATCTCGGGCGGCATGTTGCCCAAGATCTCGTCCGCGCTCGAGGCGGCCAAGAGCGGCGTCAATTCGGTCCACATCATCGACGGCCGGGTCGACCACTGCCTTCTGCTCGAGATCCTGACCGAGCAGGGCGTGGGCACCATGATTAAGTCGCACTGAGGTGGACGAGGTTCCCGGGCGGGCCGCGTGAAGCGGCCCGCGCTCTGGTTCTTCGACCTCGACGACACGCTGCACGACGCGTCGCACGCGATGTTCGCGGCGATCGACGCACGTATGACCGACTACGTCGAGGCCCATCTCCAGGTCGACCGCGTCGAGGCCAACCGCCTGCGGCGAGCCTACTGGTTGCGTTACGGCGCGACCCTGCTCGGCCTGGTGCGGCATCACGGGGTCGACCCCCATCATTTCCTCGAGTCGACCCACGATTTCGACATCGCCGCCCACCTTCGTGCCGAACGCGGGATCGGGGCGGTGCTGGCGCGGCTGCCCGGTCGCAAGGTGCTGCTGACCAATGCGCCGGCGGCCTACGCCGGTACGGTGCTGCGCGAGCTGGCGCTGGTCCGGTCCTTCTCGCGCCAGGTTGCGGTCGAAGGCATGCGGGTGCACGGCAGCTGGCGACCCAAACCCTCGCGTTCCATGCTCCAGGCCATGCTGGCGCGCGAGCGGGTGGATCCGGCCGGCGCCGTGCTGGTCGAAGACAGCCTTGCCAACCTCAAGTCGGCCAAGTCGCTGGGGCTGACGACCGTGCTCGTCACCGGCCACCACCGGGCGCGGCGCTGCCGCCCGTCTTTTGTGGATGTGGCGGTGGGTTCCGTGCTCGAACTGCCGCGCTGGTTCGGCCGCTGATCCAATCCGGCACGGCGAGCCGCTAAGCTCTGTTCCGATTTCATTTTTTGCGGAGACCTTGATGGCCTCTCGTCCCGGCCTGATCCGGCGTCTGTTCGGTGCGCTCTGGTGGTTGCTCGATGCGAGCCGCCGCCTGGTGCTCAACCTTGTTTTCCTGAGCCTGCTGGTGGCGATCGCCTGGTGGTGGTTTGCCGATCACCGGCCGCTGGTGCAGAAGGACACGGTCCTGATCCTCGACCTCAACGGCCGCATCGTCGAGCAATACACCGCCGGGGCCCGCGAAGCGGCGATCGCCCAGGCGCTGGGCCGCAAGGAACCCGAGACCCAGCTGCGCGACATACTCGACGTCTTGTCCGCCGCGGCCGACGACGACGACATCAAAGGCGTGCTGCTGATGCTCGACGATCTCGACGGCGCCGGCCTGGCCTCGCTGCGCGAGGTAGGCGCGGCGATCGACCGCTTCAAGGAAAGCGGCAAGAAGGTCGTGGCCTGGGGCTCGTCCTTCGACCAGAAGCAATACGCGCTGGCCGCTCACGCCGACGAGATCTACCTCCATCCCATGGGCAATGTCCTGCTCAAGGGGCTGGGCGGCTACCGCTTCTACTATGGCGACGCGATCGAGAAACTCGGAGTCAAGGTCCACGTCTTCAAGGTCGGCGCCTTCAAGAGTTTCCCCGAGCCCTTCATCCGCAACTCGCCTTCGCCCGAAGCGCTGGCCGACGAGGCTTTCTGGCTCGACAACGCCTGGGGCCAGCTGGCCGCCAACATCGAAGTCGCACGCAAGCTGCCGGCCGGCAGCGTGATGGGCTATATCGACGCGCTTCCAGGTTCGCTCATCGCAGCCGAAGGCGACGCCGCCCGACTCGCGGTGCAGAGCAAGCTGGTCGACGGTCTCAAGACCCGCGACGAACTGAGGGCGATGATGATCGAGCGCGGCGCCCCGGACCCGGCCAAAAAGAGCTTCCGCCAGATCGACCACATGGCTTATCTCGAAACGCTTGATGCCGACACCGGCAAGGGCGGTGCGGTGGGCGTGATCGTTGCCGAGGGCGAAATCATCGACGGCAAGGCCGAGCCCGGCACGGTGGGCGACCTCTCGACAATCCAGCTGATCCGCCGTGCGCGCGACGACGACCGTATCAAGGCGCTGGTGGTCCGCATCGATTCGCCCGGTGGCAGCGCGGTGGCGAGCGAGGTGATCCGCCGCGAACTGGAGATCACCCGCGCCGCCGGCAAGCCCGTGATCGTGTCGATGGGCGATGTCGCAGCCTCGGGCGGTTACTGGATCTCGATGGCGGCCGACGAGGTGATCGCCGATCCGTCGACCATCACTGGCTCGATCGGCGTGTTCGGCATCCTGCCGACCTTCGAACACACGCTCGACAAGGTCGGCGTCGCCACCGGCGGCGTCTCCACCACCTGGTTGGCCGGCGCCATGGATCCGCGCCGCCCGCTCGATCCTCGCACCGGCGAGCTGATCCAGGCGAGCGTCGGCCGCATCTACCGCGACTTCGTCAGCCTGGCGGCGGCCGCGCGCAAGACCACGCCCGAGAAGATCAACGAGGTCGCCCAGGGCCGAGTCTGGACCGGCGCCCAGGCGCAGGAGCGCAACCTGGTCGACCGCCTCGGCGGCTTCGACGACGCGCTCGCCGCCGCCCGCGGCCGCGCCCAGCTGCCCGAAGACGCCGGCGTGGTGTTCATCGAGCAGGAGCCGCGGGTCTTGTCGAGCTGGCTCGAGCTGCTGTTTGCGCGCGTGCGCGCCGAGATCGGGTTCGCGGGCAGCGCGGCCGTGATTCCAGCCGAGCTGCGGCGCCCGATTGAGCGCGAAGCGGCCTGGCTGCGTCGCGCCAGCGCCCAGCCTCTGGCGCCGCTCACGCATTGCCTGTGTGAACCTCAACCCTGAGTTTGGTTCCTGCCCTTTTGTTGATCGAAGGGCGGGAACTCCCCTAATCGCGCACAACGCCCCGGCCCTGGCTCCGGTAAGCTAGCGACCGCTAACAGCTTCCCCCCGGTCACCGTGACGACAGAAACTCCGCCGCCCGCCAAGACAAGCCGCACTCCCGGTGCCCGCCGCCTGCAGATCCTCCAGACCCTGGCGGCCATGCTCGAGGACCCCCGGGGCGAGAAGATCACCACCGCTGCGCTGGCGGCCCGGCTCGACGTCTCGGAAGCCGCGCTCTACCGCCACTTCGCGAGCAAGGCCCAGATGTACGAGGGTCTGATCGAGTTCATCGAAGGCACGGTTTTCGGTCTGATCAACGAAATTGCCGCCCGCGAAACCTCGGGTCTCAAGCAGGTGCGCGCCACCGTCACCATGCTGCTCGACTTCGCCCAGACCAACCGCGGCATGACCCGCGTGCTGGTGGGCGACGCGCTGGTGCACGAAAACGACCGCCTGCAGGAACGCATGAACCAGCTGGTCGACCGCATCGAGACCTCGCTCAAGCAGAGCTTCCGCGTCGCGATCACGCAGGAAGAGCTGCCGCCGGACTTCGATGCCGGCGCCCGCGCCAGCCTGGTGGTGTCCTTCGTTCTCGGCCGCTGGCTGCGTTTTGCCAAGACCGGGTTCAAGCGGCTTCCGAACGAGTCCCTCGAGGCTTCGATGCCGGGCCTGCTGGTCTGAACCGGCCCCGGACGGAACAAAAAAGCGGCCCGCGGGCCGCTTTTTTTTCATCGAGTCGTCGATCAGAAGTTGTGACGGAGACCCAGGCCGTAGGACGAATATTTGTCGCCGTGGCCGACCGGATACATGAAGTAGTCCGCCTTGTCGTCGGCCTTCACTTCCGTGTAGAAGGTGTAGACGCGGGTGCGCTTGCTCAGGTTGTAGTTGTAGCCCACGGTCCACTGCGTCGCGCCGCTGTCGTCGAGGCCGTCGAAGTCGCCGGCGCGGCCGACGTTGACGTGGAACTCGTTGTTGCCGACCAGGTAGGCACCGACCAAGCGAAGGTTGTTGCGGCTGCGGTCGTCCTTGACGCTGGGAACGTAAAGCTTGGAGTACTCGTAGTAGCCGGCGAGGATGAAGGGGCCGGTTTCGTACAGGGCGCGGATCACCGCGGTCTGGTTCTTCACCTCGGGCGAGACGGTCTTGTTGTCCATCTGCGCGTAGCCGGCGCCCAGCTGCAGCGCACCGAACACGCCGTTGTAGGCGATCTGGGCGTTGCGCTCGTTCTTCGAGCCCGGAGCTTCGGTGCCCGGGGCGTCGAAACCCGCGGCGAAGGAGTAGGCCACTTCGATGTCGCCGCCGGCGAACGAGGGCGTCTTGTAGGTGACCGAGTTGTTGTTGTTGACGCCGGTCGCGGCAAAACCGAAGAGCGCGTCGGACGAGTTGCCGGTGTCGTGGTTGTGCAGGCTGATGTAGTCGGCCGAAGCGAAGTAGACCGGCGAGGTGATGCGGCCGAAACGCACGGTGCCGAGCTTGCTCTCCAGACCCATGAACGCTTCACGGTTGAAAAGGCCGCCGTCGTTGCTGAGCCGGCCGGTGTCCGAGGCGAAACCGCTCTCGAGCTGGAAGAGGGCCTTCATGCCGCCGCCCATGTCTTCGCTGCCCCTGATGCCCCAGCGCGAGGAATCGTTGACCATGCCGACCGTGCTGGCCTGGCCGGTGACTTTCTGAACTTCGACGCTGGTGTTGATTCGGCCGTAGATCTCCACTTGAGTGGTGGATTGGGCGGCGGCAGTGCCGGCAAACGCGGCCAGCAGGGACAGAAGAGAAATTTTGGTCTTCATGGCAGGCAGGGGTAGGTGGCGGACGGCAGGCGTCCGGTTGGCGAATGGGCCGACGGCCGATCTTCGCGGCTGCGCGGCAGGGCGCCAAGGCGGCATGCCGTAAACGCGGTGCCGCTTCAGGCGCGCCGTTGCTTTTCCGTTA
>JAEZVV010000037.1 GCA_023443095.1 Pseudomonadota bacterium
GCGCGGCAACTCGCAGCCGCGCCCGGCAGCCCGCCCCGACCTCGACGACGACGATTTCGGCAATTCGATCCACTACAAACCCAGGACCCCCGCTCAGCCCTCGGGCGGACGCGGGCCCCGGCGCGGCGCGCCCACCAGCGCCGCCACCTGGCAGCCGGCCGATCCCTTCGAACCGCATCGCCAGACCCTGAGCGTGCCGCAGAGCATGCCGGGCGAAGGCCGCCGCGGCCCCGCCGAGGGTCGTCGCGACGATCGCCGCGGCCCAGGCGCCGGTCGTGGCCCCCGCCGCGAGGAGACCGGTGCAGCGCGCAGCAACCTGCCGCCGCACCTGGCCGCCGCGCTCAAGCGCGGACGCTGATCGCTTTCCGCCCTCGAAAAACGGCCGCTTTCGCGGCCGTTTTTTTGCTTATCCCAATCAGGGTATCCACTCACTCCCCACCGGGCAGGATTGACCATCATCAAGCCCGCCTCGCCCTGGAAATGATGTTGTGCCATCGGAATGCCGGCCCCCTGGCATTCCCTGATCCCAACTCCCAGGAGTGCATCGTGCGCAGCCAGTTCCGCGAACCAGCCCGTCGTGCCGCCCGCAGCGTGTCCGTTCTTGCTTGGGCCGCCTTGGTCGGCGCTTTTTCCGCCACCGCCGTACAGGCGGCCGACCGCAGCGGCCAGCAAGTGGTCGAGGCGCAATGCGCGAGCTGCCATGCCAGCGGCGCCAAGGGAGCGCCGCGCATCGGCGACGCCAAGGCCTGGGCGCCGCGAGCGTCCAAGGGACTCGCCAGCCTCACCAGCACCGCGCTCGCGGGCATTCGCCAGATGCCGGCGCACGGCGGCGACATGGCTCTGAGCGACACCGAAATCGAACGGGCGATCGCCTACATGGTGAACCAGTCGGGCGGCCACTGGGCCGAGTCGATCAGCCCCACCGACAAGGCGGTCGAACGCAGCGGCAAGCAGGTGGTCGAGGCGCGTTGCGCCAAATGCCATTTGAACGGCGATGGCGGCGCCCCCCGCATCGGCGACAAGGCCGCCTGGACCCCGCGCCTGTCGCACGGGCTCGATGTCGCCGTGCGCTCGGCCATCCACGGCCACGGCGGCATGCCGCCGCGCGGCGGCATGGCCGACCTGACCGACGCCGAAGTCAAGAATGCCGTGATCTACATGTTCAACCCGGCGTCGGCGCGCTGAAGCTGCCCCCGCCTCAGCGCCGCAAGTCGATCACGCCGACTTTCAGCTTGCGCTGGACCCCGTCGCGGACGACGGTCAGTTCGGCGGTATTGCCAATGCCGGCGCGGTCGAGTTCGGCGGCAAATCGCGACAGGGTTTCGGTTGCGGCGCCGTTGACCGCCACGATCACGTCGCCGAGTTCGCCGCTGCGCGCATCAAGCCCGCGCAGGCCGGCCCGCGCCGCCGGGCTGCCGGCGCGCACCCGCTCGATCACCACCCCTTCGATGCCGGCGCGCGCCACCAGGTCGGGCCGGACCGGATCGATGCCGATGCCGGCCAGCGGCGCGTGGCCGCGCGTGATCAGGGCCGGCACCACGCGGTTGACCAGGTCCACCGGAATCGCGAAACCGACCCCGGCCGAACTGCCGCTGGCCGATCGGATCGCGCTGTTGACGCCGATCAGCCGCCCAGCCGAATCGAGCAGCGGCCCGCCCGAGTTGCCCGGGTTGATCGCCGCGTCGGTCTGGATCACGCCTATCACTTCGCGGAAGGCGGCGGTCGGCAGTTCGCGGTCGAGCGCACTGACGATGCCCTGGGTGAGCGTGCGTTGCAGGCCGAAAGGATTGCCGATCGCGTAGACGCTCTGGCCGATCCGAAGCTCGCGCGAGGAGCCGACCGGAATCGGCTTGAGTTCGCGCGGCGGCTTGACCAGGCGCACCACGGCCAGGTCGTATTCGGGTGCGCGGCCGACGATGCTGGCCTCATGCAGCTGACCGGCGTCGAGCCGGACGAACACCTTGCGCGCGCCGTCGATGACATGGTGGTTGGTGACGATATGGCCCTGCCCGTCCCAGACGAAACCGCTGCCCGCGCCTTCGGAAACCTGCGGCCCGAAGAATCCCCCTTGCTGGACGACTTGAGTGGTGAGGTAGACCACCGAGGGCGCAGCCTCCTGGAACATCTTGACCAGTGCCGCCTCGTGCGCGAGCAGCGGCCCGCGCGGGCTGACGGCGCGCGCTTCGGCGCGGTCCGCTGCCGGCGCCGCCGGAGCTAGACCGACCAGGCCCAGCGCGACCAGCACGCAGCGGCCGGCCGCTTGTTTCAAAGTCATGTTTCCTCCCGTAAGCGATCAAGGGCAGGGCCCAGCCTGACCCAGCCGGTGCATCGCCTCAGATGGGGCTGGTGTCGCGGGCGACAAGTCCGCCACTTCGTCGCTCCCCCACGCCGTTGAACCCTCGATTCTGCAGTCCATCCCACCCGGGCTGCGCTCCATCGCAATCGGCTGGAGCGGCGGACGGACGGCTCCTACAGTGCAGCCATCGACCCACCCACACCGGAGTCCGCCATGTTCGAAAAGATCCTTACCCGCGCCTTCTTCGCCACGCTGTTTGCCGCCCTGGCCGTGGTCGGCGCCCATGGTCTGAGCGAAATGCACGAACTCCACCAGGCCCAGGTCGCCGCCGCGCAAAACGCCGCCGCCTTGCTGATCGCCGACAGCTCCAGCCAGGCCCGCCACCACTGAAACCTCCCGCCGGCGGCCACGGCAGCGCCGGCCCGCGGAACGGGCACCCCGGCGGCAGCGCCCGCCGCGCCGCCCGCCCGGCCTGCCTAGACTGGCGCATCGCCCGCTCTGAGAGTTTCGCGATGCGCGCCCACCACCTCGGCCCCACCGTCGTCAGCGC
>JAEZVV010000098.1 GCA_023443095.1 Pseudomonadota bacterium
TGCCGACGACGGCGAATCGGGCCGTGCGAATTCGAGCGCTGCCCAGCGGGTGAGGCGGTGCGTCGGGCGCGACCGCAAACAGGGACGGTTGGGGGCTACGAACGGGTGCAGCGAACGCAACCCGTCACCGGTCGAAGCGACCGGTCAGCGGAGCTCAGGCGAGTGGGGGTTGGAGCGGCACTTCGAGCACGACCGAAACGAACTCGCTCGTCGTGAAGCGCGGGGGGGCGACCGGATCGTCGGCCGGCAGGCTCAGGGGCGCGTACCCACCTAGCGTGGCCATCGCCAGATGCGGACAGGGGTGATCGGAGACAGGGGAATGCTCGGGCGCGACGTCGGCTTCGGCCGCCATGAACACGCAATGCGGGTTGGCCGCGGGTTCCGGCTCCGGCGCCTGTACCGTGGCGGCCGCCAGCTCAACAGCCAACCCCGGCAGACCGGCGATCGGCACAACCACGGCGGCCAGAGCCTTGAGCGGCAGCAGCAGGCAGATGAAGGCGAGGAGCAGGCGGCGCATAGTGGCGGTCGGAGCAGGAATCGAGATGCTAAGCCAGGCGCGGTCGGGGCCATCCTGTTTTTGCCTCGCCAATGAGGCGCTTAGCGACCTCGTCAAAAGGGTGTCGGAATTTTCCTTAGATGACAAAAAAGTAATGCAATCGTCAGGGTGCCGATAGGCTCGGCCGGGAAGCAAGATGCCGGCGCGGAGGGCCGCTGCTCAGACGAAAAAAACGGCACCTGAGGGTGCCGTTTTCTTGGGAGCGAAGCGTCGGGCCGGCCCTACTTGCCCCACGAATCCTTCAGGCCCACCGCTAGGTTGAACACCGGCTTGTCGGCGGTGTGGTCCTCGCGGTCGGCAACGAAATAGCCGTTGCGTTCGAACTGAAACTTGTCGTCGGGCTGGGCCTGGGCGAGCGAGGGTTCGACCATGGCCTGCAACACGGTTTTGCTGCGGGTGTTGAGCAGGTCGCGGAAGTCCTTCTCGCCGGCATCGGGCTGGGCCACGGTGAAGAGCCGGTCGTAGACGCGGACCTCGGCCGGCACCGCGTGGCTGACCGGCAGCCAGTGGATCGCGGCCTTGGTCTTGACGCTCGAAGCGCCGTCGGTGCCGCTCTTGGTCTCGGGCAGGTAGTCGGCGTGAACGGCAAGGATCCGGCCCGCGGCGTCTTTCTCGACGCGGGTGGGGCGGATCACGTAGCCGTAACGCAGGCGCACCGGTTTGGCGGGCTCGCCGTTGGTCCCCAGCGTCAGGCGGTGGTAGCCCGGCGGCGGCACTTCGGCGAAGTCGTCGGCCTCGATCCACAACTCGCGGCCGAAGGGGATGTTGCGGCTGCCGAGTTCGGGCTTTTGCGGGTGGTTGGGCGCGTGGGTCTCTTCGGTCTGACCCTCGGGGTAGTTGTCGAGGATCAGCTTGAGCGGGCGCAGCACGGCGACGCGGCGCTCGGCACGGGCGTCGAGGTCTTCGCGCAAGCAGCCTTCGAGCACGCTGTAGTCGATCCAGCCGCCGCTCGCCTTCGAGACGCCGATGCGTTCGGAAAAGAGCTGCATCGCCTGCGGGGTGTAGCCGCGGCGGCGCAGACCGACGATGGTCGGCATGCGCGGGTCGTCCCAGCCGTCGACCAGCTTTTCGTCGACCAGCTGGATCAGCTTGCGCTTGCTCATCACCACGTAGGTGAGGTTGAGGCGGTTGAACTCGTACTGATGCGGCAGCAGGAAGAAATTGGGCCGGACCTCGTCGAGCGCCGACTGCAGCAGCGGCGTGAAGTGGGCCGTGTGCCCGAGCAGCAGGTCGAAAAACTGGCCGAGCGAGGGCAGGACATTGTCGCGGTCCTGTTCCCAGCGCTGGAACAGGCCTTCGAGCCCGCGTTCGGGGGCGGTGTCGCCGAGCTTGCTGGCGGCGTTGAAGCAGTTCATCGCGAAGCGCTTCTGCGCCTCGATGCCGGCGCCGCGGATGTCTTCAATCACGCGGCGGGCTTCCTCGAACTGCGGCGTGCGCAGCACCGGCACGATGCGCTCGAGCACCCAGTCGTAAAACGGGCGCTGGTCTTCGAACTCGAGCGTGCAGATCGAGTGGGTGATGTTTTCGAGCGCGTCTTCGATCGGGTGGGCGTAGGTGTACATCGGGTAGATGCACCATTCGTTGCCCGTCATGTGGTGCTCGGCGAAACGGATGCGGTAGATCGCCGGGTCACGCAGGTTCATGTTGGGCGAGGCCATGTCGATCCTGGCCCGCAGCACCATGCTGCCCTCGGGATGCTGGCCGGCGCGCATCTCGCGGAACAGGCGCAGGTTTTCCTCGGGCGAGCGGTCGCGGAAGGGCGAATTGGCGCCGGGCTGGGTCAGCGTGCCGCGGTTGGCACGCATCTCGTCGGCGTTCTGCTGGTCGACGTAGGCGTAGCCAGTCTGGATCAGGTGCTCGGCGAAGGCGTACATCGCGGGGAAGTAGTCGCTCGCGTGGTACAGGTTGGTCTCGGCACCGTGTTGCCAGTCGAAGCCGAGCCAGCGCACGTTGTCGAGTATGCCGTCGACATACTCCTGGTCTTCCTTGACCGGGTTGGTGTCGTCGAAGCGCATGTGGCAATAGCCGTCGAAATCGCGCGCCAGGCCGAAGTTCAGGCAGATGCTCTTGGCGTGGCCGATGTGCAGGTAGCCGTTGGGCTCGGGCGGAAAGCGGGTGCGGATCTTGGCCGGGTCGGGCTGGCCCTTGGCCTGTTCCGAATACACGCCCGGCTTGCCGGCCCACATCCGCGGCTGGTTGGCGCCGCGTGCGAGGTCGTCCGCGATGATATTGCGGATGAAGTTGGTGATGTGGCTGGACGAAGCGCCGTCCTTGCCCTTGCTATCGCTGCTCATGCTCGGAGAACCCGTGATTCGTTGGTTGAATCGATTGTAGCCGCCGCCACGGACGCCGGCCCTGATCTGGAGCGGGCCGACGCGGCGTGCGCCACGGGATGGGCGCAAGCCACGTTGACGCTGGGCCGCAGCCTCGCGGAGATTGCAGGCCAACAAGGGGGGGTGATGGCGGCAGACCGGCTTGGCGGCCTATGGGTGGGAACCAGTGGCTGGAGTTATCCCGAATGGGGCGGCGACTTCTACGCCGGAGCGCCGCGCGGCGACTGGCTGCACCGCTACGGTCAGCATTTCTCGACCGCCGAGATCAATGCCACGGCGTATGGCGAGATCGAATCCGCCACCCTGGCCCGCTGGGCCGAAGAAACCCCGGCCGATTTCCGCTTCGCCATGAAGGCCAGCCGCAGCATCACGCATTACCGGCGCCTGGCTGTGAGAGCCCGGGCGGTCGAGGCCGAGCGGGCGCGTTCGCTGTCCCTGGGGGACAAGCTCACCGTGGTCCTGTGGCAGCTCAAGCGGGCGCAACTGGTCGACCGGGCGCGTTTGTCGGCCTTCCTCGGTTTGCTGTCGGTCTGGACCGAAGTGCGCCACGCCTTCGAGTTCCGCGACGAAAGCTGGTTCGACGACGATATTGCCGACCTGCTGGCCGAGCATGGCGCCAGCAACGTCATTTCGGACTCGCGCAGCTGGCCGCGCTGGGACCGGGTCACGTCGAGCCTGGTGTACCTGCGCCTGCACGGCCGTCCGCGCACCTATGTCTCGCGTTACGACGATGTAGCCCTGGCCGACTGGGCGCGGCGGATTGTCCGCTGGCGTGCCGAGAGCCGTGACGTCTACGTCTACTTCGACAACACCGCCGCCGGTCATGCGCCGGGCGATGCCCAGCGCCTGCTGTCGCTGTGCAGCGCGACCGGCCACTGACCCCGTCTCCTTCCTCGTCGCCAGAGCGGTGGCGCAAACGCCACGCCCGCGCTTGACCGGCGAGTGGGCCGGCCGCTACAAGCCGCTAGCCCTACGAGGAGACAACATGGGAATCGTCTGGCCCCTGGGCCTGGGAACTGCCGCTGCTGCCGGCCTCATGATCGCCGGCCTGTACCGGCCGGCATCGACCTGGCTGGTGTTCGTGTTCAAGCCGCTCGCCACGATCCTGATCCTGGCCCTGGCGCTGTCGGGCCTGGGGGACGACCCGTCGCGCTACGCGCTGGCGGTGGTGGTGGGGCTGGTTTTCTCGCTCGCCGGCGACGTGTTCCTGATGTTGCCGTCCGACCGTTTCCGTGAGGGTCTGGCGAGTTTCCTGATCGCACACCTCGCCTATCTCGTCGCTTTGACGACCGGCGTCAGCCTGGCTGCGCCGTGGTGGCCTTATCTCGCCTGGGGCGTGTTCGCTCTGCCGCTGGTGATGAAGCTCTGGCCTGGCGTGCCGTCGGCGCTGCGCGGCGCGGTGCTCGCCTACCTGCTCGTCCTGCTGCTGATGGCGGCCCAGGCCTTGAGCCGGGCCTGGGCGCTGGGCGACACCGCGGCCTGGCTGGCCGCGGCCGGCGCGGCGCTGTTCGTGGCCTCGGACTATTCGCTCGCACTCAACCGTTTCACCCGGCCGTTTGCGGCCGCGCCGGCGCTGGTGCATCTGACGTATTACGCGGCGCAATGGCTGATCGCGCTGTCGGTGTTTTCCTGGGCTGCCTAAGGGATTTTGCTTGCTAGTATCCCCGCATGCGGCAATCAGACCGCGAGTCCAGGAGATCCCATGAAGAAGTTCGTCCTCGCCACGCTCGCTGCAACGGCAGCGCTGGGTTCCGGCGCCGCCTTGGCCGGCACGGTCACCGTGATCACCTCCTTCCCCAAGGAACTGACCGCCGCTTACAAGTCCGCCTTCGAGAAGGCCAACCCCGGCGTCAAGCTCGAGATCCTCAACAAGAACACGGTGGCCTCGATCGCCTACATCCGCGAACTGGCCCCGGGCAAGCGTCCGGACGTGATGTGGGCGAGCGCGCCCGATGCCTTCGAGGTCTTGAAGCGCGACAAGCTGCTGGCGGCCGCGCCCGAGGTCGACAACCCCAAGATCCCGGCCAAGATCGGCAGTTACCCCGTCAACGACCCGCAGGGCTTCTACAAGGGCCAGGCGCTCGCGGGCTACGGCGTCATGTACAACACGCGTTACCTCAAGGCCAACAAGCTGGCGGCGCCCGCCGAGTGGAACGATCTGCTCAAGCCGCAATGGTTCGGCCATGTGGCGATGACCTCGCCCTCGCGCTCGGGCACGATGCACCTGACGGTCGAGACCATCCTCCAGGGCGAAGGCTGGAACCAGGGCTGGAGCACGCTGCTGCAGATGGCAGGCAACTCGGCGCAGATCACCGAACGCTCGTTCGGCGTTCCCGACGGCATCAACAACGGCCAGTTCGGCGCCGGCCCGGTGATCGACTTCTTTGGCCTCGCGGGCAAGGCCACGGGTTTCCCGGTTGAGTTCGTCTACCCGGCCATGACTTCGATCGTGCCGGCCAACATCGCCCTGGTCGCCGGCGCGGCCAACCCCGAAGAAGCGAAGAAGTTCATCGCCTTCACGCTTGGCCAGGCCGGCCAGGAAGTGCTGCTCGATCCCAAGGTCTCGCGCCTGCCGGTGCTGCCGTATTCGCAGCTGGCCGGCAAGATCCCGGCCGGTTATCCGGACCCGCAGGCCATCGTCAAACGCGCCAAGGTCCAGTTCAACGCCGACCTGTCGGAAGACCGCTATGCGCTGGTGCATTCGCTCTTCGACCAGACCATCACCTTCCGGCTCAAGGAGCTGCAGGCCGCGACCCGAGCGATCCACGCCGCCGAAGCCAAGCTCGCCGGCAAGAAGAACCCGCAGGCCGAAGCCCTGATCAAGCAGGCGCGCGAACTGGCTTTCACGCCCATCGTCTCGGCCCAGCTCGCCGGCCAGCCCGACTTCCTCAAGCTGTTTGCCTCGAACAAGAAGGAAGTGGCGGTCTCCAAGCAGATCACCGGCCTGGAAGAGACCTGGAACTCGAAGGCCAAGGCCAACTATCTCAAGGCGGCCGAACTGGCGCAGCAGGCCAGCGCCTTGATCAAGTAGTCCGCGGCCCCGAGCGCTGGACACCGGAGGCGGCCGGGCGATGCGTCGCCGGCCGCGCTCTGGCTTGGCCGGGGCTGGCCTGAGACAGGTCGCCCCGCGCTCCGCGTCCGAACTATCCCCCCGACACCGCAGCGCCTATGACCAGCCTTTTGCTTGAACCCGCTACGGCGGCTCCCTCCTCCAGCGCCGGCGGACTGCGCCGCCGCTGGGGTGCGTCCTGGACTTCGCTGGTGCTCGCCGCCGCGATCCTCGGCTTTCTCGTCATGCTGCTCGCCGTTCCGGTGGGCACGGTTTTCATCACCGCCTTCCGCGATGGCGAAGGCGGCTTCACGCTCGGCCACTTCGGCACCTTCTTCTCGACCGGGCTGATGCGAGAGAGTTTCTTCAACTCGCTTTTCGTTGCCAGCGCGAGCGTCGTGTTCGCCTCGCTGATCGCGGTGCCGCTCGCTTACATCACGGTGCGCTTCCAGTTCCGCGGCGCGGTGCTGATCCAGACCCTGGGCATCCTGCCGCTGATCATGCCGCCCTTCGTGGGGGCGGTCGCGATGCAGCTGATCTTCGGTCGCAGCGGTTCGGTCAACCTGCTGCTCGACGAACACTTCGGCTTCAGCCTGCCGATCATGGAAGGTCTGACCGGCGTCGTCTTCGTCGAGACCCTGCACTACTTCCCCTTCATCCTGATGAACCTGGTGGTGGCCTTGCGCGCCATCGACGGCGCGATGGAAGAGGCGGCGATCAACCTCGGCGCACGCGGCTGGCGGCTTTTCCGGCGGGTGGTGTTCCCGCTCGCGGCGCCCGGTTTCCTCGCCGGCGTGGCCCTGGTCTTCGTCAAGGTGTTCGACGACCTCGGCACCCCGCTCGTGCTCGGCCAGACCAATATGCTGGCGCCGCAGGCGTATCTGCGCATCACCCAGGTCGGGCTCGAAGACCCGCTGGGCTACGTGATCAGCGTGGTGATGATCGCTTTCTCGGTGCTGGCGCTGTGGATGTCGGCGCGGGTGATGAAGGGCAAGGACTACTCGACCCTGCAGAAGGGCGGCGCCGGCATCGCCAAACGCAAGCTCAAGCCCGGCGAGGCGGTGCTGGCCTACGGCGCGATCGGGCTCACCCTGCTGCTCGTGCTCTCGCCCCACCTGGGCCTGCTGCTGCTGTCGTTTGCCAGGATCTGGAGCTTCTCGGTCCTGCCCGACGCCTGGACCCTGGCCAACTACGCCACGGTGTTCGAAGACAGCCCCTTCATGATCGGCAACACCTTGCTCTACTGCGGCCTGGCGGCTCTGATCGACGTGGCGATCGGCACCGCGATCGCCTACCTGATGCTGCGCACCCGGCTGCCGGCCCGCCAGGGGCTGGACTTTCTGGCGAGCAGCGCGATCGCCGTGCCCGGCATCGTGCTGGCGATCGGCTACTTGCGCGTATTCCAGGGTATCGAGCTGGGCGGGGTCGAACTCGCCGCGACCTGGATCCTGATCATGCTCGCCTACGCGGTGCGGCGTCTGCCCTATGCGCTGCGCTCGTGTGTGGCGGCGCTGCAGCAGATCAACACCAGCCTCGAGGAAGCGGCCGAGATGCTGGGCGCCAGCGGCTGGTCGACAGTGCGCCGGATCGTCATCCCGCTGATGGCGGGCGGCATCCTCGCCGGTTTCGTCTCGAGCTTCATCACCGCCGCGGTCGAGCTTTCGGCCACCCTGCTGCTCACCACCAAGGAGTCGCAGGCGCCGATGAGTTACGGCATCTACCTCTACATGCAGTCGGTCGCCGGCCGCGGCCCGGGCGCTGCGCTCGGCGTGCTGCTGGTGGCCGTGGTGGCGGTTGGAACCTATTTCTCGCACCGCCTGGTCGAGCGGGCGAACAAGACTCTGGAGCAGGCGAAATGAAAGCAGTCGCAGTGGAATGCCGGGACATCGGCCTGGCGTACGGAACCAACCAGGTATTGAAGGGCATCGACCTCAAAATCGAGCCGGGCGAGTTCTTCGCCCTCTTGGGGCCTTCGGGCTCGGGCAAGTCGACCCTGCTGCGGCTGATCGCCGGCTTCAACCAGAACAACCGCGGCCAGCTGCTGGTCGACGGGCGCGACATCAGCGGCGTGGCGCCGAGCGCGCGCAACATCGGCATGGTGTTCCAGAGTTATGCCCTGTGGCCGCACATGAGCGTCTACGACAACGTCGCTTTCGGCCTGGTCGAGCGGCGCACCCCCAAGGACGAGCTGCGCCGCCGGGTGGGCGAGGCGCTCGCCCTGGTCGGCCTGTCCGACTACGCCGAGCGCCGCCCCAGCCAGCTCTCGGGCGGGCAGCAGCAGCGGGTGGCACTGGCGCGGACGATCGTGATCGAACCTCAGGTCCTGCTGCTCGACGAGCCGCTGTCGAACCTGGACAAGAAGCTGCGCGAGCAGATGCGGCTGGAACTGAAGCGCCTGCAGCGTGCACTCGGCATCACCACCATCTTCGTCACCCACGACCAGGAAGAGGCGATGACCACCGCCGACCGCATGGCCGTGCTCGATGGCGGGGTGTTGCAGCAGGTGGGAACGCCGCGCGACCTGTTCGATCTGCCGGCCAACCGCTTCGTGGCCGAGTTCGTCGGCAACACCAACCTGCTCGAAGGCCGGCTCGACCCGGCCCGCGCCACGTTTGCGGTCGACGGCCTGGGCGAGCTGCCGGCGCCTGCCGGCCAGGGCACGGCCCTGTCGGTGCGGCCGCACGCGCTGGCGGTGGCTGCGCCCGGTGAGGAGCGTTCGGCAGCCCGGCTCTGGTTCGACGCCGAGGTCGAAAGCACCGAGTTCCTGGGCGAGTTCACCCGTTACGAAGTGAGCGTCGGCCGCCATCGCTTCATCGCCGACACGCCGCATTTCATGCGGGTGCCGCTGTTTGCCCGCGGTGCCCGGGTGGCGCTGGGGCTGGACCCGAAGGAACTCAGGCTGCTGCCCTGAGCATGGGATCATCGCCGCCGTCGACGAAACGGAGGTGGCGATGAGTCCGGCAGCGTGGCAGGGGTGGGGTAGCGCGGGCGGGGCGGTGCTGGCCTTGGTCGCCGCGGTGCTTGCCATCGATGCAGGGTCTGCGCCGGCCAACCGGGCCCTGCAGTTCGCTCCGGTCGAAGCCTGGGACACGCTCGCCTTCGTCTTCGGCTTCGGCCTGGGCTGGTCCGACGGCGCGGCCCGGGCCGCCTCGGCGCTGGCCTTCGCTGCTGTAGCCGCTTTGGGAGGCGCCACGGGCCGCTGGCTGACGAGGCGCTGGACCTGAGCGGCGCCTACTTCAAGAGCCACCGCTCCAGAAACAGCAGCCGCGCCAGGAACAGGTAGTCGGCGTTTTCCTTCTTGGCAAAGCCATGGCCTTCGTTGTCGGCAATCATCAGCCACACCGGAATGCCGTTTTTTTCGACCGTGGCCGCGATCTGCTCGGCTTCCAAGACCGGCACCCGCGGGTCGTTGCGGCCGTGGACCACGAACAGCGGCACTCGGATCCGGTGCGCCTGGCGAGTGGGCGAAATCGACAGCAGGAACTCGCGCATCGCGGGGTCTCGCTCGTCGCCGTATTCAACCCGGCGCAGGTCGCGGCGGTAACTCTCGGTGTGCTCGAGGAAGCTGACGAAGTTGGAGATGCCGACGGTGTCGATCGCGCCGCGGATGCGGTCGGAATAAAAGCTCGCCACCGCCAGCGCCATATAGCCGCCGTAGCTGCCGCCCTGGACCACCACCCGGCTCGCATCCAGGTCCGGCTGGGCCGCGATCCAGTCGAGCAGGCTGCCGATGTCCTTGACCGAATCCTCGCGCCGGCGGCCGTTGTCGAGCGCGAGGAAGGTCTTGCCGAAACCGGCCGAGCCGCGCACGTTGGGTTCGATCAGGACCACGCCGCGTTCGTTGATCAGGTAGTTGTAGCGGCCCTTGAAGCCGAGCCGGCTCTGGGATTCGGGCCCGCCGTGGATCTCGATCAGGACCGGGCGCTTGCCGGAGAACTTCGCTGGCGGCCGGGTGATCAGGCCGCTGACGGTGCGGCCGTCGAAGCTGCTCCACTCGAACACCTCGGTCGGAGAAAAACTGCTGGTGTCGAGGCCGGCGGTGTCGGCCCTGACCCAGGACACGAGTTCGCCGCGCTCAAGATCGAGCACCATCACTTCGGACGGTGTGGCGGCCGAGGCCACCGACAGCGCCAGTCGTTTGCCGTCGGGAGCAAAACGTATCCGGGTGACGGAGCCGGGAATCGCCGGCACCGCGACCGGTGTCAGGCTGGTCGCGTCGTAGACCCGCAGCTCACCGCGGCCGCGTTGGTTGACGATGGCGGCGAGGGTGCGGCGGTCTTTCGACAGTTCGAAACTCGCCACGTCCCACGGCGAGTCGCGACTGACGAGTTCGAAGCTCGCGCCAACGGGGGCGTAACGGTAGAGCTGGCGGAACTCGCCCGCGTGGTCGCTGGTGAGGAAAAGACGCCCGTCGTCGGCATAACGGGCGGCGCCGAAAAAGGCGGGAGTCCCACCGGTCGCTGGCAGCACACGGTTCGTTTTCCCGCTGGCGAGATCGAGTCTCCAGAGTTCGGACTCGGTGGCGGAACGGTAGCGGCCCAGCAGCAGTTCGGAGTCGGCCGCCGAAAACTCGATCGGATACCAGCCCACGCCTTTGAGCGCGGCGAGCACGCGGCGCCGGCCGCTGCGCGGGTCGAGCAGGGTGAACTCGGTGTCGATTTCGCTGCGGCTGCCGCCCGCCGCAGTGCGGTCGAGCGGCACCGAACTGACGATCAGTTCGGTGCCGGCGCGGGTGAACGGCCCCATGTCGTGGCGATGGTCGGGGTCGGTGAGCCGGGTTTCGCGGCCGCTGGCGAGTTCGAGCCGATAGACCTGCGCCGCTTCGCTGCCGCCGGCATCGCGCTCGAACACGATTTCGCCGGCGTCGGCCGGCAGCCATTCGGCCGTCGTGGTCGGTTCACTGGCGCGGGTGAGGGGTTCGAGCCGGCTGCCCGGCGAGCCCAGGCGGTGCAGCTGCTGGGTGTTGTCGGCGCGCCAGCAGCTCAGCAGCAGTTCGCGGCCGTCGGGCGACCAGTCGAGCAGGCCGGCACCGCGGAAATCGGCGTAAGCGCCGACGCGCTGCGCCAGCGTCGCCGGGACGGGCGGAACCTGGCGGGTGTGGATAGCCGCCGGCGCCGCCAGGGGCGGAGTCGGAGCGTGGGCGCAGGCGGCCAGCAGCGCCACCGTGACTGCGGACAGCAGAAGTCGCATCGGTCTCGTCTCAGGCAGGGGTGAAGCGGGCCCGGATCGATTCGATCCGCTCGCGGTTGACGCCGAAATCCCGGCGGCCCAGGCGCGAGGCCGAGCGTAGTTGGATCACTCCGCTGCCCGGGGTCGGAAAAAACTCGACGTCGTCGACAAAACCCCAGCAGGGGCTGCGGAACTCGGCGTAGAGGTAGTCGGGGCCGGCTTCGATCACCGTGGCGCCGGGCATCGAGGCGACGACGCGGGCGAGCCGCGCCATCGCGGCGCTCGCCTCGCCCTGGAATGCCAGCGGCGCGATGCGCGCGTAGTCGGCGCCTGCGCCCGCGTACAGCTCGGCCTGGCTGCTCACGCTGTTGGGCGTGGCCGAAGGCGGCTTGAGGCGGCCCTGTTTCACGCCAAGGTCGGGCGGCCGTTCGCCCACCCAGCCGCCGCGCACGAGCAGCAGCGCAGTCGCGGCCAGGGCGACGACGGCGAGCGCCAGCCAGGCGGCCTTGTTCATTCCGGTTCGGCGAGTGTGTAGCGGCGGATGAAGCGGCGGTCGATGTGTTGCTTCCAGCGCCACACCCATTCGCCTTCGAACACCAGCGGCCCCCATACACCGATCGCCCGGTAGGCGCCGGCCGACAGCAGGTAGAGCGCCCGTCGCTGCGGCCGCCAGGCTTTGAGCGGTCGGCCGCTGGCCGCGGCGAGCAGGTTGCGCGCCAGCGGCGCGCCGGCGCGCACTGCGTAGACGCCCGAGCGCGGTCGCGGATGGTCGATCTGGCTGGCGCAGTCGCCGGCGGCAAAGACCTGGGGGTGAGAGATCGACTGCTGGTAGGCGTTCACCGCAACGAAGCCGGCCTCGTCGGTGGCCAGCCCCGAATACCGCAGCCAGTCCTCGGGCGCGGCGCCGGTGGTCAGGATGCTGATGTCGGAGGCGATCTGGCTGCCGTCCTCGAGCCCGATCAGGCCGCGTTCGATGCGGGTCGCCAGGTGCGGAACGATGCGGACCTGGGCGGCGGCGAGGGTTTCGGCCACGAGTTTGCGAGCGGCTTCCGGAAAACCGGGCAACAGCGAGCCGCCCGTGATCAGCTGCACCCGCACCGCGCTCTCCATCTTGCGCAAGCGCCAGGCCGTGGCGAGCGCGAGCTCGACCCCGCCCGCGCCGCCGCCGATGAAACTCACCCGGGTGCTGCCGCTGGGGTGACCGAGCATGGCGAGGTATTGCTGCTGCCAGGTCTCGACGAAATGTTCGATCGGCCGCAGCGGCACGCCGAAGTCGATCGCTCCGGCGATGCTCTCGAGCCGGGTGGCCGGGCCGGCGGCAATCGAGGCCAGGTCGAAGCGCAACTCGTCGCCGCGATCGGTGTAGGCGATGTTGGCCTCGAGGTCGAGCGAGGTGACCCGGGCCAGCCGCAGCCTTACTCGCGCCCGCGCCGCGAGCGGAGCGAGAGGGATCGCCAGCTCGTCGATACGTCCGTAATGGCCGGCGATCCAGCCCGGCAACATGCCGCTGTAGAGCTGGCGCTCGTAAGGCGTGACCAGGGTGACCTCGAGGTCGGTCGGGCGCTGGCGGGCGAGTTTTTCGAGCACCCGCACATGGGCGTGGCCGCCGCCGATCAGTAACAGCCGGGTCATCGTTGCTCCAATCGGATGTCGCCGAACCAGGCGCTGGCGACGTCGCCGGTGTTGTCGGCATCGCTTGCCAGCGCCACCCCGGTGATGGGCGGGATCCCGCTCTCGGCTTCGCGGCCGAAGGCAAGCGCGAAGTCCTGCGCCAGGTCGCGTCTTTCGTCGAACCACTGGCCGAGCTGGCCGGCCGCGACCGAACGCAGGACGATGAAACGGACGCGGTCGGTGTAGGCGTTGGGCAGGACCGTGCCCGGCGGCAGCAGGCGGTCCCACACGTAACACAGGGTGGCGGTGGGCAACTCGGGGTCGAAGATCGCGCGACCGAGCCGGATCTTGATGCGGTCGCCCGGGCTCAGGCGATCGAGCGGGAGGTCGAAAAAGACACACAGCTTGGCCGCCAGATCGTCGGTGGCCTTGGCCGAGAGGTCGGCTCGCGCCGGCACCTGGTCGACCTTCCAGCGCCAGGCCAGCAGCGGCGTGTTGCTCGTGTTGGCGCGCAAGGGGTGGACCAGATTGGCGTAACTCGCCTGGGCCTGGGTCCGCAGCACCTTGCGGCCGTCGAGCTCGGCGATGGTATAGCGGGTGTGCTGGGGAATCTTGGGCAGGGTCACCACCTGCCATGGTGCGGGCGGCGCCAAGCCGGGCTGGCCCGATGAAAACGGGGTGATGGTCGAAGGTTGGGCGCTGGCGAGCAGCGGTGCCAGGATCCAGCCTATGCCGACGAGGCGTAGTGTCTTGAGCATGTTTTCAGGCCCAGGCCTGCGGCGGGACCCAGCCGGCAGCCAGGGCCGCATCGAGGTCGGCCGGCAGGTCGAGGTCGGGCAGGGGTTGGATCTCGGCCAGATCGAGACGGGCGCTGCGGGCGCGGCGGCGGGTGGAGCCGGCCACGCTGGCCGTGCTCCAGGCGATGCCGTCGAACAGTTCCGAGCAAGGGCGGTTCAAGCCGATCAGGACGTAGCCGCCGTCGAGCGCGGGCTGGATCACGGCGTCGGCGCGCTTGAGCGACTCGATCGCGTCGATCAGGTCGAGTGGGGTCTGAGCCGGGCAGTCGGTGCCGATCAGCAGCATCGGCCCGCTTTTATCCGCCAGCGTGGTCGAGAAAGCGTGAGCCATGCGAGCGCCGAGGTCGCCACCCACCTGCGACCGGACCTCGATGTTCAAGGCGGCCGCCAGCTCCTGCCACAGCGGATGCCCGGGCTCGCCCGCCGTCCACAGGCAGACGCGGGCGCCCGGCACGGCGGTCGCGCGTTCGAGCGCACGCCAGGTCAGCCAGCTCTGCAGCCGCGCCGCCGCGTCGAAGCCCAGCCGCGGCGCGAGCCGGGTCTTGGCCTGTCCGGGCACGGGCGCGCGGGCGAAAACGGCAATCTCGACAGCGGCGGGCGAGGGGTTCATCGGGTGTTCCGGTAGCGGCGCGCAAGTCGTTCAGGGTCGGCGCCGAAGAAATACGCGGCGCGCAGACGCCACATCAGCAGGATGGTGCGCCACACCCCGTCGCGGTCCCAGCGCCGGCCCGAGGTGGAGACCGGCGCGGCGATGCAGGCCGGGCGCGACAAGGCGCGTGCGCGGCGGCAGAACTCGATGTCTTCCATCAGTGCCTGCGGCGCGTAGCCGCCGAGGGCGATCCAGGCGCTGCGTTCGACAAAAATCGCCTGGTCGCCGGTGGCGATTCCGGTCAGGCGCGAGCGCCAGTTCATCAGACGCGCCACCACGGCGAGCCAGGGCGAATCGCCGCTTATGCGGACGTCGAAGCGGCCCCAGGCGCGCCCGCCTGCCAACGCCTGCGCCACCAGGCGGTCGGCCGCTGGCGGCAGTTCGGTGTCGGCGTGCAGGAAGAGGAGGGCATCGGCTTCGTGCTGGGCAAGCGCGGCCCGCGCTCCCGCGTTCATCTGGTGCGAGCGGCCGAGGGAAGCGCTGAGCACGCGGTCGGCGAGCGGCGCGGCCAGCGCCACGGTGGAGTCGGTGCTGCCGCCGTCGACCACGAACACCCTGGCCCCGCGCTCGCGCAGCGGCGCGAGTCGCGTCAGAGCAGGGACGACCGTGGCGGCTTCGTTGAAGACGGGAACGATGATGTCGAGGCGCATGGCGCGCGGCGCAGGACGGGAAGGGCGGCGACAAAGCAGGCGCCACATCGTAGCCCAGCCGCAGCGGGTCGACGCGACGCCGGCTCAGGCGTCGAGAGCGAAACGAATGCTCTGCTGGTACCAGTAGTCGATCGCCGCTCCGCCCTGGCGCGCGGGGATAAAGCGCCAGCCCCGGGCAGCTTTGAGCGCGGCGGTGTCGAGCCGAGGGTGGCCGCTCGAGGTCTGCACCCGCGCCTCGACCACCCGGCCGTCGGCGCCGACCAGGAGGTCGAGCACCACTTCGCCTTCTTCGCCGAGCTTGCGCGACAGCGGCGGGTAACGCGGCGCCGGGTTGCCCAGATGGCTGGCGTCGGCGCGCGGCGGCGTTACTGCGTCGGCGACACCGGAGCGGCGCGGCGCCGGTGCGGCAGCGGTTGGCGACGGGGAGAACTCGGACGCAGGGAAGATCGGACTGGCTGTGCCGGGCGTTTCGGCAGAGGATGCACCGACGGAGGCCGGAATGGGGG
>JAEZVV010000198.1 GCA_023443095.1 Pseudomonadota bacterium
GCTTCGCCGCCGCCAGTTGGGACAATCTGCTCGGAGCCGCCGGCTACCCCAGCAGCTCGCAGCTGCCGCACGGCTGGCGCGAAGCTCCGGCGCAGCCGATGAACACTCCAGCATCCCGGCCGGCGGCAGCGCCAGCCAAAGAAGGTTAAATGGCCATCACCGTCGCCACCTGGAACGTCAACTCGCTCAAGGTGCGCCTGCCGCATCTGCTCGACTGGCTGGCCAAGCACCAGACCGACGTGGTCTGCCTGCAGGAAACCAAGACCGTCGACGACTCGTTCCCGGCCGCCGTCCTGCAAGACGCCGGCTACGCCGCCGCCTTCGCAGGTCAGAAGACCTACAACGGCGTGGCGATCCTCACCCGCCAGGCCAGCGTCAGCGCGGTTGATTCGGTGCAGGTCAACCTGCCCAACTACGCCGACGAGCAAAAGCGCCTGCTCGCCGCCACCCTGAGCTGCGAGCTTGGTCAACTGCGGGTGGTCGACGGTTATTTCCCCAACGGCCAGACCGTGGGCAGCGAGAAATACGCCTACAAGCTGGCATGGCTGGCCGCGCTCACCGAATGGCTCAAGGGCGAACTGGCGGCTCACCCCCAGCTCGCCCTGCTGGGCGACTACAACATCGCGCCCGAAGCGCGCGACGTGCACGACCCCGCGCTGTGGGAAGGCCAGGTGCTGTTCTCCGAACCCGAACGAGCCGCCTTCCGCGCGCTCGAAGCGCTCGGCCTCAAGGACAGCTTCCGGCTCTTCGAGCAGCCCGAACGCAGCTACACCTGGTGGGACTACCGCAACCTGTCGTTCCGCCGCAAGGCGGGCCTGCGGATCGACCACATCCTGGTGAGCGAAGGGCTCGCGCCCCGGGTGCAGAAGGTCGATATCGATCTCGAGCCGCGCCGGCGCGAGCAGCCGAGCGACCACGCACCGGTGATCGCCACTCTCGCCTGAAAACCCGCCCGGCCCTAACGGCGCCGCGTGCTCGCTTTCTTGGCCGCGGTCCTGGTCGCCTTCTTGGCCGCGGTCTTCCGCGCCGGCGCCGAGGCTTCGTAGTCGCCGATCAGCCCCTTGACCGGGCAGAGCTTGAACACCGGGCAGCGGCGGCAACCCACGGCGATCGCAATCGGACAGATCTTCATCGAGCTTCCTCCCCCTTGGCCGCTTGACCAAGGTCGTGCTGGCGGTGCGACGGCGCCGCCTCGGCATCCAGCATCTGCAGCAGACGCGCGGCGAGCTCGCCGCCCTGCGCCGCCAGCCATTCCCGGGTCTGCTCCAGCGTCAACAGCTCGCCGGCAAAACCCTCGAGCCGGCTCAAGGACTCCGCCGGCACGCGGGCCGAGGGCGGAAGTTCGAACCGGTCGAACAGGTCGTCGGCGAGGACGTAGGTCGAATCACCGTCGTCGATCAGCCGCAGCGGCTCGCCCTCGAACGTGAGGCAGCGGCCTTCCCAGCTCGCGACCGGACCGGCCCGGCCGTGGCCGCGCAGGCGCTGGGCGAGACGCCACAGCGGCCAGAACAGCCACAGAAGCCAGAACGGCGAGGTAAGGATCAGGTTGAAACCGGCGCCGCCGATCTTCCAGTCCTCGAACAGCAGCGCGCCGCCAATCACGAGCCAGGTGAACCAGGCCAGCCAGGCGGTGCGAACGCTCGAGGGACGGGGAGTCGAATCTAGATAATTCATGCGGAATTCAGCAAAGTTTTCAAAGCGCGGGCTGCGCCCACTGAGGAAGCCGGGTTCTGCCCGGTGACCAGTTGGCCGTCGATCACGGTATGCGCCTGGAAAGGCGGCGCCTCTTCGACAATGGCACGCGCCGCCAACAGACGATCCTGCAGCAGAAAGGGGACCACCTCGTCGAGCCCGACCGCGCGCTCCTCCGCATCCGAGAAGCCCGTGACCCGCCGACCCTCGAGCAGGCCCTGGCCCCCGGGATCGCGGGCGGAGAGCAAGGCCGCCACGCCGTGGCAGACCGCGCCCACCGGCTTGCCCGCAACCCAGAAGTCAGCGAGCAGGGCCGCGTTGACGGGGTCGACCGCAAGGTCCCACATCGGCCCGTGGCCGCCGGGGTAGAACACGGCGTCGAAGTCGCCCGCCTTCACTGAGGAGAGCGGCAGCGTGCGGGTGATCTGGCCACGGTTGAGATCGTCGGCAGCCAGGCGGCGGGTCGCGTCGGTCTGCGCCGACTCGGCCAGGCTGCCGGGGTCAATCGGGACCGCGCCGCCGCGCGGCGAAGCCAGCACCACGTCGTGGCCGGCGTTGATGAACTCATAGAACGGCGCTGCAAACTCCTCCAGCCACAGCCCGGTCTTGCGGCCGGTCGCGCCCAGTTCGGCGTGCGAAGTCAGAACCATCAGGATGCGTGCCATGAACCAGCTCCGTGCGAGGGGTGGACTTCAACACGGAGCTTAACCGCTCGCACCCATGGCTAGCGGAGGCGGTCGCTGGGGGCCTCGCCAAGCGCCGCCGCACCATGGCCTGTCGCCGGTTCCAGATGCGGCCGCGGCTTGAGTTTCTGCTCGAGCGCGTCGAGCCAGGTGTAGATCACCGGCACCACGATCAGGGTCAGCAGGGTCGAGGTGATGACCCCGCCGATGATGGCGCGGCCCATCGGCGCCTGCTGCTCGGCGCCGTCGCCCAGGCCGAGGGCGAGCGGCAGCATGCCGAAGATCATGGCGGCGGTGGTCATCAGGATCGGGCGCAGGCGGACCTGGCCGGCGGCGAGCAGGGCTTCGACGCGGCTCAGGCCATCGCGCTGGCCCTTGTTGGCGAAATCGACCAGCAGGATGGCGTTTTTGGTCACCAGCCCCATGAGGAAGACGATGCCGATCATCGAGAAGATGTTGAGCGTCGTGCCCGTGATCAAGAGGGCGAACATCACGCCCACGATCGAGAGCGGCAGCGAGGCCATGATCGCGACCGGCTGCAGGAAGCTGCCGAACTGCGAGGCGAGCACCAGGTAGATGAAGATGATCGCCAGCAGCAGGGCGCCGAGCACCGCGCTCATCATCTCCTGCTGGTCGCGGATCTCGCCGCCGACATCGAAGCGCAGCCCGGGCGGCAGTTCGTAAGCCTTGACCAGCTGCTGGACCTCTTCGCCGGCGTCACCGGCCGGCCGGCCTTCGACCCCGGCGAACAAGGCCACGCGGCGCTGCAGGTCCTGGCGCCGGATGTTCTCGGGGTTGAACGCCTTCTCGATGGCGGCAACGGCGCGCAAGGGCACGATCTCTGGCGATCCGTCGGGCAAGGTGCGGCCGGTGGCGATGTTGAGGTTGACGATGTCGTCGACCACGGTGCGGTTGGCCTGCGGCAGCTGGGTGATGACCTCGTAGTTCTGGCCGTCGGGCGCGAGCCAGTAGCCCGAATTTTCGCCGCCCACCAGGGCGCGCAGCGTGGTGCCGAGCTGGGCGTGGGTGATGCCGTATTCGGACGCAAGTTCGGGCTTGAGCCGTACCCGCAGCGCGGGCGTGCCTTCCTTGACCGAGGTTTCGAGGTCGGTCACGCCGCGGATCTTGGCGACCTTGCCCTTCAGATCGTCGATCACTCGGTTCATCTCGGCGTCGTTGCTGCCGAGCAGGGCGACGTAGATCGGCCGGTTCCAGCCCACCGACAAGCTCACCCCCGGGATGCTGGCCACCCGCGCCCGCACCGCTTTTTCCAGCTCCTTCTGCGAGCGCTTGCGTTCGGCCCGGGGCTTTAACTGCAGGCCGATGGTGGCGGTGTTGCGGGCGCCGTTGTTGCCGACGAAGGTGTCGATCGTCGCCACCTCGGGGAACTCGCGCAAGGCGTCCTCGACCCGGCGCACGCGTTCGTTGGTGTAGTCGAGGCTGGAGCCCACTGGCATTGTCAGCTGGATCGAGGTCGACCCCTGGTCGGCAGCGGGCATCATCTCGCCGCCCACCACTCCCGCCATCGGAATGCTCACCGCGAAACTGGCCACCGCGATCGCCAGCGTGGTCTTGCGGTGCGAGAGCGCCCAGCGCAGGGCGCGGTCGTAGATCCGGTGCAGGAAATCGACCCCGGCGTCGAAGCGGCGCAGCACCGGACCGACCAGACGCAGGCCGCGCGCGCCCTCGGGCGGGTCGCGCCAGATCGCCGAGAGCATCGGGTCGAGCGTGAAGCTGACAAAAAGTGACAGCAGCACCGCCGCCGCCACCGTGATGCCGAAGCTGAAGAAGAACTTGCCGACGATGCCCTGCATGAAGGCGATCGGCACGAACACGGCCACGATCGACAGCGTGGTCGCGAGCACCGCCAGGCCGATCTCCTCGGTGCCGTCGCGAGCGGCCGTGCGGTGGTCCTTGCCCATGTGGATGTGGCGAACGATGTTCTCGCGCACTACGATGGCGTCGTCGATCAGGAGGCCGATGCACAGCGACAGCGCCATCAGCGTCATGTAGTTGAGCGTGAAGCCCATCAGGTAGAGCGGGGTGAAGGTGGCGATCACCGCGATCGGCAGCGTCAGCCCCGTGATCACGGTCGAACGCCACGAACCCAGGAACAGGAAGACGATCAGCACCGTCAGCAGACCGCCTTCGATAATGGTGCGCTTGACGTTCTCCACCGCGGCGGCGACGAAGTCGGAATTGGCGTTGAGCAGCTTCAGCTCGACCCCGGCCGGCAGCTGCTTCTGCAGGTCGGCCGCGGCGAGCTTGAGATCGGCTCCGACGTTGACGATGTTGGCGTCCTGCGCCTTGTAGACGTAGAAGCCGATCGCCGGCTGGCCGTCGACCCGGCTGATCGAGCTGCGCTCGCGTTCGGCGTCTTCGATCTGCGCCACCTGGCCAAGCAGGATGGGAATGCCGTTGCGGCGGGCGACCACGATTTTCTCGAACTGAGCCGGGCTCGACAGGCGCCCGTCGACGCGAACGATGGCCTCGCTGGTGGCGTTGTGGATCGTGCCCACCGGCACGCTGACGTTGGCGGTACGCAGAGCCGCCACCACCTGGTCGACCGACAGGCCGTAGGCGGTCAAACGCGCCGGCTCGATCCGCACCTGGATCTCGCGCGTGACCGTGCCGCCGAGGTCGACCTTGCCAACCCCGCTCACGCGCTCGAAACCCTTCTGCACCACTTGTTCGGCGAGCAGGGTGAGCTGGCGCTGCGGCATGTCCTTGGCCACCAGGGCGAAGGAGGCGACCGGCGAATCGTTGTCGTCGTTGACGCGGTTGACCACCGGGTCCTTCACGTCGCGCGGGAAACCGGCCCGGATCTGCGCCAGCTTGTCGCGCACCTCCTGCGTGGCGCGATTCATGTCGGCATCAAAGCGGAACTCGACCCAGGCGAGCGAGCGCCCCTCTTCCGCGCGCGACAAGATGCGCTTGACCCCGGCCACGGTATTGACGGCGTTTTCCACCGGCTTGGTGACGTCGATCTCGACCTGCTCGGGCGAGGCGCCGGGGTAGGCGACGAAGACCTGGACCCCGGGCAGGGTCACCTCGGGCATCGCCTCGACCCCGAGGCGCGAGTACGAAAACAGACCCAGCACGGTGAGGCCGACCATGACCATGGTCGCGAACACCGGGTGGTTGATCGAAACACGCGTCATCCACATGGCGCGCTCCTCAGTTGGTCGCCGGCTTGGTCGCGGCCGGCTCGCCCGCCACCTGCGGCTTGCTTGCGCTCGCGCTCACGCGGCGCGCCGCCAGACCTTCCTTGAGGTTGTCGAACTTGCCCGCCAGCACCACCTCGCCCGCGCCCAGCCCGGAACGGATCTCGACCCTCTGCGCACGTTCGTCGCGACGCCCGGTCTCGACGCTGCGGCGGACAAGCTTGCCGTCGGCGATCAGCCACACGTAAGACTGGACGCCGTCGCTGCGCACGCTTGCCACCGGCAGGCTGGGCACTGCGACGTCCGGCGCGATCGCCACCAGGACCCGGGCGAACATGCCCGCCTTGATCAGCCGCTCTTCGTTGGGCAGAGAGACATAAACGTTGAGCATGCGGGTGCCGGCTTCGGTCGCCGGGTTGATGCGGTCGAGCCGGGCCGCGAACTGGCGGCCGGGCAGGCCTTCGACCTGGACCACGACCGCCATGCCAACCGCCAGCAAGGGCACGTCGGCCACCGGCGCTTGCCCCTGGACCTCGAGTTTGGCCAGGTCGACCACAGCCATCAGAGGCGCATCGAATGCGACCTTCTCGCCCGGCTGCACATGGCGCTTGGCAACGATGCCGGCGATCGGCGAACGCACGATCGCGTCGTTCACCTGGATCTGGGTCTGTTCGAGCGCAGCGCGGGCGGCGGCCACGGTGGCGAGCTGGGCCTGGTAGTTCGAATCGGCAGTGTCGAACGCGTTCTGCGAGATGAAGTTCTGCTTGACCAGCTGGGCATTGGCCTGGCGCGTGCGTTCGGTCGAGGCCAGCTGCGCCCGCGCCGACTCGAAAGCCGCCTGGCGTTCGGCCAGCTGGGCGCGCAGCGGATGGGTGTCGAACTCGGCCAGCACCTGACCGGCGACGACGGCCTCACCTTCCCGCACCAGGACCTTGCGCACTTCGGCCGAGAGCTTGGCCCGCACCGTGGCCTGGTTCACGGCCAAAACGCTGCCAGGCAGAACCAGCTCGTGCGCCAGCTTGGCCGGCTCAAGCTGCGTCAGTTCGGCCTGGGTGAACTCGAGCGGCGGCGGCTCGTCTTTGGCCTTCGGTTCGCTGCCCTTCTTGCCCTGGGTGAACGCCACGGCGACCGCAGCCAGGGCCAGCATCAGCCCGGCCACCGCCGCGATGAACCAGAGTCTTGAACGCTTGGTCATGGGAATCCTGTTGTTCTTGTCGAGCGGGCCGGAAGGCCCGAGCGAGGCGGATTATCCCCAATACGCGCGCGCGTTTTCCCGGGTCGCGACGAAATGCGCCGGACAGCGACGAACTGCAGAATGAAGCGACCGGCCGCGGGATCATCGCCCGCCGGGCCCAAGACGTGCGCTAACGAGCGAGCGGACCGGCCGAGCGAACCGGCACTGCCACTGGGCTCAGAACGCGGGCGCGCAACTGGCCACAGCCGCCGTCGACATCTTGCCCGGCCGAGTTGCGCAGCTTGGTCAAAACTCCGCGCCGATGCAGCTGGCGCGCCATCTCGGCCGCCCGCTCCCAGCTCGGACGCCGGAACTCGAGACCGTCGACCGCATTGAACGGGATGAAGTTCATCAGGGCGTATTTACCCGCCAGCAGGCGAGCGATGCCGTCGATTTCGGCCTCGCTGTCGTTGACCCCGTCGATCAAGGTCCACTGGTACTGGATCGGGTAACTCGTGGCGCGGGCATAGGCCTCGCCGAGTTCGACCAGCTCGGCCGGATCTATCCGCGGCGCCCGCGGCAGGAGCTGGGCGCGCAGTTCGGCGCGGGTGCTGTGCAGCGAGAGTGCAAGCGCCGGTTTCACCGACATCTGCGGCAGGCGCTCGAACACGCGGCGATCGCCCACGGTCGAAAAAACCAGGTTCTTGTGGCCGATGCCCGCGGCCGACCCCAGAAAATCGATCGCTTCGAGCACGTTGTCGAGGTTGTGCGCGGGCTCGCCCATGCCCATGAACACCACCTTCTTCACGGACCGCCGCTGCCGCGCCAGGACCACTTGCGCCACGATTTCAGCGCTCCCGAGCTGACGCAGAAGGCCATCGCGGCCGGTCATGCAGAACACGCAGCCAACCGCGCAGCCAACCTGGGTCGACACACACACGCCGTCGCGCGGCAGCAGAACGCTTTCGACAGCCTGACCGTCACCCAGCGCCACCAGCAGCCGAACCGAGCCATCCGCGCCCTCATGTTCGGAGGACACCCGCGCCAGCGCCGCGAGTTCCTCGGTCAGCGCCGGCAGATCCTGGCGCAGCGCCAGGGGAAGAAAGTCCTGCGGCTGGCGCGGGCCACCGTCGAGCGCTCCGGCCTGGATCCAGGCACGCAGCACGCGGTGTTCGTGACAAGGCTTGGCGCCGAAGGCGCGCAAGCGCTGGCGTAGGTCTTCAATGCGCATGAGGCGAGTGTCGCACGAGCGGCCCCGACACCCGGGAGGGGGCAAGGCAGGCCTAGAGGCAAGCGGGGGACTTACACCGATGGTTGGCGTATGCCGAGTGCCGGATCATTCAAGCGCGTCCCATAGCCGCGACCGAGCCACGGGCGGATCTAAGTATTTCCCGCTCGACCCGAGATCTCGCCCGCCGCCCGGCAAACCAGCAGTTCACCGCGACGAGGATGGAGCCGGGCCGAACGCGAACGCCGTCCAACACGGTCAGGGCGGCACTTGATCCCCGCGAGAACACTGAATTTGCGAGTTTTTTTGCCTCTGTGACGCCCAAACTTGACTTTTTTGAAATCCATCAATTTCCATCCCGATGTTAATACCACTTCATAAACATGGTCTTATCACATAGCGCAAGACTGGCAAATAACTGATCTGGCTCAAATCCGACCATGCCTTGTTTTGACGGAAACCCTGTGTCAAGGCACTCTCTGCCCAATTTGTTACTAGGAACGGAGCTTCATATGTCTACTAATAGCAACAGTCGTCGCAACTTCTTTGCGACGCTCGCCGCTGGAGGCGCCGCCGCGGCTGCCGCCGCGGTCACCACCGTGGTTACCCAGAAGAAACCGGGCGCCGCTGCCGCGGCCGTCGCCGATGTGAAGGAGGGTTACCGCGAAACTCCGCACATCCAAAACTACTACCGCTCCACCCACGTCTAGACGGGAGACTCCCCGATGCTTACGAAGAAATCAGCGACCACCGCAGTCGCTCAGGGGCGTCTTGCCCGAGCTGTTGCCAGCATGCAAGGCAAGACCATCGATCGCCGCACCTTTCTGAAGCGCTCCGGCGTGACGGCCGGCGCAGCCGCCTTCGCCTCGCAGCTGCCCTACGGCGTGATCCAGGAAGCCACCGCCGCCGACAAGGCCGCGGCCAAGGGCGAAGAAGGGGTGGTCGTACGCCGCACCGTGTGCTCGCACTGCTCGGTTGGCTGTTCGACCGACGCCGTCGTCAAGAACGGCGTGTGGGTGCGTCAGGAACCCGTATTCGATTCTCCGCTCAACATGGGTGGCCACTGCGCCAAGGGCGCGGCCTTGCGCGAGCACGGCATGACCGAGCACTCGCACCGCCTGAAGTACCCGATGAAGCTGGTCAACGGCAAGTACCAGCGCATCAGCTGGGACGAAGCGCTCGACGCGATCAGCAAGAAGATGCTCAAGCTGCGCGAGGAGTCGGGTCCTGATTCGCTGTTCTTCCTGGGCGGCTCCAAGCAGGGCAACGAGCAGAACGTCCTGATCCGCAAGTTCGTCTCGCTCTGGGGCACGAACAACTGCGACCAGAACGCCCGGATCTGTCACTCGACGACCGTTGCCGGTGTGGCCAACACCTGGGGCTACGGGTCGATGACCAACTCGTACAACGACATGATGAACGCCAAGGCCATCATGTACATCGGTTCGAACGCCGCCGAGGCGCACCCGGTGTCGATGGTCTTCACCCTGAACGCCAAGGAACACGGCGCCAAGGTCATCGTGGTCGACCCGCGCTTTACCCGTACCGCCGCCAAGGCCGACCAGTACGTCCGCCTGCGCGTCGGCAGCGACATCGCCTTCCTGCACGGGGTGATGTGGCACATCTTCAAGAACGGCTGGGAAGACAAGGCCTACCTGAAGGCCCGTGCCTACGGCATCGACCAGCTGCGCGCCGAAGTCGCCAAGTGGACTCCCGAAAAGGTGGCTGAAGTCACCGGCATTCCCGAGGAGCAGGTGTTCCAGGTCGCCGAGACCATGGCCAAGAACCGCCCCTCGACGCTCGTCTGGTGTATGGGCCAGACCCAGCACACCATCGGCAACGCGATCGTGCGCGCCTCCTCGCTGCTGCAGCTGGTGCTGGGCAACGTCGGCGTCTCCGGCGGCGGCTGCAACATCTTCCGCGGCCACGACAACGTTCAGGGCGCTACCGACCTCGGCGGCAACCCGGACTCGCTGCCGGGCTACTACGGCATCGCGCCGGGCGCCTGGAAGCACTGGGCCGACGTCTGGAACGTCGACCTCGACTGGCTCAAGGGCCGTTTCGCCTCCGAAGCGTTGATGACCCGCCCCGGCATCACGCTCAGCCGCTGGTTCGACGCCGTGCTGGAACCCGCCGAAGTGCAGAACCAGCCGTCCAAGATCCGCGGCGTGTTCTTCCTTGGCATGGCGCCCAACAGCCAGACCCGCGGCATCGACCAGAAGCCCGCGATGGACGCGCTCGACCTGCTCGTGGTGATGGACCCCTACCCCACGGCAACCGCGATGATGGCGGCGATGCCGCCGAAGGAAGGCACCCAGGTCAATCCGAACCGCGAGGTCTATCTCCTTCCGACCGCGACCCAGTTCGAAACCTACGGCTCGGTCACGGCCTCGAACCGCTCGGTGCAATGGCGCGAACAAGTCATCCAGCCGCTCTTCGAGTCGCAGCCCGACCACGCGATCCTCTATCGCCTCGCCGAAAAGCTCGGTTACGCCGACCAGTTCCTGGGCAAGCGCAACGGCAAGCAGACCGTCAACCTGGTCAAGGGTGCGAACGGCTGGAGCGAGCCCAACCTTGAGGACGTGCTCCGCAACGAGATCAACAAGGGCGTCTGGACCATCGGTTATTCCGGCCACAGCCCCGAGCGTCTGAAGTTGCACATGAAGAACATGCACACCTTCGACGTGCGCACGCTCAAAGCCAAGGGTGGCCCGTGCGACGGTGAGTTCTTCGGCCTGCCGTGGCCGTGCTGGGGCACGCCCGAAATGAAGCACCCGGGCACGCCCAACCAGTACGACACCAGCATTCCTGCCATGGAAGGCGGCGGCAACTTCCGCGCCAACTTCGGCGTCGAACGCGACGGCGTGAGCCTGCTCGCCGAAGACGGTTCGTATTGCAAGGGTTCGGACATCACCACCGGCTACCCCGAGTTCGACCACCTCTTCGTCAAGAAGCTGGGCTGGTGGAACGAGCTCACCCCGGACGAGCAGAAGGCCGCCGACGGCAAGAACTGGAAGACCGACCTGTCGGGCGGGATCATCCGCGTGGTCATGAAGAACCACGGTTGTATGCCTTACGGCAACGCCAAGGCGCGTGCCGTGGTCTGGAACTTCCCGGATCCGATCCCGGTGCACCGCGAGCCCCTGTTCTCGAACCGCCCGGACCTGGTCGCCAAGTACCCGACCCACGCCGACCGCAAGGACTTCTGGCGCCTGCCGACGCTCTACAAGTCGGTGCAGGACAAGAACGTGGCCGACAAGGTCCACGAGAAGTTCCCGCTGGTGATGACCTCGGGCCGCCTCACCGAATACGAAGGTGGCGGCGAAGAGACCCGCTCCAACCCGTGGCTGGCCGAACTGCAGCAGCACATGTTCGTCGAGATCAACCCGAAGACGGCCAACGACCGCGGCATCCGCAACGGCGAGTCCGTGTGGGTCAGCACGCCGAACGGCGCCAAGATCAAGGTCATGGCGCTGGTCACCGAGCGCGTCGGCACCGACACGGTGTTCATGCCCTTCCACTTCGCGGGCCACTGGCAGGGTCAGGACATGCTCGCCCATTACCCGGAAGGCGCAGCCCCGCTCGTGCGCGGCGACTCTTACAACACGGCCGCAACCTACGGCTACGACTCGGTCACGATGATGCAGGAAGGCACCAAGGCTTCGTTGTGCCAGATCGCCAAGGCCTGAGCCACAACGGATTCTGGAGATAACACATGGCTCGAATGAAATTTCTTTGTGACGCCAGCCGCTGCATCGAGTGCAACGGGTGCGTCACGGCGTGCAAGAACGCCAACGAAACCCCTTGGGGCGTGAACCGCCGCCGCGTCGTCACCATCAACGACGGCGTCGCCGGCGAGCGCTCGCTGTCGGTCGCGTGTATGCATTGCTCGGATGCGCCGTGTATGGCGGTGTGCCCGGTCGACTGCTTCGTGCGCACCGCCGACGGCGTGGTCCTGCACGACAAGGACCTGTGCATCGGTTGCGGCTACTGCTTCTACGCCTGCCCCTTCGGCGCGCCGCAGTTCCCCTCCGCCGGCGCCTTCGGCGTGCGCGGCAAGATGGACAAGTGCACCTTCTGCTCGGGCGGTCCGGGCAAGGGCAGCGAGGAAGAGCAGTTCAAGAAGTACGGCCAGAACCGTATCGCCCAGGGCAAGCTGCCGCTGTGCGCCGAAATGTGCTCGACCAAGGCTCTGCTCGCCGGCGACGGCGACGTGGTTGCCAACATCTATCGCGAGCGCGTCACCGTGCGTGGCAAGGGTGCCGATGTCTGGGGTTGGGTCACCGCCTACGGCCCGGGCAAGCAGCCCGAAGCCAAGCCGGCGGCTGCCAAGGCGGAGGGCAAGAAGTGATGAAACCCACCAGCTTGGCGATACGCGCTGCGCTGGGGCTCGCGGTCGTGGCGGCTCTGGCCGCGTGCGACCGCACGCCCACGGTCTACGAACCGGGCAAATACAAGGGCGCGCCGCTGGTGGCGCCCGAGGCGAGCCCGCAGTTCGGCGGCGACAAGGCAAAGCTGGACGCGGCTCTCACGAGCCGCGCCGAGCGCCAGAACGAATACCCGCGGACCGACAAGAAATAGGAGCAGCGGCATGAGGATCAACACTTGGCGGACGCTGCTGGCAGCGGCTGCCCTGGCCCTTGCGGGCCAGGTCGCAGCCCAGACCGCGGCTCCGCAACCTGCGCCGGCAACGGCGCCGGCCGCGCAAGAAGTTCGCGAGAACGCTGCGCAGCCCTACAACAACGCGCCCCTGTGGCGTGAGGTGCGCTCGGGCGAGCCCGGCTTCACCCGCCTGGGCGACGCGCCCGAGCGCGGTGTGCTGGTGCAGTCGGCCGGCCAGACCTGGAGCGAGCTGCGAGTGCCGATCTCGCTGCTCGGCGGCCTGATGGTGGCCGCTGCGATCGCAGCGCTGGGCGGTTTCTACGCCTGGCGCGGCCCGATCAAGGTCGGCGAGACCGGCTCGGGCCAGATGATCAAGCGCTTCGAACCCAAGGACCGCTACGCGCACTGGCTGATGGGCATTCCCTGGATGATCCTGGCCGTCACCGGCCTGATCATCACTTTCGGCAAGACTCTGCTCCTGCCGATCCTGGGAGGCACGCTCTACTCGTGGCTGGCGTGGTTCGCGAAGAACTTCCACAACTTCATCGGCCCGATCCTGATCGTCGCCGTGCCGTGGATGTTCATCCGCTACCTGCGCTACAACTGGGTCGACAAGGAAGACGTGATCTGGATGACCAAGATCGTCGGCAACCTGACCGGACATGAATATCCGTCCGGCAAGTTCAACGGCGGCGAAAAGATGGTCTTCTGGCTGGTGCTGGTCGCGCTGACCTCGGTGCTGATCGTCTCGGGCCTGGTGCTCAACTTCCCGAACTTCGGGCAGTCGCGCCTGGTGATGCAGATCGCCAGCATCTCCCACATGGTGGCGGCCTACCTCGCGATCGCCACGATCTGCGTCCACGTCTACCTCGGCACGATCGGCATGACCGGCGCCTACCGCGCCATGCGCGACGGCTACGTCACCAACGAATGGGCGCATCACCACCACGCCCGCTGGTACGAAGACGTCAAGGCCGGCAAGGTGCCGGAGAGCCCCATGGTTCCCGAATCCGAAGTGCCCGCCCCGATCCGCCAGGCCGTGCTCGCGGCCGACAAGTAATAGAAAGGACAAGCATGTTCAAGACATCGTCTCTGTTGCTCGCCGGCCTGGTGTTCTCGGCCGCAGCCAGCGCCGCCCTGCCCCCGCCCACGCCGGAGCAGGCCGCTGCGGCGGCCCTGGCCAAGGCCAAGGCGGCCCACGCCGACCAGGTCGCCGCTTACCAGCTCTGCCAAAGCCAGAACAAGGCAGCGGCCAACTACGCCAAGCAGCAAGCCGCCAAGGGCAAGAAGTTCGCGCCCGAAGCGGCCCCGGCTTGCGTTGCGCCGGCCGCCTTTGTTCCGCCGCCGGCTCCGGCCGCCGCGGCTCCGACCAAGACGGCAGCAGCTCCGGCCAAGGCCGCGGCCCCCGCGGCCAAGAAGTAGGCAGGCCCGCTTTTCCGCCCGCATCCGGTTCCCGGGTGCGGGCGGAAGACGATTCGTTCACAATCCGCCCACTTGGCTCCGCAACGGCCGTTCGCGGAGCCGGCGGATACCCCGCTCGAACGTCCCGCCTTGGCCGCTCGCGGCGCAAACTTTGTTTCCGGTAGTACCCATGAAAATCTTCGGCTTTGCCGGCTGGTCCGGTAGTGGCAAGACCACCCTGCTCGAACGCCTGGTTCCGCTTTTCAACGCCCGCGGACTGCGGGTGTCCTTGATCAAACATGCGCACCACGAGTTCGACGTCGACACGCCCGGCAAGGATTCGTATCGCCACCGGCAAGCGGGCTGCCAGGAAGTGTTGATCGCTTCGGCACGGCGCTGGGCCCTGATGCACGAACTGCGCAACACTCCCGAACCCACGCTCGCCGAACTGGTCCCGCACGTCTCTCCGTGCGACCTGCTGCTGGTCGAGGGCTTCAAGCGCGAATCGATCCCCAAGCTCGAGATCCATCGTTCCGAGAACGGCAAGCCTGCGATCCACACTTTCGATTCGGACGTGGTGGCGATCGCGTCCGACACCCGCTTCGACAGCGCCCTGCCCCAGTTCGACCTCGACGACGCCGAGGCGATCGCCGATTTCATCTGCCAGTTCAACGGCCTGAGTCCGCGGCTCAATACCTGACCCGCCATCGCTCGCCTCCGAAAAAAAGAGCCGCTGTCGCGGCTCTTTTTACATCCGGCGCCCGCGCGACTCGATCAGCCTTCCAGCCCCAGCTCCTGCACCTTGCGCGTGATGGTGTTGCGGCCGACGCCGAGCTTGCTCGCTGCCTCGATCCGCCGGCCATGGGTGTGCTTGAGCGCGGTGCCGAGCACCGCGGTTTCGAACTGGCGGGTCAGAGCTTCCATCAGATCGGGTTCGCCCGTCGCCAGCCGGCGCGAGACGTCGGCGGCGAGCTGCTGCGCCCAGTCGGCGACTGCCGGCGGCGGAACCGCCGCAGTCGCCACCGCAGCGGCGGGCTCGGGTTGCGGCGCGGAGGCTTGCCTGAGTTCGAGCGGCAGGTCCTCGACCTTGATCACCTGCGCCGGCGCCATCACGGTCAGCCAATGGCACAGGTTTTCAAGCTGGCGCACGTTGCCAGGAAAAGCGAACTGAGCGATGAAACCCAGCGCCGGGTCCGACAGGCGCTTGGCCTCGACCCCGAGTTCGCGCGCGCTTTTGGCGAGGAAATGCTTGGCGAGCAGCGGAATGTCTTCGCGCCGCTCGCGCAGGCTCGGCAGGCGCAGGCGGATCACGTTCAGGCGGTGGTAGAGGTCTTCGCGGAACAGGCCCAGGCGCACCCGCTCCTCGAGATTCTGATGGGTCGCCGCGATCACGCGCACGTCGGCCTTGATCGGCTGGTGGCCGCCGACGCGGTAATAAAAGCCGTCGGCAAGAACCCTCAGCAAGCGGGTCTGGAGTTCGGCCGGCATGTCGCCGATTTCGTCGAGGAACAGGGTGCCGCCCTCGGCCTGCTCGAAGCGGCCGCGCCGCATCGCCTGGGCGCCGGTGAAGGCACCGCGTTCGTGGCCGAAAAGCTCGCTCTCCATCAGGTCGCGCGGGATCGCCGCCATGTTGAGAGCGATAAACGGGGCTTGCGCGCGCGGGCTGTGTTTGTGCAGGGCGCGAGCGACCACTTCCTTGCCGCTGCCCGATTCGCCGGTGAGCAAGACCGTGACATGGCTTTGCGAAAGCCGTCCGATGGCGCGGAAGACTTCCTGCATCGAAGGGGCCTGGCCGAGAATCTCGGGTACCTCGAGCGCGCCCTCCTCGGCCTGCGACTCGCGCAGGCTTTCGTCGACCGCACGCCGGATCAGCTCGACCGCGCGGTCGACGTCGAAAGGCTTGGGCAGGTATTCGAAGGCGCCGCCCTGGAAGGCGCTGACCGCGCTTTCCAGATCCGAATACGCGGTCATGATGATCACCGGCAGCGCCGGATGTTTGCGTTTGACCGCCCGCAGCAGCTCGATCCCGCTCATGCCCGGCATGCGGATGTCGCTCACCAGCACCTGCGGGCAATCGAGTTCGAGCTCGGCCAGCACCTCTTGCGCGCTGCCGAAGGCCTTGCACGGAATCTCGGCCCGCGTGAGCGCCTTCTCGAGCACCCAGCGGATGGAGCGGTCATCGTCGACGATCCAGATCGGTTTCATGGCAGCGGAATCACTATCCTGAAGTCGGTGCGGCCGGCACGGCTGTCAACTTCGACAATGCCGTCGTGCTGCTGGATGAAGGTCTGAGCCAGGGGCAGCCCGAGCCCGCTGCCGCCGTCCCGCCCGGAAACCAGCGGGTAGAAGATGCGATCGCGGATGTCCTCGGGTATGCCCGGCCCGTTGTCGATCACATGCAAGTCCAGTGCCAGGCGGTAGCGGTGACGGGCGATCGTCACCTGCCGCGCCACCCGGGTGCGCAAGGTGATCTCGGCGTCGCCTGCGGCGATGCGGGACTCGAGCGCCTCGGCGGCGTTCCGGACAATGTTCAGGAAGGCCTGGATCAGCTGTTCCTTGTCGCCGCGGAAATCCGGCACGCTGGCGTCGTAGTCGCGAACGATATGCAGGCCCCGCGGGAACTCGGCGAGCAGCAGAGCGCGCACCCGCTCCAACACCTCGTGGATGTTGACGTCGTCGACTTCGTGCGCGGTACGGTAGGGCGCCAGCAGACGGTCGACCAGCCCTTGCAGGCGGTCGGCTTCGGCGATGATCACCCCGGTGTACTCGCGCTGGTCTGCGGTCGGCAGTTCGGCGTCGAGCAGTTGCGCCGCGCCGCGGATGCCGCCGAGCGGATTCTTGATTTCGTGCGCTAGGTTGCGCAGCAGCTGGCGGCTCGCCTCCGACAGGCCAAGCTGGCGCTCTTCGCGGTCGACTTTCAGCTGCTGCTCGATTTCCGTGATCTCGAGCACCAGGGGGGTGAGCTCGGCGAACTGCGCGGTGGCTATCACCTGCACCGGCAGCGCCTCCCGCAGCGGGCGGCGCAACTCGGCAATCTGCTTGCGCTGGCCGAAGGCGTTGGCCTGGGCCTCGGCCACCAGCTGCTCGATCTCGCCCCCTTCGCCCAGCAGGCGCGCTGCCGAGTGGCCCACCAGGTTCTTGCGCGAGACCCCTACCAGCAGTTCGGCGGCCTGATTGGCGTAGACGATGCAAGCCTGGCCGTCGAGCACGAAAACGGCGGTCGACAGGAGGTCGAGCCCCTCGTAAGCCGCGGCAGCGGGGTCGGAATCGCGGGTAACCGGAGCGCTCATGCTGCGCTCCCGGCAGGGACAGCGGGCTTATTGCCGCGCGAGCAGGGAGATCTCCCGCCGCAACGAAGCGACGTTGGCCTCGGCGCGGGCCAGCTCGTCGCGCAGGCGCTGGCTGCGGGGCGCGTCAGCACGTTTGTCCGCCTCGACCAGGTCCGAGCGGGCTCGCGCCAGGCGCTCTTCCTCGATCCGCAGTTCGTCCTCGAGGATGCGCTTGCGATCGGTATCGCGCGCTTTCTGGGTCGAGGATTCGACCCGCGGATAGTTGGCCGGCGTGGCCACTTCGGCCGGAGCTCGGCGCGGCTGGGCGCGCGGCGCCGGCACATTGGCTACCGGCTGCACGTCGACCGGCGAGCAGCCCTTGCCCTGCGTGGCGTTGGTGTAGGTCTTGCGGCCGGACTCGTCCACACACAGCCAGATCGAGTTCTGGGCGTGCGCCGCTGCGGCTGTGAACGCCAGAGCGCAAGCGAAAACCAGGCGGGACAAGGTCGGACTCCGGAACGGCAATGGGCATTCGAGTGTACGTCAGCCCCGCGGCGGACCGAAACCGCCCCAACGCGTGAGGCCGGTGCAGCGGGAAGTTGGAGGACGGCAGCAACATGCGAGGCCCACAAAAAAGGGGGCGGTGATCCGCCCCCCCTTCAAGCGGCCCGGGATCCGAGGATCACAGGCTGTAATACATGTCGAACTCGACCGGATGCGTGCTCATGCGGAAGCGCGTGACTTCTTCGTGCTTGAGCGCGATGTAGGCGTCGATCATGTCGTTGCTGAACACGCCGCCGCGGGTCAGGAACTCGCGGTCCTTGTCCAGATACTCGAGCGCCTGGTCGAGCGAGGCGCACACGGTCGGGATCTTGGCGTCTTCTTCCGGCGGCAGATCGTAGAGGTTCTTGTCGGCCGCTTCGCCCGGGTGGATCTTGTTCAACACGCCGTCCAGGCCCGCCATCATCATGGCCGAGAAAGCCAGGTAGGGGTTGGCCGAAGGATCGGGGAAGCGCACTTCAATCCGGCGCGCCTTGTCGCTCGTGACGTAGGGGATGCGGATCGAGGCCGAGCGGTTGCGCGCCGAATAGGCAAGCTTGACCGGAGCTTCGAAGTGCGGGACCAGGCGCTTGTACGAGTTGGTGCCGGGGTTGGTGATCGCGTTCAGCGCGCGGGCATGTTTGATGATGCCGCCGATGTAGAACAGAGCGAACTCGGACATGCCGGCATAGCCGTTGCCCGCGAACAGGTTCTTGCCGTCCTTCCAAATCGACTGGTGGACGTGCATGCCCGAGCCGTTGTCACCGACGATGGGCTTGGGCATGAAGGTCGCGGTCTTGCCGTAGCTCGCCGCCACGTTCCAGATCGTGTATTTCATGATCTGCAGCCAGTCGGCGCGCTTGACCAGGGTGCTGAACTTGGTGCCGATCTCGCACTGGCCGGGAGCAGCCACTTCGTGGTGGTGCACCTCGACCTCGACCCCTTGCTGCTCGAGCAGCAGGCACATTTCCGAGCGGATGTCCTGCAGCGAATCGACCGGCGGCACCGGGAAATAGCCGCCTTTGGGGCCGGGACGGTGGCCGAGGTTGCCGGCTTCGTATTCCAGGCCGGTGGACCACGGCGCCTCTTCCGACTTGATCTTGAAGAAGGCGCCCGACGGGTCGTTGCCCCAGGTGACCGAATCAAAGATGAAGAACTCGGGCTCGGGGCCGAAGTAGGCGGTGTCGCCCAGGCCGGAGGACTTCAGATAGGCCTCGGCGCGCTTGGCGAGCGAACGCGGATCGCGGTCGTAACCCTTGCCGGTCGAAGGCTCGATCACGTCGCACGACACGATCAGCGTGTTTTCTTCGCGGAAGGGGTCCATGCGGACGGTGTCGGGGTCCGGCATCAGGAGCATGTCGGACGCTTCGATACCCTTCCAGCCGCCGATCGACGAGCCGTCGAAGGCGTGGCCTTCTTCGAACTTCTCGAGGTCGAACATCTTGGCCGGCACGGACACGTGCTGTTCCTTGCCCTTGGTGTCGGTGAAGCGAAGATCAACGAACTGGACTTCGTTGTCCGACATCATTTTCATCACGTCTTGTGCCGACGTCATCGCGAGATCTCCTGGTGTCTAAGTTGACGATGCGAGGCTGCGCACTATGCCCGCCCCCTGCGAGAATCATGTAGCAGGAAGCGTGCCTCCCTTGGCAGCCGCTGCACTGAGCTTGTGCATCAAGGGTTTGACCGGAGTATTGCGTCTTGCCGCGCCACCCATCAAAGCCCGAATCGCACTTCAAACAAGCATTCTGCTCCATTCTGGTGCAAAACGCTCGCTATCGGTGCGTCACGCTCCGGGCGGTAGGAAAAGCGACTGCAGATCCGACAGGAAGCGGCTGCCCAGTGACGTGGGCGCGATCCGCAAGTGGTCACGTCGCAGCAGCCCGCGCGCTTCGGCAGCGGCGAGTGCGGGTTCGATCGCCGACAGCGGCAGGCCCGTGCGTTCGGAGAACAAGCCCGCCGGCACGCCGTCGCTCAGTCGCAAGGCATTGAGCATGAACTCGAAGGGCAGGTCGGCGCGCCCGACCTCGGTGCTCTCGGCCACGAACAGGCCCCGCGCCGCATGGTCGAGGTAGGCCTGCGGGTTGCGAAATCGCACCTGGCGCACCACCCGGTGCGGAAACGACAGCTTGCCGTGGGCCCCCGCGCCGATGCCGAGGTAATCGCCGAAAGCCCAGTAGTTAAGGTTGTGCCGCGCCGCGCGGCCGGGCCGGGCGTAGGCCGAGACTTCGTAATGCCGGTAACCCGCCTGCGCCGTGCGCGCTTCGAGCCAGTCCTGCATCGCCGCCGCCTCGTCTTCGTCGGGCAGGGTTGGCGGGTACTTGGCAAACACGGTGTTCGGCTCGAGCGTGAGCTGATAGAGCGAGAGATGCGGAGGGTCGAGCGCCAGCGCCAGCTCGACGTCGGCCCGGGTCTCGGCCAGCGTCTGCCCCGGCAGGGCGAACATCAGGTCGAGGTTGAAGTTGTCGAAGTGACGCTGGGCGATCGCCACCGCCGCCAGCGCCTGCTCGCGGTCGTGGATCCGGCCCAGGCTATGTAGCTTGGCCGGGTCGAAACTCTGGATGCCGATAGACAGGCGGTTGATGCCCGAAGCCCGGTAGGCCGCGAACTTCTCGGCTTCGAAGGTGCCGGGATTGGCCTCGAGCGTGATTTCGGCGTCAGCCTCGAGCGGCAGCAAGGCCCGGATGTCGGACAAGAGCCGGTCGAGCCCGGCCGCACTCATCAGGCTGGGCGTGCCGCCACCGATGAACACGCTCGTGACCGGCCGCCCCCACACCAGCGGCAGCGCCGCCTCGAGGTCGGCCCGCAAGGCGTCGAGGTAGGACGCTTCGGGGATGGGGCCGGCCGACTCGTGCGAGTTGAAGTCGCAATATGGGCATTTGCGCACGCACCACGGCCAGTGCACGTAAAGCGACAGCGGCGGCAGGGCCGGCAGCTCGAGTGTGCCCGGCCGCAGGTAATGCTCGACGCTGGCATCGGCCGCCGCGGCCCGGATCGGGATCGTGCCCACGCCGGCCGCCGGGCTCACCAGCCCCAGGCCGCCGCCAGACGGCGATCGAGCTCGGCCATCGCCAGGCCGCGGTGGCTGATGCGGTTCTTGTGGGCGGCGTCGAGTTCGGCTGCGGTCAAGCCCAGCTCCGGCAACAGGAAATACGGGTCGTAACCGAAACCGCCGTCACCGCGCGGCGTATCACTCACTACCCCAAACCAGCGGCCTTCGGCGATCAGGGGCTCGGGGTCGTCGACCGAACGCACCGCCACCAGTACGCAGGTGTAATGAGCGCGGCGGTCGGGCTGGCCCAGCAGGCGGCGCAAAAGCTCGGCGTTGTTGCGGCCGTCGTCCGAAGGTTCGCCGGCAAACCGCGCCGACAAGACCCCGGGGGCGCCGCCGAGGGCGGCGACGCAGATGCCGGAGTCATCGGCCAGCGCCGGCAGGCCGGTGGCCGCGGCGGCGTGGCGCGCCTTGGTCAGGGCATTTTCGACAAAGGTGCCGTAAGGCTCTTCGGCCGGGCCCACGCCCAGGCTGCCCTGGGCGATCACTTCGACGCCGCGCGCCGCCAGCAGCCGGTCGAATTCGCGCAGCTTGCCGGGGTTGTTGGAAGCGAGAACCAGGCGTTTCATGCGACCACCTCCAGCGCCGCCTTCTGCAACGCCACCAGTTCGCCGATGCCGGCCCGCGCCAGCGTCAGCAGGGCTTGCATTTCGGCCTCGGAAAACGGCGCGCCTTCGGCCGTTCCCTGCACCTCGACGAAACCGTCGCTGCCGGTCATCACGACGTTCATGTCGGTGTCGCAGTCGCTGTCTTCGGCGTAGTCGAGGTCGAGCACCGGCACGCCGCGGTAGATGCCCACGCTCACCGCAGCGACGTGGTCGCGCAGCGGCAGGGACTCGAACATGCCGCGCGCTTGCATCCAGCGCGCCGCATCGACCGCCGCCACGAAGGCACCGGTGATCGCGGCGGTGCGGGTGCCGCCGTCGGCCTGGATCACGTCGCAGTCGATCTGGATCGTGCGCTCGCCCATCGCCTCGAGGTCGAACACCGCCCGCAGGCTGCGGCCGATCAGGCGCTGGATCTCCTGGGTGCGGCCGCTCTGCTTGCCGCGCGCCGCCTCGCGGTCCGAACGCGTGTGGGTGGCGCGCGGCAGCATGCCGTATTCGGCGGTCAGCCAGCCGCGGCCCTGGCCCTTCATGAAGCCGGGCACTTTCTCGTCGACGCTGGCGGTGCAGATCAGCTTGGTGTCGCCGAACTCGACCAGCACCGAACCTTCGGCGTGGCGGGTGTAGTGGCGGGTGATCTTGACCCGTCGCAGTTGGGAAGGAGCGCGGCCGCTGGGGCGCGCGAACGAGGTGTGGCTCATGGATTTCTGCGCGCGCCTTGCGGCGCCACGCCCTACTTGTTGACGAGGCGGCCGGCGCGCTGGATCGCGCGCTGGATCTCGGCCACGGCATCGTCGATCTGATCTTCGGTGAGCTCTTCGTCGGGCAGGGCTTCGCCCGGCCGGCCCATCTGGATCGTGGAAGTCATCGCCCCCTCGGGCAGCAGGAGGGTCGAGACCGGTTCGTCCGACGGCGGCACCATGTCGAGCGATTCGTCGCCCGACCAGGTGAGCGCCACCGCGGTGCAGTTGTCGGCATCGGTACCGGCCGCGCCCAGGGCGCGGTCGAGCAGCTCGGGCACGGCCCGCATCACCCCGCGCGGACCGAAGCTGCGGGCGATCAGTTCGTCGTCGAGCGAGCCCCACAGTCCGTCAGAACACAGCAGCAGGGTGTCGCCGCTAATCAGCGGCTGCGGCCGCGCGACATCGACCGTGGGCGGCACGTTGGCGCCCACGCAGTTGTAGATGCGGTTGCGCTCGGGATGGTCCTTGGCGGCCTCGGGCCGGATCAGGCCCGCCATCACTAGGTGGTGGACGCGGGAATGGTCGAAGGTGCGGGCGACGATCTCGCCGGCACGGATCAGGTAGCAGCGCGAATCACCGACATGGGCGGTGACCACCTGGCCCTGCTGGACGATGCAGGCGACCAGGGTCGTGCGCGGCGCCTCCGGCAGCGCGCGTTCGGCGCGGTAGCGGTGCAGTTCGTGGTGGGCGGCGAGAGCGGCTTCGCGCAGGAAGCGCGCCGGGTCGACGATCAGCGGCCGCGCTTCGCGCTGGTAGAGGGCGGCGAGCGTCTGCACCATGATCTCGGCCGCCACTTCGCCGCGGGCATGGCCGCCCATGCCGTCGGCCACCATCAGCAGGGCCGATTCGCGGGTGTAGAGATAGCCCATCCGGTCCTGGTTGACGCGGCGGCCGCCCTTGCGGCTTTCCTGGTAGACCGAAAAACGCATGGCTTAGAACCAGGTGATGTTGTGGTCCCTCATGAAGCGCGCGACCTTGTCCTGCGCCTTGCGCACGCGGGCCCCGGTGCGCTCCATGAAGCTGAACTCGGGATTCTCCGGCACCACGTTAAGCAACTCCTTCTGCACCGCATAAACGGTCTGCGGCCGCTCGAGCGAGTTGAGCCGCAGGCAGCGTTCGACCATCGACAAGAGTTCGTTCGAATACAGGCCGCGGAAAGCGCGCAGCGCGGCCGGCATCTTGTCGCCCTTCAGGCGCAGGTCGGACTCCTGCGGCGGCATGCCCGACATGCAGGCATAGATGCAGGCGCCGATCGAATAGACGTCGGTCCAGGGGCCCAGTTCGGCGTCCCGCTTGTAGAGCTCGGGCGGGGCGAAACCTGGCGTATACATCGGATAGGTCTTGGTGATGTCGCGCTGCAGGGTCTGCCGTGCCGCCCCGAAGTCGAGCAGGATCGGGGTGCCGTCCATGCGCAGGTAGATGTTGGCCGGTTTGACGTCGAGGTGCAGCAGGCGGTTGCTGTGCACCTCACGCAGACCGTTCATCACTTGGGCGAAGACGCGGCGGATGAATCGCTCGGACAAAACGTCCTTCTGGTCCTTGTTGCGGTTGCGCAGCACATGTTCCTGCAGCGAGCGGCCCGACTCGTACTGCATCACCATGTAGACCGTTTCGTTGGCGCGGAAGAAGTTCACCACCCGCACGATGTTGGGGTGGAAGATCGAAGCCAACGCCCGCCCTTCCTCGAAGAAACACTTAAGGCCAATGCGGTAGGTGTTGAGGTTCTCCGGCGCCACGTAAGGCGCGAGTTCGCCCGGGTTGCGGCTGGCGAGCGAAGCCGGCAGATACTCCTTGATCGCGACCGACTGCCCGGATTCGTCCGTCGCAAGATAGACGATCGAGAAGCCGCCGCTGGATATCTTCTTTACAATTCGATAGCCGCCCACTTCCAGTCCTTCCGGAAGCGGCGTATTGGTCTGCGCCGGCATGTTTGATTGTTCGACTCGAGGCGCGGCGATTGTAGCCACAACTGCGACCGACCCCAGCGCCCTGCGCCAAACCTCCGTCTCGTTTTCCCCTCAATACCCATGAAACCCGTCGCCAGCATGACCGGGTTCGCTACCGCGAGCCGCCCCACCGCCCTCGGACCCCTGATGGTCGAACTGCGCGCCGTCAACTCCCGCTTTCTCGACCTGACCCTGCGTATTCCCGACGATCTGCGCGCGGCCGAACCTGCCGTGCGCGAGTTGATCGCCGCCCGCGTCGCCCGCGGCAAGATGGAATGCCGCTTCTCGGTCCAGCGCCAGGCCGGCGGCAGCCTGCCCCGCCTCTCCAACGAAGTGCTGCACCAGTTGCAGACGCTCGAGCGCCAGGTCGCCGCCGCTCTGCACGACGCCCGCCCTCTGTCAGTGTCCGAAGTGCTGGCCTTTCCGGGCGTAATCGAGTCCTCGGCGCCCGATGCCGAAGCCCTGCGGGCCGAGGTCCTGGCTGCCCTGGCCGAAGCGCTCGACGGTTTTGCCGCCAGCCGCCAGCGCGAGGGCGCCGCTCTCGCCCAAGTCCTGCTCGCCGCCTGCGACCAGATCGAAGCCGTGGTGGCGCAGGTCTCGGCGCGCATGCCCGAGATCGTCGCCGGGGTCGAGCGCAAGCTTGCCGAACGGCTCGAAACCGCGCTCGGCAAGGCGCTCAGCGAGAACTCCGCGCTCTCGCGCGAAGAAGTCAACGAACGCATCCGCCAGGAAGTCACCCTTTACGCCATGAAGATGGACGTCGAGGAGGAAATCAAGCGCCTGCTCACCCACGTGACCGAAGTCAGGCGCGTCCTCGCCGCGGGCGGAGCGGTCGGTCGCCGCCTCGACTTCCTGATGCAGGAACTCAACCGCGAAGCCAATACGCTGGGCTCGAAAGCCGCCGCCATCGAAATGACCAACGCCTCGGTCGAACTCAAGCTCGTGATCGAACAGATGCGAGAACAGATCCAGAATCTGGAGTAGGGATGCCGAACAAGCCTTTGCCGCTTCTCTCGGGGGCCCACGCCGGCACCCTGTTCTTGGTCACCGCGCCCTCGGGCGCGGGCAAGTCCACCCTGGTCAACGCCTTGCTCGCCCGCGAAAGCGGGATCGACCTGTCGATCTCGCACACCACGCGCGAGCCGCGCCCGGGCGAAAGCCACGGCCGCGAATACCACTTCGTCGACGTCGACGAGTTCCTCGAGCGGCGCGCCCGTGGGGAATTCATCGAAAGCGCCGAAGTGCACGGCAACTACTACGGCACTTCCCGCTTGTGGATCGAGGAGCGCGTGCGCTCCGGCCGCGACGTCCTGCTCGAGATCGACTGGCAGGGCGCGCGCCAGGTCCGCACCCAGTTCCCGCAGGCAGTCGGCATTTTCATCCTGCCGCCGTCGATCGACGCGCTCGAGGCCCGCCTCAAGAAACGCGGCCAGGATTCGCCCCAGGTGATCGCCCGCCGGCTGCTGGGCGCCGGCACTGAAATCGCCCACGCTCCGGAGTTCGAGTTCGTTATAATCAACGAAGACTTCGATCTGGCCCTAGACCAGCTCACCGCGGTCGTCACCGCCGCCAGATTGCGCTTCGCATCCCAAGCCGTGCGTCACCACGAGATCTTTGCCCAGCTCGGCATCCCCTGACGTCCGGCCCATCCAGAGAGGAACCATGGCCCGCATCACTGTCGAAGACTGCATGAAGCAGATTCCCAACCGCTTCCAGATGGTTCTGGTTGCCGCTTATCGTGCGCGCCAGCTCGCCCAGGGCCATACGCCCAAGGTCGAAACCAAGGACAAAGCGCCCGTGGCCGCCCTGCGCGAAATCGCCGCCAGCAAGGTCGGCCTCGAGATGCTGCGCAAGGTTCCGACCTGAGTCGCTAGCACCCTGGGACCTTTCATCGAGTCGCGCACCCTCACACACGCGCCCGGCTCATGACGTCCCAGGACCCCAACCCACCGCCGTCGACTCCCGGTTTCGCACGCCGCGCCGCCGAGGCTTTCAAACGCGCCGTCTGGCGCTCGTCGACGCCTGAGCCTGCCGCGCGCGGCGTGGCCACGGCCGGCGACCTCACCGAACGCGTCCGCCGCTACCTCTCAGCCGCCGACGTCGCCCGCATCAAAGAGGCCTACCGCTTCTCCGACGCCGCCCACCTGGGCCAGTTCCGGCGCTCGGGCGAGCCCTATATCACGCACCCGATTGCGGTCGCCGAGATCCTCACCGAGTGGAAGCTCGACGCCGCGGCGATCCAAGCCGCCCTGCTGCACGACGTCCTGGAAGACACCGGAGCAGCCAAGCAGGAGCTGATCGAACATTTCGGCCCGACGGTGGCCGAACTGGTCGACGGCGTCTCCAAGCTCGACAAGCTGCAGTTCTCCTCGAACGAGGAGGCGCAGGCCGAGAACTTCCGCAAGATGCTGCTGGCGATGGCGCGCGATGTCCGCGTCATTCTGATCAAGCTTGCCGACCGGCTGCACAACATGCGCACGCTCGACGCCGTGCGCCCCGACAAGCGCCGCCGCATCGCCCGCGAAACGCTCGAGATTTATTCACCGATCGCCCACCGGCTGGGCCTGAACAACATCTTCCGCGAGCTTCAGGACCTGGCTTTCGCCAACCTGCACCCGCTGCGTTACCGCGTGCTCTCGAAGGCGATCCTGGCGGCACGCGGCAACCGCCGCGAGGCGCTCGGCAAGATCCTCGACGCGGTCAACCACGCCCTGCCCGCCGCCGGCCTCAAGGCCGAGGTCCAGGGCCGAGAAAAGACCCTGTTCGGCATCTACCGCAAGATGGTCGACAAGCGCCTCTCGTTTTCCGAGGTGCTCGACATCTACGGCTTTCGCGTGATCGTCGCTTCCCGCGCCGACTGCTACCTCGCCCTGGGCGCCCTGCACGCGCTCTACAAGCCGGTGCCGGGCCGCTTCAAGGACTACATCGCGATTCCCAAGGTCAATGGCTACCAGAGCCTGCACACCACCTTGATCGGCCCCTACGGCACGCCGGTCGAATTCCAGATCCGCTCGCTCGAGATGCACCGCGTCGCCGAAAGCGGGGTGGCGGCGCACTGGCTGTACAAGGACGACGCGGCGCTCTCCGAACTGCAGTCGCGCACCCACCAGTGGCTGCAGTCCCTGCTCGAGATCCAGCGCCAAAGCGGCGACTCGACCGAGTTCCTGGAGAACATCAAGGTCGACCTCTTCCCCGACAAGGTCTACGTCTTCACTCCCAAGGGCAAGATCGTCTCGATGCCGCGAGGCGCAACCACGGTCGACTTCGCCTACAACATCCACACCGACGTCGGCAACAAATGCGTCGCCGCCCGCATCAACAGCGAAGTCCAGCCGTTGCGCACCGAACTGCGCAACGGCGACATGGTCGAGATCATCACCGGCCCGGTGCCGCGCCCCAACCCGGGCTGGCTTGCCTTCGTGCGCACCGGCAAGGCGCGCGCCGAGATCCGCCACTACCTGCGGACGATGAAGTTCGACGAGTCGGTCGAACTCGGCCGCCGCCTGCTCGAGCAGGCGGCGCAGAACCTCGATTATTCGCTCGCCGAAATCGACGCCAGCGCGTGGGAGCGTGTTGCCAAGCAGGCCGAGGCCAGCTCGAGAGAAGAGATCCTGGCCGACATCGGCCTGGGCAAGAAGCTGGCTGCGGTACTGGCGCGCCAGCTCGCGCCGCGCCGCGCTGGCGCCGAAGCGAACAACGACACCAACGGTAGCGCGCCAGTGCTGATCCGCGGCACCGAAGGCATGGCGGTGCAGATGGCGGCATGCTGCCACCCGATCCCGGGCGATGCCATCGTCGGCCACATGCGCAAGGGCCAGGGCTTGTCCATCCATCAGGCCGACTGCCCGCACGCGCGCCGCGCCCGGCGTGCCGACCCCGAGCGCTGGATCGACGTGCAGTGGGCGGAAGAGCGGGCCGCGAGTTTCGCGGTACCGCTCGACATCACGGTGAGCGACCAGCGCGGCGCGCTGGCGATGGTGGCCGCCGCCATCGCCGAAGCCGGCTCCAACATCGTCGGCGTCAACGTCAACGACGACGACCATTCGGCTCCGGTGATCCATTTCATGATCCAGGTTCGAGACCGGGCCCATCTGGCGCGGGTCATCCGCACCCTGCGCCGGCTCAAGCCCGTCCAGCACCTCGTGCGCGGCCGCAACGGCCAGCGCAGCGGCGACGCTCAGCCCGGCGGATCGGCCGAATAGCTCACCTCCAGGATTTCCAGCGTTTCGACGCCGGCAGGCGTCGGCAGCTTGACCACGTCGCCTTCGCGCGCTTTCAGCAGGACGCGGGCAATCGGCGAGATCCAGCTCACGTCGCCGCGGGCGGCGTCGGCTTCGTCGATGCCGACGATGCGGATGCGGTGCTCCTCGCCCCGCTCATTGGCATAAAGCACGGTGGCGCCGAAAAAGATCTGATCCGTTGCTTCGCGCGTTGCCGGGTCGACCACCTCGGCGTTGTCGAGACGCTTGGTGAGAAAACGGATGCGGCGGTCGATCTCACGCAGCCGCTTCTTGCCATAGAGGTAGTCGCCATTTTCGGAGCGGTCGCCGTTGGAGGCCGCCCAGGAGACGATCTGCACCACCTCCGGCCGCTCGGTCTTGACCAGATGCGCCCGCTCGTCGATCAGGCGGCGGTAACACGCCGGCGTCATGTAGTTGCGGGTGCCGGACGGCAGTTCAGGAAGGACGAGTTCGTCGTCCTCGTCGCCGTCGCTTTCCTTGACGAAGGCCTGGTTCATGGTGCGTTCCTGGAAATCAAACGCCGGGCACGGCGCGGCAAAGAAATGGAAAGCTTAACGCGCCCCCAAGTCCGGTTGACGCCCCCGGAAACGACAACGCCCGCTATAAAAGCGGGCGTTTGGCGAATGACGAGTTTGGGTGGGGTGGCTGATGGGAGACCAGAAAGAGCACCTCAACCCATTGTTTCCCTTAGAATAACCCGAGCTATCACACAGCGCTGTGTATCGAGCAGTGTATCAACTCTGCCCCCTCGTTCGTGGGCAGGTCGAAGTGAGCGCTGGCGCCGTCGCATCAAAGGGACCACCGAGTGACGACGCTATCTGCAATGTCAGTCGAGCGCCGAGACAACAACCCTCGGTCGAATCGCACATTTGGCTGCGAGCATTGCGCAGCGACCCCGCGAACCGAGCAAAGTGTTGACGCGCGATACAGATTAGGCGCGGTGACCTTGGCTTCAACTGTTCGGTTGTTGCAGGCACTGTTCAGGGCACCTAATTGACCTCTCGCCGTGGAGGCAAGCCACAGCTTCCGCACCTACTTTTAGTAGCTACGCAACTACCAAAGGTAACTAACCTTCGCCTGTGAACGGCCAGAAAAACGAGTCGGGTACTGATTGCCAACTGCACCGACGCTGCCCATTGAAGGCTAGTCATCACAACGGTCTTCACCGCTCTCCGCTTCAGAGTGGCGGGACTTTTGCCAGTCCTCCCATGCCTCTGGGTGGTCTCGCTTCCATCTAGCCAACTCTCGCCCTTGCAGCCACACGCTTTCGCTTGCAGATGCACCATAGCCCGGTCGCGCCCAGCCCCCCCGTCGAACCGCCCCGCCCTTCGTTGCTACGTTCGGAGCGACTGGCACATGGCGCGTTTGCGCAAACTGCTGATTCCATGCATGCGATTCCACCCGCTCCGCCTCTACCTTGGCATCCAGTTCCGACTGCAGTTTTGCTCTCTCCGACTCTGCGATTGGGTGATAAACCCATGTCTTCAGGGAGAGGTCATCAAGAACAAGCGCGCGAAGCCGTGTTTCGTCCACGAGGCCGCCTATTTGCCGAAAGTCGAGCTTCAATACCGCGACGCCAAGCTGCTTCAAGGCCTCGTACTTGCCGTCGTCGATGTCGTGGGTCACTACGACTTCGATGAGGAGTTGCCGCCGTCTCCCATCCCGCGCGCGCGCCGTCGCCACGATGTCGGGAATAACCCGCCCGAGCCTGCTCTCTGCCTCCACTGACTCGAATCGGACGGTCTTTTCGGGAGTGGACCAGACCAAATCGTCAAGGTGTGATGTCTTGGGCGGAGAGCAACGAACAGAAGCACTCGGGACTGTCATGTAGCCCGCCTCGGCCAGGATGCGCTTGACCGCCTTATGCAGCGCGGACTCCCGCGACCACTCCGCGGGTCCGTCGAAATCCTCGTCCAACTCAAAGGCAGCCAGGGCTTCTTCTCGGGCGAGTTCGTCGGCACGGATTCTTGCCTCTTCCCACGCCGTGCAGCCCGTCACTGCGGCGCCAGAAAGCACCAGGCGCTCGCGAACCTCCGACTCGTTCAGACCCGCGAATTCCGGATGGGCGAGGTCAATCTCTACGAAGTTCGCTCGTTGCGCAGGGGAACCACCCCCAACGCGAACCACGCCCTTCAAGTGCACGTTCAGTCGTCGGCCATCCCGGCAGACGAAGATTGCGGTCGCCTCGTCCTCAATCCAGATGTCGGCGACATCAAACTGCTGCTCCGGAACCTGCATGAAATGAACGAACGCTCGCCCCCCAGGCGTGACGTACCGCCCGTGGATGAGCGAACCCGGCAAGACGAACTTGCCCTCTCGCTCCACGCCACGGTGAAACGCAGCGCGGCTTGCTGCCCTCCGGCACCCGTCAGTCTCGGTGCCCGCAACGTGCCTGAAGTGCGGGCTGCGCAGAAAGGCCTGCTTGCGCGCGTTTACCGCCAGCAGGCGACTGCCGCAGGAGGGACACACGCAGCCGCACGCGGCGCCATTCGCTACTTCGGCGATGTACCTGGGAGCACCGGTGACGGCATCCGAGGCCCAGGCCATGCGCACGACGTTCCGCTTCGGAACAGTGAGAGGGGCAGCGAGCGGCATTCGGGCACCTTCAATCACACATCGAACACAGACCCTTGACGAACGTTCTCAGTGCGATAGAGCCGCATTCCCCGTCTTCAGACGCCGCGTGATGAGCGCCAGCAAGTCAGGCGGTTGCCGAACCAGGTGATAGGTCCACTTACCAAACCTTCCCTCGTTGCTGACCGCTTGGCACCAGCGATGAGCTGCCTGAGCCTTGACCTCGGCGTCACCCATTTGTCCCTTGATTTCGACCATCAAGCGCTCACCCGTCACCAGTTCGATGACGTAATCCGGAAGATAGCGGCGTTGCAAACCGTCCTTGCGGTAGGGCACAACCAAACCTAAGTGGTCGTTCTTCACCCACTTAACCACGCCCTCGTGGGCATCCAAAGCGGTAGCCGCCGCCTGCTCCCAAGTCTTGGTATCAGCGACAATGGCATTCAAATGGCACTTCTGCGCCGGCCAGGGTTGCCGTCCGGTGAAGAACTCAACGTGGCGGGTCGAGCGCTCTCCCGCCGGCCCGGGCGCGATGATGGGTCGTTCTCGAATCTTGCCGCTCTCATCCACGGGCACCAACGAATCGAACAGAATCCCGACCGCCTGTTGAAAATAGGGATTCAATGCCACGTCTTGAGGTGCTCGGTTTCCTGAGAGATTCAGCTTCTCGGCCAGGAATCGCGTCGTGTATCCCAGCATTTGCGGAAAGAGCCGATGCGTCGGGATGACGTCTCCACGTTCAGCGAGCCAATGCTGGGCCAGCACTTTGGCCATGGTGAAAGCCACCTGCTGCACCCGCACCCTGCTGCGCCATTGGTCCAGGCTTACTACTTCTGCGGCACCGGGACCATAGGCGGCCAGCGAACCATCCTGAGTCGTAAGCCCTTTCATCAAGGTCACATCCGGCACTGTCATCGGATTCAGGTTAAGGGTCGGGACCTTGGCCCAATCCATCGTCAAACGCGTTATGCCTGGGTCGACGTAACCCTCGACCACCGGAAACGTAATCTCGAACTTAGCCTTGGCGGGAACTGCGTAAATCTGATTGGCCGGAGGCGAAGGCGGCTGCTGCGCGCCGCCTTCCACCTTGAAGGGAATCAATTCGAACGGGACGCCAAAGACCTTGGCCGTCTCCTCTCGGAAGAAGCCCGTCGTTTCGTCCACCGCATACGACGTGCGACGCAGCGCCCGCCCCACGACCTGCTCGCATAACAACTGCGAGCCAAAGGGACGCAGGCCGACCACGTGCGTCACGGTGGTGGCATCCCAGCCCTCCGAAAGCATGGCCACGCTGATGATGCAGCGCACGTCCCGGCCCGGTGGCGTACTTGCGTCAATCGTCACGAGACCGTTCTCGTCGTCTTCCAGCGCCTTGTGGTTGTGCTTATCCACAAGCGCCGCGTACTCCTCGGGCACCCGATTGCCTGGCCAGGCGGTCTTGCCAATGGTTTCGAGCACGAAACGCAAGCGACGCGCCTCGTCATTCTTTCCGCCGCCCTCGGCGATGTCTTCTGCCACTTTGCTATCGACTCGGACCGTCCATTCACGCCCTGGAGCGTTGCGGAACTGCTCCGGCGCGGCGCCATAGGCGGTATTGCCATTGGCAAGCCAGTCGTAGAGCTCCTTGGCCAGCGCGGTGTCGCGGCACACGATGATGAACACGGGCGGCACATCGCTCTTGCGGTGGCCGGCACTGAACTGCGCCGCCCACTGCTCTGAGGTCTTACGCCACTCATCGGCCAACTGCACGATGGGCTGCGTCGCGTAGCGCATCAATACATCCGGCGTCAGCTTGCCGCTGTGCCCATCCTTCTCGGCAATTTCCTGAACCCATCGCCAGACGTTGAAGTAGGCCGGGGTTTCGGTGCCGCCGATGTCCTGCGTCGGTAGTTGCGGAATCTTCACCAGACCGGCCTCAATGGCCTCCAGCAAACTGAAATCCGACACCACCCAGGGAAAAGGCTTGCCCACCTCGTTGCCGCTGCCCTGGATGAAGAATGGCGTGGCTGATAGGTCCACGCATAGCCGCACGCCGTTTGTGCGACCGCCCAAAGCCTTGTTTATGCGGTCTAGGCCTTCAATCCAAACCGTGGCCTCGCGCGCATCGACTTCAGCTGTTTCCTCGTCAATGGCAAAGCTGTCCTCCGCGTCGAGCTTGCCGCGCCGGTAGGCGTGATGGGCCTCGTCGTTCATGACCAGGATGGCCGAACTACGGCCCTTGCGATTGCCAAGCACGCGTCGCAGAAAGGCTGTGTCGCTCTCGTAGTAGCGCACTTCCTTCACGTCGAAACCGGTGAGCCTTCCCTTTTTGTCGCGCAGTTCGCGAACGATGTCGAATGCACCGGTCAGCGCCTGCTGGCGGATATCAGCCTCCGTCAGCGCGTCCCTGCCTCCTACCTTCACGGTGCGCACCTTCTCTATGGGCACCCCGCGTTTCACGACCTTGGCCGACGTGCCATTCACATCGGACAGCTCTCGTCGTTCGAGGTTGTGCCAATTGGTGATGAACACCTCGCCCTTGCGCAGGTCGGGCATTCGGTGCAACGGCACCAATTGCCGCGTGCGGTACAGACTCAATTCGTCCAGGTTGGGGTCCAGCTCACGCAACCGGTCGCGGATGGTCACGTTTGGGCAGACGATGAGCACCGTATCCGAGTAAGCCGAAGCCTGCGGCTGAGCCACCTTGTTCAGGATGGACCAAGCCGAGAGCATGCCCATCACAGTTGTCTTGCCACTGCCGGTAGCCATCTTCAGCGCGTAGCGCACGAACGCCTTGTAACCATCGGCCTTGGCCTCATCCCCCGGTTCGTCGCTGGGAACGTTGATGCCCTGCTTCAGGTCGTCAGGCCCCTCCACGAGGAACAGCACCGTTTCTACAGCCTCAAGCTGGGCGAAGAACAGCCGCTGTGCGCGGTCAGGTGACCGCCAAAGCTCAAGGAGTTCTCGCGTGACCTTGGTGGCCCCGGCGTAGTCCCGCTCACGCCACTCGCGCAGCCGTTGGCGGATGAGATTGGCTAGGTCCAGCAGGTATTCCTGGCCCTTGGATGCGTCATCCAGAAGTGACTGCTGCGCCTTGGCCTTGCGCCCACGAGCCGCTCGGTCTGGCACCCGGAAAAAATATGAGGCCAAGCGACGGCCCGGTCGCTTCTCTGGAGGCCTTCCCTCTTCGATGTGCCAATGGAACGCGGGCGCCTCGTAGGGCGAGTTAATGATGGGCGCCTCGACGGCGTTGATTCGGCTCATTTCTTTGCCCTACCGCTCTCAACGCCAATCGCCGCTACGCGCTCCATCAAAGGCACATACACCTCGCGGTTTGCGCTGAACAGCTCCCAGCCTTTCTTACCCTTTGTTGGCGACAATTCATGCAAGCGTCGCGAACCCAGCGCGTCGCAGACCACGCAAACGCGGAAGCGCGCGGCGTGCTCCTGCAGCCTGCCGTATTCGTTCGGCGTCAGCTCGAAATAGATGTCCTCACCCGCCGTGCCCTTCACTTCTACATAAAGACACCCGGCGGCATTGCGCGCTTCCAAGTCCCAGCCTTTGTACTCGGTCTCGACTGACGTGACCAAGTAACCTTTGCTTTCGAAGTGCGATTTCGCAGCGTCAACGGCCGCCTGTTCCACGGCCGCGTTGTGCTCCACGTCTGGGGCACCGGAGCGCGCTCCGCTCCCTTTCCGGGGGGCAGCAGTCGACTTGACCACGTACTTCTCTTCGTCGTCGCCGGGACGTTCCGGGGTTGTGCTCTCGATGTAGCGACGCAATTTTTTGACAAACAATCGCACCCCGGGCTTGTCCTGATTGCGGTCCGGGTACCAGACGTTCGACTGCCCTGGGAACCCTACATTTCCAGCTGGAGCAGCAGGAACCTCAAAGTTCCGTTCATCCTCGGAAAGCAAGAATGCGTTCTCGGCCTTGGCTACGCAGAGGAACCACCGGCTTGCATCGCCCATGCCCGGGATGCGTCCGCGCCGCACCCGGTATTGCCGATGAAAGACGGTCGCGTTGCGGTACCAGCCCACCACCACTTGACCTCGACCCGGCCGACGCGCAATGAAGACCACATCAACG
>JAEZVV010000018.1 GCA_023443095.1 Pseudomonadota bacterium
GTCGAGCGAAGTCGAAAACGGCGGCATCGAGCCGGGCGTGATCCCGCCGATATCGGCATGGTGGCCGCGGCTACCGACGTAGAACAGGATGTTGCGGCCGGCGCGGTCGAACACCGGGGTGATGACGGTGATGTCCGGCAGATGCGTGCCGCCGTGATAGGGATCGTTGATCGCGTAGGCGTCGCCCGCCACCATGCGGCCGGCGTTTTCCCGCATCACGGTCTGGATCGACTCGCTCATCGAGCCCAGGTGCACCGGCATGTGCGGCGCGTTGGCGATCAGGTTGCCGGCCGCGTCGAACACCGCGCAGGAGAAATCGAGACGCTCCTTGATGTTGACCGAATACGCCGTGTTCTGCAGGCGCAGGCCCATCTGCTCGGCGATCGACATGAACAGCTGGTTGAAGACTTCGAGCATGACCGGGTCGGCCTGGGTGCCGATCGCCCGTCGCGGCGCGCGCGGAACCACGCGCTGCAGCACCAGGTGGTCGAGTCCGCTGACCTCGGCGACCCAGCCGGGCTCGACCACGGTGGTGGCGTTGGCCTCGGCAATGATGGCCGGCCCGCTCATCACGTCGCCCGGGCGGGTGTCGGCGCGGGCGTAGACCGGAGTCGGGTGCCAGCTGCCTTCGCAGAACATCGGAACCTGCGCGCTCGGCTCAAGCTCGCCGCTACGCGGCAAAACCGTCGCTGCCGTGGCCGGCGTTTCGCCGCGGCCGACCGCCTCGACCGACGCGGCTTCGACCACCAGCCCGCGGCCGGCCATCAGGAAGGAGTAGCGCTTGAGGTATTCGGCTTCGAAGGCCGCGACCATCGCCGCCAGCGGGCCGGCGGCCAGCACCAGGGCCGAATCGGTGCCTTCGTAACGCAGATGGACCCGGCGCCGGACGTCGATGCGATCCGTCGCCAGACCTTGCTGCTCGAGTTCGCTCACCGCGTCGGCGGCAAGTGCGTCGAGCGCCGCCTCGAGCCCGGGCAAGGCCTCGGCCGCTAGCTTGAGTTCGAGGCTGCGGCTGCGCATCGCGGTCCGGTCGGCCAGCCCCATGCCGTAAGCCGACAGGACTCCGGCCAGCGGGTGAAGCAAGATCGTCGTCATGCCCAACGCGTCGGCCACTCGACAGGCATGCTGGCCGCCGGCGCCGCCGAAGGTGGCCAGGGTGTATTGGGTGACGTCGTGGCCGCGGCCGACCGAGATCTTCTTGATCGCCTCGGCCATGTTGCCCACCGCGATCTCGATGAAACCTTCGGCCACTTCTTCCGGCCGCAAGCGGCGGCCGGTGACATTTTCGATCTCGGCGGCGAGCTGGGTAAAAGCCAGACGCACCGCGTCGGCGTCGAGCGGCTCGTTCGCCGCGGCGCCGAAAATGCGGGGAAAAAACTCGGGCTGAAGCTTGCCCAGCATGAGATTGGCGTCGGTCACCGCAAGCGGCCCGCCGCGCCGGTAAGACCGGGGGCCGGGATCGGCGCCGGCCGAGTCCGGCCCGACCCGCAGGCGGGCACCGTCGAAATGCAGGATCGAGCCACCGCCGGCGGCGACCGTATGGATTTCCATCATCGGCGCCCGCATCCTCACCCCCGCGACCTGGGTCTCGAAGGCGCGTTCGCAATCGGCCACGCTGGTCCCGGCGAAATGGCTGACATCGGTCGAAGTCCCGCCCATGTCGAAGCCGATCACGCGGTTAAAACCCGCCGGCAGGCTGGTTCTCACCATGCCGACGATGCCGCCCGCCGGGCCGGAGAGGATTGCGTCCTTGCCCTGGAAGCGGTGGGCGTCGGTCAGCCCGCCCGAGCTCTGCATGAACAGGAGCCGGGTGCCGGGCAGTTCGCCCGCGACCTGCTCGACGTAACGCCGCAGGATGGGCGACAGATAAGCGTCGACCACGGTGGTATCGCCGCGGGCGACCCACTTCATGAGCGGGCTCACCTCGTGCGAGACCGATACCTGGGTAAAACCGGCGGCGCGCGCCAGCGCCGCCACCGCGGCTTCGTGTTCGGAGTAGCGCCAGCCGTGCATCAGCACGATGGCGATCGAGCGGTAACCCGCCGCCACCGCCGCCGCCAGGTCGGCCTGCAGGCGTTCGGCGTCGAGTCGGGTGACGACCTCGCCGCCCGCACCGACACGCTCGTCGACCTCGATCACCCGCTCGTACAAGAGCTCGGGCAGAACGATGCGGCGCTCGAAGAGCTGCGGCCGGTTCTGGTAGGCGATCCTCAGCCCGTCGCGGAAACCTCGGGTCACCGCCAGGACGGTCGGCTCGCCCTTGCGCTCGAGCAGGGCATTGGTGCCGACCGTCGTTCCCATCTTCACCGCGGCGATGACCCGCGCCGGCAGGGCTTCGCCGGCGGCCAGGCCAAGCAGATGGCGGATGCCGGCGACGGCCGCGTCGCGATACTGCTCCGGGTTCTCCGACAGCAGTTTGTGGGTGAGCAGGTGGCCGTCGGGGCGGCGCGCCACGATGTCGGTGAACGTGCCGCCGCGGTCGATCCAGAACTGCCAGCCATCGCCCTTGATCGCTTCGTCAATGTGCATCTGTGCCTTTCAGTACGCCGCCGGGATCGCCCCAACGCCGGCCGGCACGACACTGTAGGGGCGCACGCCGCCGGGCTCAATCTTGGCTCGCCAGCAGCCGCTTTGCCCCCGCAACGTTGCGGCAATGCCGATTTGCGGCGCCGCGAGTGGGGCGGCGTGAAGCGCCCGGGACGGCGCAGCTACAATCCGCGGCCTTCGGTTCTAAAGAACAAGACATGCATGTTGTTGTCGTGGGCGCCGGGATCATCGGCGTCACTACGGCCTACTCGCTGCGCCGCGCGGGCTTCGAGGTCACGGTCATCGAACGCCGTTCCGGCGTGACGCAGGAAACCAGCTTTGCCAACGGGGGCTTCGTCGCCCCGGCTTACGCGTCGCCGTGGGCGGCGCCTGGCATGGTCCGACGGGTGCTCGCCCACCTGTTCAGCTCACGTTCCCCCTTGGTTTACCGCCCGCGGCTCGACCTTGCGCAATGGCGTTTTGTCACGCGTTGGCTGGGCGAGTGCCGGCGCGACCGCTGGGCGCTCAACCGCCAGCGCATGCAAAGGCTGGCCTTCTATAGCCGCGACGAGCTGCAACAGATCCGCACCCGCCACGCGCTCGAATACGAACAGACCACCGGGGTGTTGCAGCTATTCCGCAACGAACGCGAAATCAGCGGTTCGGATGGCGCGCGCAGCCTGCTCGCCGAAGCCGGCGTGCCCTTCGCCCTGCTCTCGCCCGAGGCCTGCCGCACGGTCGAGGCGGCGATCCACCCGGCCTCGCAATTGGCCGGCGGCCTGCACCTGCCCGACGACGAAACCGGGAACTGCGCGTTTTTCGCCCACCAGCTCAAGGACATCGCCATCGCCAGCGGAGTCGATTTCCGCTTCGACACGACGGTGCACGGCCTCATGAAATCGGGCGAGCGCATCGAACGCGTGCTCACCAGCGCGGGCGAAATCGCCTGCGACGCCGTGGTGGTGGCCGCCGGAGTCGCCAGCGATGGCTTGATCCGCCCGCTCGGCATCAAGCTGCCGCTCTACCCGGTCAAGGGTTATTCGGCGACTGCACCCATCACCGCCTACGAACACGCTCCTTTCATGGCGGTAGTCGACGAGACCCACAAGGTGGTCATCACCCGCATGGGCAATCGCATGCGCCTGGCCGGTACGGCCGAGATCGGCTCGGACAAGCTGGTCTTGCGCGAGACCGCTCTGGCCACCCTGCTGGATTCCGCCAGGGAATGGTTTCCCTATGCCGCTTCGTGGCGCACCGCCCGCTTCTGGGTCGGCGCGCGGCCGATGCTGCCCGACGGCCCACCGGTGCTCGGCCCCACCAGAATCAAGGGCTTGTACCTCAACCTCGGCCATGGCGGCACCGGTTGGGGTATGGCGGCGGGTTCGGCACGGGTGGTCTCGGACCTCATCGCGGGCCGCCAGCCCGAGATCGATCTCGAAGGCCTGACCTTGGAGCGCTACGCGCGGGCTTAAGCTTCGCGTATGGCACAAGCACTGCTCTCCCTCGATGAACTGCGCGCCCTTGAGGCGCGCGTGGCCCGCGGCCTGGCGCCCGGAACCCTGATGGCTCGCGCCGGCCATGCCGCCGCCGACTGGATCGCCGAGCGCGTCGCACCCGGGACCCAAGTCGTGTTCGTGTGCGGCCCCGGCAATAATGGCGGCGACGGTTTTGTCGCCGCCCGCCTGCTGGCCGAGCGCGGCTGGCGCGTCAGCTGCGTGCTGGTCGGCGCCGACGCGCCCACCGCGGCCGATGCCCGCGCCGCCTCCGAGGCCTGGCTCGCCGCCGGCCACGAACTCTTGCGCGACCCCTACGACGCGCCCACACCGACGGCAGTGATCGATGCCTTGTTCGGCATCGGCCTGACCCGCCCGCTCGCCGGCGAAACCCTCGATGCCGTCCAGTGGATGAACGAACGCCAGGCCTTGCGCTTGGCGCTCGACATCCCGAGTGGCCTCGACGCCGAACGCGGCACCTGGGTCGGCGGGGTCGCCGGCGTACGCGCCGACGCCACTCTGTCCTTCATTTCGGCCAAGGCCGGACTTTTTACCGCCGACGGTGTCGATGCGGCGGGCGAGGTAGGCGTCGCGCTGCTCGACGTCCCCGTTCCTCTGGCCAGCCTCAACCTGGTCGAGCGGGCCGACTTTCGCCACGCCCTGGCGCCCCGGACTCGCAACTCGCACAAAGGCAGCTACGGCAACTGCGCCATCGTGGGCGGCAGCCGCGGCATGGTCGGCGCTGCGCTGATCGCCGCCCGCGCCGCGCTGAGGCTGGGCGCCGGACGGGTCTACCTTGACTGCCTCGGCGCCCCGGAAATGAGCGTCGATCCGGTCCAGCCCGAGCTGATGTTCCGTCCGTACGCCGAACTCGGCGAACTGCAGGCGGTGGTGCTGGGTTGCGGTCTGGGCCAGGACGAGGCAGCCCGCTCCAGCCTGCGCTGGGCGCTGGGACTCGAATGCCCGCTCGTGCTCGACGCCGACGCGCTCAATCTGCTGGCGGCCGACGACGCCTTGCAAGCGACCTTGCTGAGCCGGCAGGCGGCCACGGTGCTGACGCCGCACCCGCTCGAAGCCGCCCGCCTGCTGAAATGCAGCAGCACCGAAGTCCAGGCCGACCGGGTGAACGCCGCGCGCGAGCTGGCGATTGCGACCGGTTCGATCGTGGTTTTGAAGGGTGCGGGCAGCGTGATCGCCATGCGCAGCGGTCGCGCCTGGATCAACCCCAGCGGCGGGCCGGCACTGGCCACCGCCGGCACCGGCGACGCCCTGGCGGGCATGATCGGCAGCTTCTTCGCCCAGGGCTACGACATGATGACGAGCACGCTAGCTGCCGTATGGCTGCATGGCCGCGCGGGCGAAGGCATCGAAGCCGGCCTGGTGGCGGGCGAGGTGGCAGAGCGCGCGGCCTCGATCCTGTCGGACGAGCGCCGCCGGGCTTAAGCGAGGACGACGCGGCCGGCCGCCAGTTCGATACGGCGGCCGCAGCGGGCAGCAATGCCGCTGTCGTGGGTGACCAGCACCAGGGTCGAGCCGCGTTCGCGGTTGAGTTCGAACATCAGGTCGATCACCGCCTCCCCGGTACGTGCATCGAGGCTGCCGGTCGGTTCGTCGGCGAGAAGAATCGCCGGCTGCAGGACGAAGGCGCGTGCCAGCGCAACCCGCTGCTGTTCGCCGCCGGACAGGGTCTTGGGGTAGTGCGAGAGCCGCGCCCCCAGCCCCACTCTTTCGAGCAGCCGGCGCGCGGCCTGCTCGGGCGACTCGCCCCTGGGCGCGCGGCCGGCGAGTTCCATCGGCAATAAGACGTTTTCGAGCGCGGTCAGGTGCGGCAGCAGTTGGAAGGACTGGAACACAAAGCCGAGCATCTCGCCGCGCAAGCGGGCACGGCCATCTTCGTCGAGGCTGAAAAGCGCTTGACCGAACAGGCTCACTTCGCCGTGGCTGGGCTGGTCGAGGCCGGCCAGCAGACCCAGCAGAGTGGATTTGCCCGAGCCCGAGGCGCCGACGATGGCGACGGTCTCGCGTTCGGCAATGGCGAGGTTGATATCATCAAGGATGATCAGGCTGCCGGTAGCGTCCTGAACGACCTTGCCGAGGCCGCGCGCCTCGATCGCGATTTTCCGGTTCGTAATCATCTCTGCCAAAGCGCAGGCTTCCTTTGAAAAGACTACTCATCTGCCTGGTCTGGCTGTACGCCACACTGGGCGCGGCGCTTCCCGCGGCGGCACAACCCAAGCTGCTGGTCCTGGGCGACAGCCTGTCGGCCGAATACGGCTTGGCTCGCGACACCGGCTGGGTCAAACAACTCGAGCGCCGCCTGGCGCAGGAGTCGATCGATTATAGGGTGGTCAATGCCAGCATCAGCGGGGAAACCACGGCCGGCGGCCGCACCCGTCTCTCCGCCCTGCTCGACCAACACAAACCCGCGGTGGTGGTGATCGAACTCGGCGCCAACGACGGCCTGCGCGGCCTGCCGTTGCCGACGATGCAGGACAACCTCGGCGCCATGGTCAAGCAGGCACAAGGCGCTGGCGCCAAGGTTCTGTTGGTCGGCGTGCGGATCCCTCCCAACTACGGCCGCGACTACGCCGAACGCTTCCACGCCAGCTTCTCGCGAGTGGCGAGCGGGACCCGCGCCGCCCTGGTGCCGTTCCTTCTCGAAGGTTTTGCCGACGACCTGAGTCTGTTCCAGGCCGATCGCATCCACCCGAACGAACGCGCCCAAGGACAAATGCTCAACAACGTGTGGCCCCGGCTCAAGCCCCTGCTGGCGGCAAGGAAGTAGGACGCGATGGACTACACCGCCATCAGCGTCGACGAGGCAATCGCTGCGCTTGATACTTTCGACGCCATCATCGATGTGCGGGCCGAAATCGAGTTCGCCGAGGACCACTTGCCGGGGGCGATCAACTGCCCGGTGCTCAACAATGCCGAACGCGCCGAGATCGGCACCCTCGACAAGCAGGTTTCGCCGTTCGAAGCGCGCCGGCGCGGCGCCGCAATCGTCTCGCGCAACATCGCTCGCCTGCTCGAAGAACAGTTTGCCGACCGGCCGCGCGACTGGAAGCCGCTCGTGTATTGCTGGCGCGGCGGCCAGCGCTCGGCGTCTCTGACTGTGGTGATGCAGCGCGTCGGCTGGCAGGTGCGTCGACTCGAAGGCGGCTACAAGGAGTTCCGCCGCGCCGTGCGCAGCCAACTCGAGACCTTGCCCGAATCGTTTGACTACCGCGTGGTGGTGGGGCCGACCGGCAGCGGCAAAAGCCGCCTGCTGATGCAGCTGGCGGCGGCAGGAGCCCAGGTGCTCGATCTCGAGCAGCTGGCCGAACACCGCGGCTCGGTCCTCGGCGGCTGGCCCGACCAGCAGCAGCCGGGCCAGAAGGCGTTCGAGACCCGGGTCTGGTCGACCTTGCGCCGTTTCGACCCGGCGCGGCCGGTGTTTGTCGAATCAGAGAGCAAGAAGGTCGGCGACCTGAGGGTGCCGGACAAGCTGATCGAGCGCATGCGTGCCTCGCCCTGCTTGCAGGTGGAGCTACCGCTGCGCGCCCGGATCGCTTTGCTGCGCGAGGAATACCGCCATTTCGAACAGGAGCCGGCCGCGCTGTTTGCGTCGCTCGATTGCCTAATCGAGATGCACGGCCGCGAGAAGATTTCAGCGTGGAAGCAGCTGGCTCTGGCCGGGCAGTGGGACGAGTTTGTCGAACGCCTGCTGGTCGATCACTACGACCCGGCCTACCAGCGATCGATCCGGAGAAACTTCGCTCAGCTCGCAGGCGCCGAAGTGCTGGCGCTGGAGACAGGCGACGAAGCGGCGTTTGCGCACGCAGCGAGCCAACTCGCCGCGTGCGCCTGAGCGCCTCGCCTTACTTCTTTTCTTCGCCCGCAGCGGGCGCCGCGGCCTTGAGCTTGTAGTCCGGGTTCAGCACCACAGCCTTGTGGCGAGCCTTGAGGCCTTCCGCATACGCCAGGTCGTCGGCGCTGGCAGCCACCTGCTCGAGCGCGCGCTGCTGCTGGACAGCGGTGTTGGGGTCGACCGGCGGCAGCTTGGACGAGAGCACGCGCGAGATGACATAAGCACCGCCAGGCAGCTCGGCACCGACATAAGCCGGCAACTTGTCGGCCGCAGGGCGCAGGACCGCGTTGACCAGGACCGGCGGACGACCTTGCGGCTGGGAGCGCGAAATCGACGCGGCCGGGCCGAAACCGGCGTCGTCGGGCTTCTTCTGCAGTTCGGCCAGACGCGCTTCGCCGGCGGCGCGCGCAAGCTTGGCAGCCTCTTCGGCCTGCAGTCGCTGCTTGATCTGCGCCTTCACCTCGTCGAAGGGGCGCAGCGCCGCCGGGCGATGTTCGACCACACGCGCGGCGAGCAAGGTGTTGGGCGCGATTTCGATCGCCTGGGTGTTGCGCTTGTTGCGCAGCGCGTCGTCGGCGAACAAGGCCTCGATCACGCGCGCATTGAGTTCCTTCGGCCCGTTGGCCAGCCCCTGACGGGTGACGCCATCGACGATCTTGGGCGTGAGCTTGAACTTGTCGATCACCGGCTTGAGCGAATCGGACTGCTCGTAGACGGTGTTGGTGAACTGCTCGGCGCTTTCGGCGAACTTCTTCTGCGCCTGTTGCGCGCGATATTCGCGTTCGAGTTCGGCCCGCACTTCTTCGAAGGGCTTGACCTGGGCCGGCTTGACTTCGGTCACTCGGATCACGTGGTAGCCGAAGTCGCTTTCGACCGGGTCGCTGATCCCGCCGACTTTGAGCTTGTAGGCCGCATCCTCGAAGGGCTTGACCATCATATTGCGGCCGAAGAAGCCGAGGTCGCCGCCGTTGCCAGCCGAGCCCGGATCCTTCGAGAACTCGCGCGCGAGCTTAGCAAAGTCGGCCGGGTTGGCGCGCAGCTTGGCAACCAGTTCCTCGGCAGTCTTCTTGGCGGCGTCCTTGTTGCCGCCCTCGACGCCGATCAGGATGTGGCTCGCGCGGCGCTGCTCGTCGGTGCCGAAGCGGGCCTTGTTCTGCTCGTAGTAGGCCTTGATCTCGGCTTCGGGCGGGTTGATCTGGTCGCTCGCCGCGTCGGGGTTGAGCACCACGTATTCGACCTTGATCGACTCGGGCGTCTCGAACGAGGACTTGTTCTTGTCGTAGAAGGCCTGCAGGGCGTCGTCGCCGAGCACGGCCTTGGCGAGGAACTCCTCGGGGCGAATCACCAGTTCGCGCACTTCGCGGCTTTCCTCGAGCAGGGTGCGGACGTTCGAAGCCACCGATTTCGGCACGATCGCAGTGCTGCCAACGGCCTGCATCAACTGCTGCCGGACCAGGTCTTGCCGCACTTCGTTGACGAACTGCTGGTCAGAGCGGCCACGCGCTGCCAGGAAGTTCTCGTACGCCGCCGGGTCGAACTTGCCGTCGCGCTGAAATGGCGCCGCCGACTTGATGATGGCGATCACTTCGGCTTCGGAGATGTTCAGGTTCTCTTTGGCCGCTTCCCGGGTGAGGGCACGTTCGATCATCAGGCCGTCGAGGATCGCGGCGCGCGCTTCGGCCGAGTCCAGCATGCGTGCATCGAAGCTCTCGCCAATGCTCTGGCGCAGGCGATCGAGCCGCTCGCGTTTGGCATTGTCGAACTCCTGGGGAGTGATCACGCTGTCGCCGACCTTGGCCAACGCGTTTTCGTCGCCGAGGAAGCGGTTGTAACTGTAGATGCCGGTCACCACGAAAGACGGGATGACCAGGATCATCAGGAAGAACATCAACCAGCGTTTGTGATTGCGGAAGGACTCAAGCATGTTGCGAACCTGATGCGCTCCGAGCGCGTAGGTGAAGCAAATAAGAAAAAAGGCGAACCGCGGTTCGCCTTTTCTTGATTCTGGCGGAGTGGACGGGACTCGAACCCGCGACCCCCG
>JAEZVV010000020.1 GCA_023443095.1 Pseudomonadota bacterium
GGCCGGGGCGTTGAGCGCAGGGGCGGGGGCGTGGATCGGCGCCGCGACCGCTACCGGCGCGGCGCCAGTGGCGGCGGGCAGGGTCGGGGTGGGGGCGCGCTGGAAGTCGGGCACGGCATCGTCGCCCGCGGCCGAGTTGGCGACGTTCGCCAGTTCAGCCGCGAGTTTGGCGGTGGTCGTCGGTTCCACCGCCGCCGTCATCGTCGCGGCGGGGGCTGGGCCGGCTGCCGTCAGCCCCGCCGGCGTGGGCGCTGGCGTCGGCGCGGCGGCATCGGCGCCGGCGGTCAGGCCGAGTGCCTGCGTGATGAGGGCGATCTGCTGCGCGGCCGGGCTGGTCGGCAGCGGCGCCGGCTGGGCCAGGACGGGCAGCGGCAGGGGGGCGTCGGCTGCGGTTTCGGCCTGCTCGCGCGTTGCCGGTGTCGGTGCAGACGCGGCCTCGGGCGCAGCCTCGTCGGTCGCCGCGGTGTCGGCGCTGCGCTTCGCTTCGGTCGTGGCGGCCGGCCGGCTCTTGTCCTGGACCGGGCTGTCTTTAGGGCTGGTGACGTCGTCGCGGCAATCCGGGCGCGGTTTTTCCGGCCCCGTGCTGGCCGGGCGTTCGTTGCTAGCGGCGGGTTTGGGGGCCGGCGCGCCGGGGCGGGGGGAACCGGTCGCGGCGCCCGATCGCGCCTGATTCATCACCTGGTCGAACGACGCGGTCGATTCGTTTTTCTGGCGCGGGGCGGCGTCGGTGCGCGGCGTGGCCGGCAGGGCGTTGCTCACATTCATCGTCAGTTCTCGCTGTGGCGGCGCAGGACCTGCATCGCCATCTCGTCCATCTGCTTCTGCTCGCGCTTTTCGGTGGCGGCGCGCAGCAGTTCGGCCTGGCGTGTCGCCAGGGTTTCAAGGCTCTTGAGCTTGCGTTCGCAGAGCATCATCTGCTGCCTTTCGGTTTCGGCCAGGGCGCGCACGCGTTCGAGTTCGGCGCGCTGCTGCTCGGCGACCTGGTCGATGCGGCCGACAAAGGCGCTCTGGTTGGCGTTGGCGGCGGCGTCGATCCCGCTGAGCCGGCGCTGGTGGCCCTGGCGCACGTAATCCCCGGCGTAGTGGCGCAGCGAGCCGAGCTGGCGGTCGAGCTGGCTCGCCTGCTGCAAGGTGCGCGCGTAGCGGCTGGCCGCCTGGTCGCGGGCGCCGGTGGCCAGTTCAATCAGCAAGGGCAGGGAAGGGTTGGGGTTCATGGCGGGATTCAGAAGCGCCGCGGGGGCTGGACGATTTCGTTCATCTGTTCGGCCGCCTCGGCCAGAGTCGAGACCTCGTTCATCGACTGCTGCAGAAAGGCCTGCATCTGCGGCAGCAGGGCGATCGCCTGGTCGAGCAGGGCGTCGTTGCCGGGGACGTAGGCGCCGACGGCCAAGAGGTCGCTCGAGCGAGCGTGGCGCGACCACAGCGACTTAAAGCGGCGCGCGGCTTCGACCTGCTCCTCGCTCGCCACCGCGGTCATGACACGCGAGATCGAGGCTTCGATGTCGATCGCCGGGTAGTGGCCGGCTTCGGCCAGCCGCCGTGACAGAACAACGTGGCCGTCGAGGATGGCGCGGGCCGAATCGGCTACCGGGTCTTGTTGATCGTCGCCTTCAGTGAGCACGGTGTAGAAGGCGGTGATCGAGCCGCCGCCGGCGGCGCCGTTGCCGGCGCGTTCGACCAGCGCCGGCAGCTTGGCGAACACCGAAGGCGGATAACCCTTGGTGGCGGGCGGTTCGCCGATCGCCAGCGCGATTTCGCGCGCGGCCATCGCGTAGCGGGTGAGCGAATCCAGCAGCAGCAGGACCTGCTGCCCCTGGTCGCGGAAGTGTTCGGCGATCGCGGTGGCGTAGGCCGCTCCCTGCATGCGCAGGAGCGGCGGGGTGTCGGCCGGGGCGGCGATCACCACCGCGCGTTCGAGGCCGGCGTCGCCCAGGATTTCTTCGATGAACTCCTTGACCTCGCGGCCACGTTCGCCGATCAGTCCGACCACGATCACGTCGGCCGTGGTGTAGCGCGCCATCATTCCCAGCAGCACGCTTTTGCCCACGCCCGAGCCAGCAAAGAGGCCCATGCGCTGGTCGCGGCCGACCGTGAGCAGGGCGTTGATCGCCCGCACGCCGACATCGAGCGGCTGGCGCACCGGGTCGCGTTCCATCGCGTTGATCGGGCGGGAAACGATGGGCTGCCAAGCCAGGGCGTGGCCATGGCCGGCGTCGAGCGGGCCGCCGAGGTCGAGCGGCTGGCCGTTGGGATCGATCACCCGGCCCAGCAGGGCATGGCCCATCGGCAGATGACGGGTGCGGTCTTCGCTGCGGCGCCAGGGATGGTTGTTGCGGTGCAGCCGCGGGCGGCTGCCGCTCGTGTCGGCCGGGACCACCAGCGCTCCCGGAGTCAGGCCGTAGGGCTCGACCGTGGGCATCAGGAACAGGCGTTCGCCGTGAAAGCCCACGACTTCGGCGTCGACCTGCAGCTTGTCGTCCTGCACCACGACCACCTGGGCGCCGACTGGCAGTTTGAGCCCGACCGCTTCCATCACCAGCCCTGCCACCCGGGTCAGCTTGCCGCGAACCGCAAGCGGCGACGCCGACGCCGCCAGCACGGTGGCTTGCGACAGGAAGCGGGCGTAGGGGGCGGCCGACATCAGCTCGGTTCGGCGGGAGGCGGCGCTTCGGTCGCGTCCGACCAGGGGTCGCTCAGACCGAGCGCCGCGAGCGCCCGGTTCCAGCGGGTCTCGATGCGGGCATCGACTTCGGAGCTGGCGGTCTCGACCCGGCAGCTGCCGCGGCTCAAGGACGGGTCGGCTTGGAACTGGCAGTGGCGCAGGCTGCCGTCGGCCTCGAGGTCGGCCGCAACCAGGTCGAAGTCGGTCGGGTTGAGGAAGATGCGCGGCTGCGACTGCTGGTCGATCACGGTGGCGACCGCCTCCCGCACCACCGGCAGCAGCGCGTCGCGGCCATGCTCGATGTCGTGGCGCACCACCTGGCGCGCGATTTCGAGCGCGAGGTCGAGCACCAGGTCGGCGCCGCCGTTTTCCAGTTCGACGAAACGCGAGCGCAGATCGACCAATACCTTGTCGATCTGCGCGGTATGGGTGGCGCGGACGCGTGCCGCTTCTTCCTGCGCCAACCGGCTCGTCTGCGCCACGCCGTCGGCGTGGCCGCGGTCGTAGGCGCGCTGTTCGCGGTCGGTAAGCAGACGCTCGGCCGAGGGGGCGGAGGGATCGCCGGCGAGCAGCGGCTCGAACTCCCAGGACGTGGCCTGGCCGAGCTGCTCCTTGGGAATGAAGCGGCCGCCGAGCCGGCGCGGGGACAACTTGTCGTTGGCGCCCATGGTGCTCAAGTCCCCGGGGTCGGCGAAGCCGCGGCGCTGGGCTTACAGGTATTCATCTTCGGCGCCGCCCCCCAGGCTGATCTGGCCTTCCTCGGCCAGGCGGCGGGCGATCTTGAGGATCTCGCGCTGCTCGGCTTCGACTTCGGACACTCGTACCGGGCCCTTGGCTTCGAGGTCCTCGCGCAGCATCTCGGCGGCGCGGTTCGACATGTTCTTGAACACCTTCTCGCGCAGCTTGTCGTCCGCCCCCTTCAGGGCAACGATCAGCGACTCGCTCTGCACTTCGCGCAGCAGCAGCTGCATCGCGCGGTCGTCGAGCTCGCCCAGGTTGTCGAAGGTGAACATCTGGTCGAGGATCTTCTGCGCGAGGTCGGAGTCGTGTTCGCGGATCGCGTCGACCACGCTTTGCTCGTGGGTCGAGCCCAGGAAGTTGAGGATCTCGGCGGTGGCGCGGGTGCCGCCGAGCGTGGCCTTCTTCAGCTTCTCGCCGCCGGCGAGCACCTTGGAGAGCACTTCGTTGAGTTCGGCCAGCGCCTGCGGCTGGATGCCGTCGAGCGTGGCGATGCGCAGCAAGACGTCGTTGCGCATGCGTTCGGGAAAGGCGCGCAAGACTTCGGCGGATTGCTCGCGTTCGAGGTGGACCAGGATCGAGGCGACGATCTGCGGGTGTTCGTTGCGCAGCAGCTCGCCGATCGAACCCGAGTCCATCCACTTGAGCGATTCGATGCCCGAGACGTCGCGTCCCTGCAGGATGCGGTCGAGCAGCATCTCGGCTTTTTCTTCGCCGAGCGCGCGCCGCAGCACCTGGCTGACGTAGGCGTCGGTGTCGCCGACCAGCGAATACTGTTCCTCGGTGGTCGACAGGAAGCGTTCGAGCACCTCGTCGATGCGGTCGCGCGAGACGGTTTTCATACGCGCCATCGCTTCGCCGAGCTTCTGCACTTCCTTGGGCGTGAGGAACTTGAAGACCTCGGCGGCTTCTTCCTCGCCCACGGTCATGAGCAGGATCGCCGCCTGTTCGATGCCGATGTCGTCGCTGGCCATGGTCTCGGTCCTTTAAGCGGAATCGCCCTTGCTGACCCAGGCGCGCACTACGTTGGCCACAGTGGCGGGGTCTTCGCGCGCGATCCGGCGCACTTGGTCGAGCTGGCTCGGGCGCATGTCGGCCACGCTGGGCACCGGCAAGGCTTCGACCGCTTCGGCCTCGAGCGCTTCGGGATTGTTGGCGAGCAGGGCCTGCGTCTCGGCTTCGGTCTTGCGTTGCGCGGCCGCGCGCAGCGCCGGGCGCAGGATGCCGAAAACCACGATCAAGGTGATCAGCAGGAACAGCAGCGCCTTGCCCGCTTCTTTGGCGAGGGCTGCTACCTCGGGTTGCTGCCACAGCGAGGCCTCGCCGGCGACACGGGCGCCGGCCTGGTCGAATGCGGCGTTGACGACGTTGAGCGAATCGCCGCGCTGAGGGTTGAAGCCCATGGCTTCCCGTGCCAGCGCCTGCAGGTTCTGCATCTCGAGTTCGGACAAGGGTTTGCTGCTGGTGCTGCCGTCGGCCGCCGTGACGGTGCGGTGGTTGACCACGACCGCGGCCGACAGGCGCTTGAGCTGGCCGCTGCCGGTGCGGGTGTGGACGACGTCCTTGTCGACCTCGTAATTGGTGACCGCTTCGCGCCGGCTCGAGCCCGCCGCGGGGGCGGCGGCATTGGTCGGGTTGAGCTGCGGCGCCGGGCCGTTGATCGGTGCCGTGGGGGGCGCCGGTGGCTGGTTGGAGAGCGCGCCGGGCACGCCGGTGGCCTGGTTGGGGCCGGGCTGCGAGCTTTCCGAGCTCTGGGTCGAACGCACGGCGGCGGTGGTGTCGGCGCCCTGGTTCGGCTTGTAGCTTTCGGCCATCCGCTCGGATTGGGAGAAATCGACGTCGGCCGTGACCTGAGCCCGCACGTTGCTGCGGCCGACGATGGGCTCGAGGATGTCGTGGATGCGGCGGATGGTGGCCGCTTCGATCTGCGCCACGTAATCGAGCTGGGCAGCGTCGAGCCCGGCGCTGTTGCTGCCGGCGGCCGACAGCAGGCTGCCGTGCTGGTCGACCACCGACACGCTCTTGGGATTGAGCTCGGGCACGCTCGAGCTCACCAGGTGGACGATGCCGGCGACCTGGGCGCGGTCGAGTGCGCGGCCAGCGTGCAGCTGCAACACCACCGAGGCGGTGGGCGGCTGCTTGTCGCGCAGGAAGCCCGACTGCTTGGGCAGGGCGAGGTGGACGCGGGCGGTTTCGACCGGGGCCAGCGACTGGATCGAACGCGCCAGTTCGCCTTCGAGGCCGCGCTGGTAATTGACCTGTTCCTGGAACTGGGTGACGCCGAATTTCTGGTTCTCCATCAGCTCGAAGCCGACCAGCGAACCTTTGGGCAGGCCGGCGCTGGCGAGCTTGAGGCGCGCCTCGTGCACCTTGTCGGCCGGCACCAGCAGGGTGCCGCCTTCGGCATGGCGGTAGGGGATGTTCATCTGCGACAGCTGGGCGATGATGGCCCCGCCGTCGCGGTCCGACAGGTTGGTGAACAAGACCTTGTCGCTCGGGTTGGACGACCACAGCCAGGTTGCCGCCACGACCGCCAGCAGCCCCGCTGCCCCGAGCGCGAGCGCCGCCTTCACCTTGGGCGATAAGCGGGCTAAGGCGGCGACCGCAGGGTGCGGCGTCGCGGGCAAGGCATTCGGGTTATCCATGCTTGGGTTGCGCTGAGCTCGGCGGCGGACGAATTCCGACGCATGGCGGGATTATTCGGTGAAGCCGGGACCGGCTATGCGGCGATAAGCGAGCGAATTGCCGCTCACCTCGGCCGGGGGCGGCAGCGGCCGGCGCGGAATAAGACCCCAAACACCGGTCTCTTCCGCCCACTGCCGGCGGTGCGGCCGGCTTAAGGTGGTGGTCTGACAAGGTGGCCGGATCGCGGCCGCGGGAACCGATATGGACATTACGCCGATCAATTCCGCCCTCGCCCAGGCCGTGAGCGCGACCCGTTCGTCGCCGGCCGCGGGAACGAGTCCGGCCGGTGGCTTCGATTTTGTTGAATCGCTCGAGTCCGCGCTCAAGGCGGTGAGCCAGCAGCAGGCGACGGCGACTCGCGCGCAGCGGGCGTTCCAGATGGGCGACCCGGCGGTCAGCCTGGAAGAAACCATGGTCGCCATGAACAAGGCGCAGATCTCGTTCCAGGCCACGGTCCAGGTCCGCAACAAGCTGGTCCAGGCTTACGAATCCGTGATGAACATGCCGGTCTGAGCGGCCGGCCTAGGGCTTGATTGCGGCAAAACGCGCCAGAGTCCGCGCCCGCGCCCGGGCGTGGTCGACCACCGGTGCCGGGTAGTCGACCCCGACCACACAGCCCGCTTCTTTTTGCCGCGCCGGCGGCACTTGCCACGGGGCGTGGATTTCCTGTGCGGTGAAGCCCGCCAGCTGCGGCAGGTAGCGGCGGATGAAGCGCCCGTCGGGGTCGAAGCGCTGGCTCTGCGTCACCGGATTGAAGATGCGAAACCAGGGCTGGGCGTCGCAGCCGGTCGATGCGGCCCATTGCCAGCCGCCGTTGTTGGCGGCGAGGTCGTAATCGTTCAGCTGGCGCGCAAACCAGCGTTCGCCCAGGCGCCAGTCGAGGCCGAGGTCCTTGGTGAGGAAGCTTGCGACCACCATCCGCAGCCGGTTGTGCATATAACCGCTGGCGCGGATCTGGGCGATGGCAGCGTCGACCAGCGGGTAGCCGGTCTCGCCGCGGCACCAGGCGTCGAACAAGGCGGGGGCCTCGTCCCATTCGAGGCGGTCACAGGCCGGCTTGAAACTCGAGTCGACGACGTGTGGGTGGTGCCACAAGATCTGCTGGTAGAACTCGCGCCAGACCAGCTCCGACAGCCAGGTCTCGGCGCCCGCCGATCCGGTCTCGCGCCAGCGCTCGAAAGCGGTTCGCACCAGCTGCCGCACCGACACCGTGCCAAAGCGCAGGTGGACCGAGAGGTAAGAAGGGCCGCGCCGGGCCGGGTAGTCGCGCGCCTCGCGGTAAGCGTCGATGCGGTCGAGAAAGTCGGCCAGGGTGAGGGCGCCGCCACGGGCGCCGGTGGCGATCCGCAGCGAGTCGAGCCCGGTGGGGGCAAAGCCGATCGCGTCGAGCGGAGGCAGCGGGCCCTGGGCGGGCGCGAGCCGGCCCGCCGGAAGCTCGACCCGGTGCTCGCGCAGCGCAGGCGGGTCGAGCCGGGCCAGCCAGGCGCGCTTGTAAGGCGTGAAAACCGCGAAAGGGGTGCGGGCGGCGGTTTGGATTTCGTCGCGAGCAAAAATCACCTGGTCCTTGAAGCGGCGCCACGCCCGACCCTGGGCAGCCAAGGCGCGTTCGACTTCAAGGTCGCGGGCGAGCGTGGCCGGTTCGTAGTCCTCGTTGGCGAAAACCGCGTCGCAGCCGAGTTCGTCGGCGAGCTGCGGGATGACGTCGGCCGCGCGGCCGATCCGCACCACCAGGCCGCCGCCGGCGCTACGCAGGGCAGCGTCAAGTTCGGTCAGGCTGGCGTGGATGAAGTCGACCCGCCGATCCTGGCGCGACAGGTCGGCGAGGATGCCGGTATCGAACACGAAGGCGCAGTGGACGCGCCGCGCTTTTTTGAGTGCGCTGGCGAGGGCGGCGTGATCGTGGCAACGCAGGTCGCGGCGGAACCAGACGAGGGCGGAATCCATGCAAGAGTCCAAGGAGAATCCGTCCATCATGCCGCAGCCGCGGCGGCGGCAGCGCCATCGGGGCAGCACTACAATGGAATCATGAGTCCATTGAACCTCACTCACCAGTTCCTGATCGCGATGCCGGGCATGCTCGATCCGAACTTTGCCGGCTCGGTGGTCTATGTCTGCGACCACAGCGACAAGGGTGCTCTCGGGCTGGTGATCAACCGGCCGACCGACATCACGCTCGAACACCTGTTCGATAAAGTCGACCTCAAGCTCGAGATCGCGCCGCGCAAGGACGACTGGGTGTATTTCGGTGGTCCGGTGCAGACCGAACGCGGTTTTGTCCTGCATCGCCCCAGCACGCGCTACAACTCGACCCTGGCGGTGACCGACGAGATTGCGCTCACGACGTCGAAAGACGTGCTCGAAGCGATGGCCGAAGGCAGCGGTCCGAGCGATGTCCTGGTCACGCTGGGTTATTCCGGCTGGAGCGGGGGGCAGCTTGAGGACGAGATCGGTCAGAACGCCTGGCTGACCGTGGCGGCGGACGCCTCCATCCTTTTCGGCGTACCGGCCGAAGAGCGTTTTGCGGCGGCGCTCAAGCTGCTGGGCATCGATACGCTCGCGCTCACCGGGCAGGCCGGCCATGCCTGAGGGGCGCGACTCCCTGCTCGCCCTGTCCGACGCGGCGATCGTGCTTGGCTTCGATTTCGGCGCCAAGCGCCTGGGCGTGGCCGTGGGCAACGCACTCACGCGCAACGCGCGGCCGCTTTCGACGCTCGACTCGAGCACCAACGATGCGCGCTGGAAGGGGGTGAGCCGGGTGCTTGCCGACTGGGAGCCGGTCCTGCTGGTGGTCGGGATCCCGCGCCACCCCGACGGCAACGAACACGAGATGACGCTCCGCTGCGAACGTTTTGCGCGCCAGCTCGAGGGGCGTTACGGCCTGCCGGTGGAGCGCGTCGACGAACGATATTCGTCGGCCGTGGTGGCCGACGAAGACGACATCGACGCGGCGGCGGCAGCGGTCATCCTGCAGCAGTGGTTCGACCAATGCGTTTGATCCAGGTGAAATTACCTGGCTTGGTTGCCTGGTTTTGTCGGCTACAATTCCAAGGTTTGCTCATCGGAAACTCATGTCCCTCGATTCCCTCCCCACCTTCCGGAACACCGCGCACAACGCGGCGTTTGGCGCTGGCATGGAGCGTCGCTGATGAGAGGTGATTCCCGATGATTCGCAACGAACAGAAAGGCCGGTAGCCATTGGAGCTCCCGGCCTTTTTTTTGAAAGCTCTATCCGTAACCATAATCACATAAAGGAATATCAATGGCTGAGGTCGGTAACTTCATCGAGATGCAACGGGAACTGAAGCGTTGCGCGGGGCTGGGAATTCAAGCCGACTTCACGGGCCAATACATCGTGTTGCTGGGCGGAGGCTGCGACTCGCTGCGCTTCCATGTGGGCAGCGTCGACCGCCTGAAGACTTTCGTCGACGGTTACGAGCGGGCTGTCGGCGCGCGCCGATCGGCCTGATTAAGATCTGCCGCGGGGCCGCGGTCCCGCGGCGTTTTCGAACCCCTTCAAAGCGCCTATCCACACCATGATCCAGCTCGATGCCGAGGCGATTTATCGCCAGCTAGCCCATCGCATTCGCGACGAATACGCAGGACGGGACCTCCGCCTGGTCGGCATCCACACCGGTGGCGTGTGGCTGGCCGAGCGCCTGCGCCAGGACCTGGGCGTCGCGGCCGAGGTCGGCGTGCTCGACGTCAGCTTCTACCGTGACGATTTCGACACCACCGGCCTGCATGCCAACGTCAAGCCGTCGACCATCAGCTTCGATGTCGGCGGCGCCCACATCCTCCTGGTCGACGACGTGCTCTACACCGGTCGCACGATCCGCGCGGCGATGAACGAGTTGTTCGACTACGGGCGCCCGGCGGCGATCGACCTCGCGGTGCTGGTCGACCGCGGCGGCCGCGAACTGCCGATTGCCGCGCGTTTCGTCGGCCGCACCCTCGAAGTGCCGGCCGACGTCAGCGTGGTCTTGACCCGCGACGAGTCGCTCCGCCTCAACCTGACCCTGGAGCAAAGCCATGCCTAGCTTCGGCCGCCATCCCCAGCTCAATCGCAACGGCGAGCTGCACCACTTGCTATCGACCGAAGGATTGCCGCGGGCCATCCTCGAGCAGATTCTCGCCACCGCCGACAGCTTCATCAACGTCGCCGAGCGCGAAGTGAAAAACGTGCCGCTCTTGCGCGGCAAGCAGGTCTTCAACCTGTTCTTCGAAAACAGCACCCGCACCCGCACCACCTTCGAGATCGCGGCGCGGCGCCTGTCGGCCGACGTCTTCAACCTCGACATCACGCGCTCCTCGACGACCAAGGGCGAGAGCCTGATGGACACGATCAACAACCTCACCGCGATGCAGGCCGACACTTTTGTGGTGCGGCATTCGGCGAGCGGAGCGCCCTACCTGATCGCGCAACACGTTGCTCCGCACGTGCACGTGATCAATGCCGGCGACGGCCGCCACGCGCACCCGACCCAGGGCATGCTCGACATGTACACGATCCGCCACTACAAGCGCGATTTCACCCAGCTGCGGGTGGCGATCGTGGGCGACATCGTCCATTCGCGAGTGGCGCGCTCTGACATCCACGCGCTGACCACGCTCGGCGTGCCGGAAGTGCGAGCCGTGGGGCCGCGCACTTTGCTGCCCGATGGGCTCGAGCAGATGGGGGTGCGCGTGTTCCACGACATGGACGAAGGCATCCGCGATGCCGACGTGATCATCATGCTGAGGCTGCAGAACGAACGCATGAACGGCGCCCTGCTGCCCTCGGCCGACGAATACTTCCGCACCTACGGCCTGACGCTCGAGCGCCTCGCGCTCGCCAAGCCCGATGCGATCGTGATGCATCCTGGCCCGATCAACCGGGGGGTCGAAATCGCCTCGAGCGTGGCCGACGGCGCGCAGAGCGTGATCCTGCCGCAGGTCACTTTTGGCATCGCGGTGCGTATGGCCGTGATGGCCATCACCGCTTCTTCGCAGAGCTACTCATGAAGCTGCATATCAAGAACGGCCGCCTGATCGACCCGGCCAGCGGACATGACGCCACGGCCGACCTGTTTGTGACCGATGGCCGCATCGCCGCCATCGGCCTCGCTCCGGCCGATTTCGCGGCGGAGCGGGTGATCGACGCGTCCGGCTGCGTTGTTGCGCCCGGGCTGGTCGATCTGTCCGCCCGCATGCGCGAGCCCGGGCACGAAGGCGCCCTGAAGCGAGAGATGGCGGCGGCGCTCGCCGGCGGCGTGACCGGGCTTGCCTGCCCGCCCGACACCGACCCGCCGATCGACGAGCCGAGCCTGGTGCGAGAGCTGCGCCAGCGCTCGCGCGAGGCCAAGGGAGCGCGGCTCTACCCGATAGGCGCGCTGACGGTGAAACTCGCCGGTGAGGCGCTGGCCGAGATCGATACCCTGGCCGGCGTCGGCTGCGTCGCCTTTGCCCAGACCGGCCGTCTGCCGCGCGACAACCGCCTGCTCTACCAAGCGCTGCGTTACGCCAAGACCCACGAGCTGCCGGTGTGGTTGCGCCCGGTTGATGCTGCGCTCGCTGGCAACGGGGTGGCGGCTTCGGGCCCGGTGGCGAGCCGGCTCGGCCTGCCCGGAGTGCCGGTGGCGGCCGAAACGGTGGCCTTGCACACGATTTTCGAGCTGGTGCGGGAAACCGGCGCCCGCGTCCATCTGCGCCGCCTCTCGAGCGCGGCCGGGCTGGAGCTGGTGCGATCGGCCAAGCGCGAAGGTCTGCCGGTGACGGCCGAAGTCGGCATCCACCACGTACACCTGATCGATGTCGACATCGGCTACTTCAACAGCGCCTACCGGCTCGATCCGCCGCTGCGCGGTGCGCGCGACCGCGACGCGATCCGGGCCGCACTGGCCGACGGCACGCTCGACGCGATCTGCTCCGACCATGCGCCGCGCAGCCTCGACGCCAAGCTGCGGCCGTTCGAAGAGGCCGCGCCGGGGGCGACCGGGCTCGAGACCCTGCTGCCGCTCACGCTCAAATGGGCGAGCGAGACCGGCACCCCCCTGGTGCAGGCGCTGGCCAAGGTGACGAGCGCGTCGGCGCAAGTGCTCAACGAAGACACCGGCCGCCTGCAGGTGGGGGCCAAGGCCGACATCGTGGTCTTCGACCCGGCCGCGACCTGGACCGTAAACTCCGACTCGATCGTGTCGGCCGGCAAGAACTCGCCATATTTCGGGCTTGAACTCGAAGGCCGTGCCCGCCTGACCATTGTCGGCGGCGAAGTCCGTTTCGAACGGGCCTGACGGTCGGCCCCCCGCCGGGCCTCGAGCGAGGCCCGGTTTTGATTTTTCTGTCCGGATGGAACGCTTGGACCGGTGATGCGAGTGTGGTTGGCTGGGTTACGTATGGTGGGGATGTGCGCCTATCTGGTCGGCGTACTGATCCTGACGGCAGGTTTCTTTCCCTGGTTTTCGCAGAGCTGGCGCGGGCGCAACACGCGCCGGTGGGCCCGGCTGCTGCTGTGGATCACGGGGGTGAGGCTACGGGTGAGCGGGCGCGAGCTGCCCGAGGCGCTGGCCTGCACTGGCGTCGAAGCCTGGAGCCAGGGGCGGCTGGTGCTTGCCAACCATGTTTCCTGGCTCGATATTTTCGCCATCGATGCGGCGCTGCCGGCCCGCTTCATCGCCAAGGCCGAGATCGGCCGCTGGCCCCTGGTGGGCTGGATGGTCACGGCCGCCGGCACCTTGTACATCGAACGTGGGCGGCGCCATGCGGTGGCGTCGATGAACGACCACGTGGCCGCCCATCTCAAGCAGGGCGAGACCGTGGCCGTGTTCCCCGAGGGCACGACGACGGCGGGCGATACCCTGCTGCCGTTCCACTCGAACCTGGTGGCGCCGGCGATCGAGGTCGGCTGCGAGATCTGGCCGGTGGCGCTGCGTTACACCGAGGCCGGCCGGCCCACGAGCACGCCGGCGTACGTCGGCGACGTGTCGCTGCTGGCCTCGGTCTGGCGCATCGTTTCGGCGCGGCAGCTGGAGGTGGAAGTGGCTTTCCTGCCGGCCGTGCCTGCGCGCGACGCGACCCGCCACGCATTGACCGAAGCGGCCCGCCAAAGCGTGGCTGCGCACCTTGGGCTGGCGGTCGAGCCGCGCCGGCGCGCGGCCGAGCGTCGCCTCAGGCCAGAGGCAGACCCGGGACCTGGGCTTGCGGACAGCGCACCTGAAACACCGCTCGATCCGGCAGGCGAATCGCGGTAAGTCGGCCCCCCCAGACGCAGCCGGTGTCGATCGCGATCAGGTGCTCGCGCTGCATCAGACCCAGGGTCGACCAGTGGGCAAAGACGATCAAGTCCCTGGCCGCGGCCCGGTCGGGGGCGTCGAACCAAGGCCGGTAGCCGGGCGGAGCCTGGTTCGAGCCTTCCTTGATCGAAAAATCGATAGCCCCGTCGGGAGCCAGGAAACGCAGGCGGGTCATGCCGTTGATGATCAGGCGTTGGCGATCGGCGCCGCGCAGATCGTCCGACCAGTGAGCGGGCTGGTTGCCGTACATGGTCGAGAGCGCGTCGCGCCAGCGGTCCGACCGCAGGCCTTGCTCGACTTCGGCGGCCAGTTCGAGCGCCTGCTCGACCGACCACGCCGGCAGCAGGCCGGCATGCACGAACAGGGCACCGGCTTCTCGATGCACCAGCGGCCATCGCCGCAGCCAGTCGATCAGTTCGTCGCGGTCGGGCGCGGCCAGGATCTCGCCCAGGGTGTCGCTGGGGTGTTCGGCGCGGACGCCGGCGGCGACCGCCAGCAGATGCAGGTCGTGGTTGCCGAGCACGCAGGTCGCCCGGTCGCCCAGGTCGCGCACGCGGCGCAGCGTGGCGAGCGAGGCCGGGCCGCGATTGACGAGGTCACCAACAAAAATCAGGCGGGCAGCGTCGGGAATCTGGGTCAGCAAACGTTCAAGGCTGCCGAGGCAGCCTTGAACGTCGCCGATGGCGTAAATGGGGTTCATGCGCGCCATGCTAATCGAGCGACGGCGGATGGGCTGCTAGCATGCGCGCCATTTCATCGACTTGCACCACCATGAAACCCGTACGCAAAGCCGTTTTCCCGGTTGCCGGCCTCGGCACCCGCTTTTTGCCCGCCACCAAGGCGATGCCCAAGGAAATGCTGCCGGTGGTCGACAAGCCCTTGATCGAATACGCGGTGGAGGAGGCGGTGGCGGCCGGCATCACCGACATGATCTTCATCACCGGCCGTCACAAGCGGGCGATCGAGGACCACTTCGACCGTGCGCCCGAGCTCGAGGCCGAGCTTGCCGCCAAGGGCAAGGACGAGTTGCTCAGGATCGTGCGCGAGATCGCTCCTGCCGGCGTGAACTTCATCTACATCCGCCAGCCCGAGCCGCTGGGCCTGGGCCATGCCGTGTTGTGCGCGCAGCCGGTGGTGGGCGACGAACCATTCGCCGTGATCCTGGCCGACGACTTGATCGATGCCGCCCTGCCCGCGATCGGCCAGCTGGCAGCGGCGCGGGAGGCCTTGGGCGGCGGCAGCGTGCTGGCGGTGCAGGACGTGCCGCTCGCCGACACCCGTAAGTACGGCATCGTGAAAGCCGTGCCGCTGGACGAGCGCACGGCGCGGATCGAACACATGGTGGAAAAACCGGCGCCGGACGTGGCGCCGTCGACGCTGGCGGTGATCGGTCGCTACGTGCTCGAGCCTGAAGTTTTTGAGCATCTGAAGACGATCCCGCGCGGCGCCGGCGGCGAGATCCAGCTCACCGACGCCATCGCCCGCCTGCTGCCTGAAGGTAAGACGTATTCGCACCGTTACGAAGGCCTGCGCTTCGATTGCGGTTCGAAGGAAGGCTTCCTGGCGGCAACGGTGCACTTCGCCCGCAAGGCGGGTTATTCGATCTGAAGAATGCGCTCCGACCGGGCCGGGCTCAGGCGCGGCGCACGCGCTCAAGCAGGCGGGTGGTCGAGCGTTCGTGTTCGAACTCGACCGCCACCGCGCTGCCGCCCCAGGTCTTGACCAGGGCGGTTTCGGGAATGCTGTCGATCGCGTAGTCGCCGCCCTTGACGTAGATGTCGGGGCGGACGGAGGCCAGAGGGGCGAGCGGAACCTTGTCGTCGAACACCGTGACCAGGTCGACGGCGCCGAGGGCGGCCAGCACGGCGGCGCGGTCGGCCTGAGGGTTGATCGGGCGGTCGTCGCCCTTGCCCAGCATTCGCACCGACGCATCGCTGTTGATCGCCACCACCAGGCTGGCGCCGAGCGAACGCGCCTGCGCCAGATAAGTGACATGACCGCGGTGCAGGATGTCGAACACGCCGTTGGTGAAGACGACCGGACGCGGCAACCGGGCGACTCGGGCCGCCAGTTCCTCGCTGGAGACGATCTTGGTTTCGAACTCGGGAGCGGGCAGTTTCATGGTTTCGATTCGGACGTGGCGCTGCGGCTGACCGCGGCGAACCAGGGGCTGGCGACGGCGTCGGCGAGGCTGGAAAAACACGCGCTTGCGAGTTCGGCCGCCGCGGTGGGGCGGGACTGGCCATTGGTGCCGAGCAGGACGCGCTCCTGCACGCCGGCGGCAGCGGCGGCCTGCAAGTCGGACTCCTTGTCGCCGAACAACACGCTGCTTGCAAGGTCGAGCTTCAAATCGCGGGCGGCGGCGAGCAGCATGCCGGGCGCGGGCTTGCGGCAATCGCAGTCGAGGCGGTAGGGCTCCTGGGCGTCGCGCGGGTGGTGCGGGCAGAAGTAGACGCCGGCGATCGGGGCGCCGGCTGCAGCGAACTCGCCCCGCATCCAGTCGGTGAGCCGGTCGAAGTCGGCCTCCGAATACATGCCGCGGCCTATCCCCGATTGGTTCGTCACCACCACCAGGGCATAGCCCGCCTCATGCAGCGTGCGCGCTGCGGCCAGGACGCCGGGGACGAACTCGAAGTCCTCGCGCCGATACACGTAGGCGTGGTCGATGTTGATCACGCCGTCGCGATCCAGAAACGCCGCGCGCCGGGAAACAGGGTCCAACCCCGCTTCCCGCTCGCTTAAGTTAGTGGGGTCAGACTCCATTTATTGAGCCCGGGCCAGCAGCTGCCGCACATAACTTGCCGTGCCTTGCTGCACGGTCTGGAACTCGTGGATGCAACCGGCTGCCCGCAACTGGGTGAGATCGGCTTGCGTGTAGGCCTGGTATTTGCCTTTGAGCGCTTCGGGGAAGGCGATGTATTCGATCAGACCCTGCGCGGCGGCTTCGGGCAGCGACAGGGCTACCTTGCCGCTCGCTTCGCGCAGCGTGTTGACGACGGTAAGAGCGACGTCGTTGAACGCCTGCGCGCGGCCGCTGCCGCAGTTGTAGACGCCCGATACCGGCTGGTCGAGAAAATGCAGGTTGACGGCGATGACGTCGTCGACATGGACGAAGTCGCGTTGCTGGCCGCCGTTGGGGTAGCCGTGGCTGCCTTCGAACAGCTTTACCTTTCCGGACTCGCGATACTGGTGGAACTGGTGGAAGGCGACTGAAGCCATGCGGCCCTTGTGCTGCTCGCGCGGGCCGTAGACGTTGAAATAACGCAGGCCAATCACGGGCGCCTTGAGCGTCGACAGTTCACGCCGCAGCACCTGGTCGAACAGAAACTTGGAATAGCCGTAGACATTGAGCGGCCGCTCGTTGCTGCGGTTTTCCGCAAACACCGGACCCATGCCGTAGACCGCCGCCGACGAGGCGTAGATGAAAGGCACTCGTTCTTCCTGGCACCAGCGGAAGAGGTCCAGCGTGTAGCGGAAGTTGTTCTCCATCATGTAGCGGCCGTCGGTCTCCATGGTGTCGGAGCAGGCGCCTTGGTGGAAAACGGCGCTAGGGCGAGCGAGCTTGCGCGCCCGGACCAGTTCGATGAAATCGCGTTTGTCGAGGTAGTCGGCGATCTCGCATTCGGCCAGGTTGTTGAACTTGTCGGCCTTGCTGAGATTGTCGACGGCAACGATGTCACTTTCGCCGCGTGCGTTGAGCGCTGCCACATTATTGGCGCCGATAAAGCCGGCCGCGCCGGTGACGATGATGCTCATGTCGGAGATCCTTCAGGAAACAGTTCTTCGAAGCTGACCGTGGCGGTGCCGAGCTTGCCGACCACAATGCCGCCGGCGCGGTTGGCGATCGCCACCGCCTCTTGCAGCGGCCGGCCGGCGGCGATCATGGTGGCGAGCACCGCAATCACGGTATCGCCCGCGCCCGAGACGTCGAACACCTCGCGCGCCTGCGCCGGCACGCTCCAGGCGCTGTCGGCGGTAAAGAGGGTCATGCCCTCCTCGCTGCGGGTGAGCAGCAGGGCGGTCAGTCCGAGTTCGGCGCGCAGCTGCTGGGCGCGCCGCTGCAGGTCGGCTTCGCTGCTCCAGTGTCCGACCACTTGTTGCAGTTCGGCGCGGTTGGGGGTGAGCAGGGTGGCGCCTGCGTAGCGCGCGTAATCCTCGCCCTTGGGGTCGACCAGGACCGGCTTCCCGGCTGCGCGGGCCAGGGCGATCATGCGGGTGATGTGGGTCAGGCCGCCTTTGCCGTAATCGGAAAGCACCACCAGGTCGTGCGCGGGCAGGAGCGACTCGTACTCACCCAGGTGGGCGGCAAGCACTTCGCCATCGGGCGCGTTTTCGAAATCCACCCGCAGCATCTGCTGCTGGCGTGCGATCACCCGCAGCTTGACGGTCGTGGCGAGGCTGGAGTCGGTATGGAGGTGGGGCTCGATGCCGCTGGATTGGAGCAAGCGCTCTACCGTGGCGCCGGCCTCGTCTCGCCCCACCACCGTCAAGAGGCTGGCCTTGGCGCCAACCGAAACCATGTTGCGCGCCACGTTGGCGGCGCCGCCAAGGCGTTCTTCGGTGCGCGCCACCCGGACCACCGGAACCGGGGCCTCAGGAGAGATGCGCTGGGCGTCGCCGAACCAGTAGCGGTCGAGCATGGCGTCGCCAACTACCAGTAGGTGACGTTTCATGGGGTGTGCACTGTTCTCGGGGGTCACGTTGGAAAAAATTTAGGAGCTGGAAGTACGCAATTATCCAACATCAGAGATGTGTATGAAGGCGTGGGTGGTTCGTGAACTTGTTTCAGATAGGTGGAAAGTAAAGTATTCACAACTATAGGCCGTGCTAGTTGATAAGCTACGCCACAACAGAGGGCGCCCTGGGAATCGAGGCAAGAAGAGGGTCGCTGCGTTTCCTATCGTGAAAGACTGGTGCGGGCGTTGGCGGTGGTAGTTAACCGTGCAGGCCTGATTCTTTTCTGTGGCGAACAGGGTGACGTTATTTTCCGTGGAGGAAACACTCGATTTTAAGGGTGACGAGTTTCTGGTTACTATTCGTCTGGGGTGAAAATATCAAATAGACGTCCGAGTTTAGCAAAGCTGGCGGTTGTTCGCGTTGAGTGGGGAGGTTTGTAATCGGGCTATGTTCTGGAAGATCCAGCATAAGGGCGAATGATCGTGCTCGGTGTCGGTGTATATGCGGGTCTCGGAATTTGGGGCAGACGAAGCTGGCCTGTGTTTTTAGGAGTGAAGGGATGAAATAGTGGGTGGCGCTTAAGTACGAAGTTTTGTTGCTGATTTTTATGTGCGAGATTTTTGTGTCGACGGTATGCCTTTGGAGGGAGTTTCGGTGTACCGCATTAATGCAATGGTGGCGTGTTGTATTTCGTGTCTAAAATCGAGAATGAGTGCTGTTGATTTATTGTGGCGGACAGTAAATGTCGACGGTGATTGGAAGATATTGTGATCTCGCGCAGAAAAGTTGCTGAAGTTAAGAATCGCGTTTTGAATTTTATTCAACGGCCACCGGAATTTGTCGGTGTGTTGTGCTTAATTGCAGCCGTGCAAGGAGCTGTAATTGTTGCGCAAATTGGTGCGGCGATGCTCGTTGCGCCGGAGGTGCTGGGGAAGATCCGAGTTGTCGAGTCGGTATATTCAATCGCGCTTCTAGTGGCATGCCTCGGTTTGCCATTCGTGGTGTTGCACGACTCCGCGGCCAGTTCAAATCGTGCCGTAGGTCGAGATGTTTTCGTGGCTGCGTCGGGTCTCGGTACGCTAGTGGCTGCATTGGTGTTCGGGTTGGCGTTAGTTTACGTTTTTATCTCGTCAGGCACTGAGGCGGCGGACGTGTGGGCTTGGATTGGAATGGCTGGCGTGCTGATTCCCGCAGTGATTTTGCGTAATTCCGTTGCGTTGCTTCAAGGTTGGCGGCAAGCGGGAGCCAATGCATTTTGGTTGATATTGCTGTCGTTTTCTCTGGTTGGCCTCGTGTGTCTACTGGCGTGGCAGAACGGCCTCGTTGGCTGGGTGGTTGGCAGAGGCGCTCTGGAGGCTGTATTGGCGATATGCCTAGTTGGCCTGATATTTCGTACGGCCGGGTGGCGAGATATACGGTGGCGAGAGTTCAGTAAAACTGTGTTGGACAGAAATATCGCTCGACGTGGCGGTGGGGCTGGATTGGGGTTGCTTGTCAGAGTTGTTGCGGATAGTTTGCCGTTGTTGATGTTTAGATTTCTGTCGGGGGATCTTGTGCAGACCGGGTTGTGGGGGCTGGTCACGCTGGTGTTATTTTTTCCGTCCCTTCTTATGGGGGCGTTTGCACAGTATATGACGCCATTAATGGTTGCAAAAAAATCAAATCTCAGGCAGTTTGAGCTCTACAAGAGTAGACTCCTGCGAACATTGGTCGTTATATCGATGTTTGGTTGTTTAATGCTGGCGGGGGGCGCGTTAATGGTTCGGTCGGACCTGCTTGCCGAGTATCGCGGTGCGTGCTCAGCCTTTCTCGTGGTGGCTCTGGCGCTGCCATTCCGGGCTAAAGCTCTGGCGAACGGGGTTGTGGCGATGGTGTGGCAGCGATTTCGATATGCGTTGCTTGTCAATGTTTTTGAAGTTTTCGTGATATTCGTTGCGATGATGTGTTTCTATCGATTTGGTGCGGTGGGTGTCGCGGGAGCATTTCTTATTTCGACGATTTGCGTTGCGCTAGTGGCATTTTGCTTTCCTTCGGACGCGAAGTGTTGGATGCGAAAGTGATTGTTGGCGTATGTCCTATAGTGGGAATTTCTTTCAAGAGTGAGTAAATTGCAGACAAGGGTCTTGCTGTTTTTGCCTAACGGCCTTGGCGATCTATTGATGGCGCTGCCGACTTTGCGAGCACTCCTCGAGCGGGAGCCGAAAGATTCGGTTGATGTTGTCGTCGCCAATGCGGCGCAGAAGGGAATATTGCAGGAGTTGTTTGGTGGACGCATTGGCTGTTATGTCAGATATGACGGGAGGCAGGCTTCGCAGTTGCGACTATGGTGGGCTCTATTCTGCAAGCGGTACGCAAGAATCTATGCGCCGTTAGTGTCGCGGCGTTGGTATGTCAGGCTATTTTTTGCTGGCCTGTTCACTACCGTGTATCTGCCTAGTAGCCGGCCGTCAAGATTTTTAGATTTAAGGTTTTCTGGATTAAGTTTGGTGGCGTCGAAGATGCATCAGGTGAATTATCTTTTACGTTTTTGTGAAATTCACGTAGATGGTGTCGGCCGGCGGGAGCGGTTCGTTGAACTGGAACCTGGCGCACCGGCGATGCTTTTGGCTCGGCGTGTGGCGGATAACCAAAGGGAGCGGCGCATCAAGCTTGCAGTTGGAATTAGCTGCGGCGCGGCAGAGCGGCACAAAATTCCCTCGCCGACCTATTTTGCGCGGGTGGTTAATGCATTGGCTGCTGAGAGACCTGTGGATGTGGTCGTCTTCGGCACTAGTGCTGATAGCAGGCTGCTGGATGATTTCAAAAGCGCGTTAACCACGGGTCTCGTTGTTGAAACGCTGGTGGACTTGCCCGTACTTCGAGTTGTCGCCGAGCTTTCTACGTGCCAGGTTGGTTTGGTGGGGACAACGGGGCAGGGCCATATGATGGCGGCGGCAGACCTGCCACTTGTCGTGGTTGCGGGGGTCACTAATCCGCATGAGTCCGGCCCGTTTGCGGAGCGGGTCTTGATCGTCAAGCACGAGTTGAAATGTGGCCCATGCTATCAGGAGGGGTTTGGTGGCGGGTGTGGGTTGCTGCGGTGCATGGAATTTCTCGACGTAGCTGCTGTCGTCGGAGCTATCGAGGAACTCTTAGACAATCCGTGCGCGGGACGCAATTGGCATCGGGTTCATGTTGCCACCACAAAAACTCTTGCTGAGATTCGCAGTGTGTTGAATTATTTATCCTCCGGAAAGTAAGATGAATGCGTTGAGAAGTTTTCGTGGCATTGATCTGCTTTCTCCCTGGTGGCTATTTTTCGTGTACTGGGTTGCAGGGGTTATATTGCCGCTTCAGCCGTTTATTGCTGGCGTTGACGGATTTAGTGAGTATTGGCCATATGAGTTTGATGACAAATTCAGTGCGGTCTATGCTGCTCTATCTATTTATGTTGGCATCTTGGTTTTCTTTCTGTGTGGAACGTGGTTTGCTTCCATG
>JAEZVV010000123.1 GCA_023443095.1 Pseudomonadota bacterium
ATGCGGGAGTTTGCGAAAAATGGCCACCCGAATCAAGGCGCTTCGCGCAAAGCTCGCAGATTCAACGCATCACTATTAAATTGCAAAATTGCATTTCCGCCTTTGCCCCCCGGATAACCATCGAGACTAAAAGAGAGACAGACGTGGCAAATTACATAAACTCAGAGATATTATCCGAGGCATACACCCATCTTGAAATTTCCCTTTATGAAGACAAGGAAAAACTCGAGACACTAAAACGAGATCTGACCGCATTCTTCCATGAGCGGGCCAGTTTCATATTCGGAACTGACGTCGAGATAAAAATCGAGTTCGAAGAGGGCAGCCTCAAGACAAAAGTCATCGCGATCGGATCAGCGGCAGCGACTATTATGACCTTAGTTTCAAGTTACGGAAATTTCCGCCAAAGTATCACTCAACTGGCAAGTGACGCCACAACCTTGGCCCAGGCGGCGAACATGGAGGTTATTTTTCGCACCAAAACACCGCATTGCGATCGTCTTCGCATAGAAAAACGAAAGGGTGTCTTCGGCCGCGTCGCTTCCTTGCTTAACGATCTAGATGCTGTTTCTGCCAAGTTATCCGATAGCAAATTACCCACGAACCACATCAGACTCAAGAACGCGAACACGGTCACCGACTCGTTACTGGAGTGGGAAGCTAGTGCGAGCAACTTATTCTCCAAGTTCGAAGACCCAGAGACAACCGCTTGCGTTGCAGACGGCCTCCTTGCCGAAATAAAGAAGCTTCCCCGAGATTTCCCTTGGTATGGGGAGCTTTCACAAGCTAGCCTTCGAAGTCAAATTATTGACGCAGACTCTAGCTTTGCGGGAGAAGTAGCGGGGGCGAATGCGCGCTACAGTGCGACCCTAAAGAGCATAGAAAATAAACTTCAAGATCGCAGTGCGATATCCATTGCACGGGCAAGTAGCTAGCCATTTCCTCATCCAGGGCGATTCACTTAATCCTAACATTGAGCCCCAAAATGATGCATGATGAATCACTTCACTCAATGGCCGGCGAGTTTTTTCGAGTATTCTCGCGCATGGAGTATGCCCTCAAAGTTGCCGGCCACAACAGGGGTAACGGTCCAGCAGAAGCCGACTGGAGTAAATTCGCTCGCTCCATCGAGAAAGCCATCGATGATCGACCGCTGGAGATAGCGGAATCCGTTGAATTTATTCTCACTCAACCACCCAAGAAACAGTATATTTCAAACAACAAACTTGAGTGGCGCGACCTCCCGGCAAATACAGGATCTCAAGTCGATGACTTGTTTATCTATATCCGCAGAATTAGAAACAATTTATTTCACGGCGGCAAATTCAACGGTCGATGGTTCGCACCCGAACGCAGCGAGCAACTCATGAGCGCAGCGCTCATTATCATGCACTGGACAATCAAGACATCCCCCAGCGTACGCGCGGCATACCACGAATAAAATGATGCAACTTAAATAGTAAACTCAAAAAAACGACAACAACTTAATTGCACAGCGCCCGCCACTCGCGCATCCGGCCACCCCATATAAATAGAAAAACCTCGTATCACTGCCACTGAATTTTAGCGATAGCTCGCGAAAGCGTTCTCAGCATCCATATTTTCGTTTACTTAAATGGATTTGAAATAATTAAACATCGGCGAGTAGATTAACCCCAAGCCCCCTTTCCGGCCTTAATCTCCGCAATCACCCCTCTGCTGCACGCCGAACGCCAGCCAGACCCGCGCCCAAGTCAAGTCAAAACACGTTGTTGTCGTTGGCCGAAATCTTGGGCACCACCTGCAACACACCCCCATCCTTGACGAAGCCTTGTCATCGAAGCCAGCGGAATTACGGCAGCAAAGGCGACGCCTTCACTCCGCCGGCTTGCGAGTCAGCCGGAAGCTCGCTGCTTGGCCGGCGGGCGTTCCCTTGTTCCACGATTGCCAGGTCTGGCGAATCTCGTCCGGCGAGATGAGTTCGATCCGGGCGCTGTGCATGTGTATGTCGCGCGCCGGGTCGAAGTTGCTGCCGCCGTCGAAGGCGAAATCGACCACCGAGCCATCGACTTTCTTTGCTCTCATGCGCGGCTGGTTGCCGGCGGCGCAGTAGTGGGTGAGGGCTAGGTCGTCGCCGTCCTTGTGATAGACGGTGGTCATCTCGTTGGGCGTGTCGGGCATCAGCCGCTCGACGACGGCGCTGCCGGCGCCGGTGAGGCGGTAGGTCGCCGCGACTTTGCCCGGGGCGCCGAAGACGCCGTCGGCGTCGACCCAGTCGCCCACGAGCGCCTTGAAGCGTTCGAAACTCGCGGCGGCGGGGGCCGAGGTCTGAGCCCAGGCGGCGGGCGCCGCGAACATCAGGACCAGAGCCCACCGACGCCAGAACCGGCTTTTCAGCAAAACGCTCTCCTCCGGGTGAGACTGACCCTCAGCACAGTCAGGGACCGGACTATGTCGGTGCTCCGTCCCACTGCGGCTTGCGCTTTTCCATGAAGGCCGCCACGCCCTCCTGGGCGACCGGGTCGATCATGTTGCAGGCCATGGTCTGGCCGGCAAGCTGGTAGGCCGCGGCGACCCCCATCTCCAGCTGCCGGTAGAAAAGCCACTTGCCCAGCGCGATCGCTACCGCAGGTTTGGCAACAATCGCGGCGGCCAGCTCCGCCACTTCGGCGTCGAGGTCATCGGCCGCCACCACCCGGTTGACGAGGCCGCGCTCCTGCGCCTGAGCTGCCGTGATGAACTCGCCCGTCACCAGCATCTCGAATGCCAGCTTGCGGCCGAGGTTGCGCGAAAGCGCCACGCCCGGCGTGGCGCAGAAGAGGCCGACGTTGATGCCGCTGACCGCAAACTTCGCGCCGTCCGCGGCTACCGCCAGGTCGCAGGCCGCCACCAGCTGGCAACCGGCCGCGGTGGCGATGCCGTGCACGCGGGCGATCACCGGCTGCGGCAGCGACTGGATGCGCAGCATCAGCTTGCTGCAATCGGCAAACAGCCCCTGGTAGAACTCGAGCGAAGGATGGGCCTTCATCTGCTTCAAGTCGTGCCCGGCGCAGAAGGCCTTGCCGGCGCCGGCGATCACCACCACCCGCACCTCTGGGTCGGCCGCCACGGCGTCGAGCTCGGCCATCAGCGCCGCCATCATGGCGTCGGAGAGCGAATTGAACTGAGCCGGCCGGTTGAGGCTGAGAGTCAGCACCCCGCCCTCGCGCGAACTCAAGACATAGGGATCGACCTCACTCGGCACCGCTGCGTTCATGCCTTGTCTCCTGTTTTTCTTGCGCGGCGAAGCGCGCCGCCCTCGCCCTCAAGGACGAGCGCCGGGCCGCCCCAAGCTCGTCCTTCTGATCTGCCTTTCAGCCCTTACTGACTTGCCTTTCCGCCAAGGGTGCACGCGCGAGTGCGAAGCACTCGCGTACACCCGCGGCGCCTACAACTGCGCCAGCGTCTTGACATGAGCCACCACGCTGCGCCCCAGCGCCGACAGGTTGTAGCCGCCCTCGAGCGCGCTGACGATGCGGCCCCGGGCGTGGCGGTCGGCCACTTCCATCAGGCGGCGGGTGATGAAGGCGTAGTCGGACTCGACCAGGCCCATCTGGCCGAGGTCGTCTTCGCGGTGGGCGTCGAAGCCGGCCGAGATGAAGATCATCTCGGGCTGGAAGCCGTCGAGCCGCGGCACCCAGGTCGAGTCGACCAGCTCGCGCACCACGTCGCCCTTGGTGCCGGCGGGCAGCGGTGCGTTGAGCATATTGGGGGCGTCGTCTTCGGCGCCGACATAGGGGTAGAAGGGGTGCTGGAAGAAGCTGACCATCAGCACTCGTGGGTCGTTGGCCAGGATCTCGGCCGTACCATTGCCGTGATGGACGTCGAAATCGACCACCGCCACCCGCTTCAGGCCGCGCACCTCGAGCGCGTGGCGCACGGCGATCGCGATGTTGTTGAAGAAGCAAAAGCCCATCGCCGCCTTGGGCCGGGCGTGGTGGCCCGGCGGGCGCACGGCGCAGAAGGCATTGGCGAGCTGGCCGGCGATCACCTTGTCGGTCGCACCGACCACCGCGCCCGCGGCGTGCAGGGCGGCGGTCAGGGTGTGCACGTTCATGGTGGTGTCGGGGTCGACCGGCCAGTAGCCCTGGATCGGCACTGCCGCCCGGATCTTTTCGATGTAGGCGCGGTCGTGGGCGCGGGCGATCGTCTCGAAATCGGCGGGTTCGGCGTCGACATGGTCGAGATGCGGCGACAGACCCGAAGCGATCAGCTGGTCCTGGATCGCCGCCAGACGCTCCGGACTTTCGGGATGCCAAGACCCCATTTCATGGGTCGCACACGTGGGGTGCGTGAAGAACCCGGTCTGTATCATCGTCTCCGCCCCGCCATTTCAATTGCAGGCTCTCCCCGATGTTAGAGAAATTCCGCGCGACCGCCAGCCAGATCGGTTCCGTGATCGTCGGCAAGGATCTCCAGATACGCCAGAGCCTGACCTGTCTGCTCGCAGGCGGCCACCTTCTGATCGAAGATCTGCCGGGTGTCGGCAAAACAACACTCGCACATGCCATCGCGATTTCGCTGGGCCTGCCGTTTCGCCGCATCCAGTTCACCGCCGATCTTCTGCCCTCGGACGTGATCGGGGTGTCGGTGTTCGACCGCCAGAGCTCGGGTTTCGTGTTCCACCCCGGGCCGGTCTTCACCGAGGTGCTGCTGGCCGACGAAATCAACCGCGCCAGCCCCAAGACCCAGAGCTCGCTGCTCGAGGCGATGGAAGAAGGCCAGGTCTCGATCGACGGCCAGACGCGGCCGCTGCCGCGCCCCTTTTTCGTGATCGCGACCCAGAACCCGCAGCACCAGGTCGGCACCTTTCCGCTGCCCGAGTCCCAGCTCGACCGCTTCCTGATGTGTATCAGCCTGGGCTACCCCGACCGCGCCGCCGAACGGGCCCTGCTCGAAGGCCAGCCGCGGCGCGACCTCTTGAGGCGGCTGCCGGCGCTGGCCCGGCCGTCCGACCTGCTCGCCGCCCAGGTCCAGGCGGCCCGGCTGCACGTGGCGCCAGCCCTGCTCGATTACGTCCAGGCCCTGCTCGCCGCCACCCGCACCGCGGCCGTTGCCGAAGGCCTGAGCCCGCGCGCCGGGCTCTCGCTGCTGGCGGCGGCACGTGCCTGGGCCTGGTTCGACGGCCGCGGCCACGTGATCCCCGAAGACGTGCAGAACGTCCTGCCCGCCGTTGCCGGCCACCGTCTGCGCGGGGTCGAGCGCGGCGGCCGGATGCTGGCCGGGCGCGAACTGGCGGCGCAGCTGCTGTCGTCGGTGGCCGTGCCTTGAACGCGGGCAGGGCGCCGCGCCGATGAGCATCGCCACCCACCCGATCGCGCAGCGGATCGGCGACTGGATCGCCGGCCGCCGCGGCGCCGAGGCCGGCACCGTCGTGCTCGACCAGCGCCGCGTCTACATCCTGCCGACCCGCGCCGGACTGGTGTTCGCCCTGGCGGTGCTGGCGCTGCTGATCGGTTCGATCAACTACGCGCTCCAGCTCGGTTTCCTGCTCGCCTTCCTGGTGGCGTCGATGGCGCTGGTCGGCATGCACGCCACCCATCGCAACCTCGCCGGAATCGAACTGCGCGGCGAGAGGGCCGAACCCGCTTTTGCAGGCGACAACGTGTTTTTCCAGTTCGCCCTGAACAACCCCGGCGAGCTTTCGCGCCATTCGATTGCACTGGCCTTCGCCGCGCGCGATCCGGCCACGCCGCGTTTGCCGGCGCTGTTGCTCGACCTCGGGCCGCAAGCCCGGACCGCGGTCGACGTGCCCTTGGCCACGCATCGCCGCGGCCGCCTGCCGGCGCCGCGGCTGATCGTCGAAACGCGCTTTCCTTTCGGCCTGTGGCGGGCCTGGGCCTACCTGCAGCCGGCGCTTTCCGCCATGGTCTACCCCCGCCCCGAAGCCGACCCGCCGCCGCTGCCGCTGGCCAGCGGCGAGACCGGCAAGGACGCGTCCCTGACCAGCCAGGGCGAGGACTTCGCCGGAGTGCGGCCCTACCGCGCGGGCGACGCGCACAAGACGATTGCGTGGCGGCTCGCCGCCCGCACCGACGAGCTTGCCGTCAAGCTTTACGAAACCAGTGCCGGCGACCAGCTGGTGCTCGACTGGGCGCAGTTGCCGGCGACGCTGTCGACCGAACAGCGTTTGTCGCGCCTGACTCGCTGGGTGCTCGATGCCGAAGCCGGGCAGCTGAGCTACGGCCTGTCGCTGCCGGGCCAGCTCATCCTGCCCGAACGCGGCGAGGCCCAGCTCGAACGCTGCCTGAGCGCGCTGGCGCTGTTTCGCGGCTGAAAGCCATGGCCGCCTCCCCTGCTCCGCCGCGCCGCCTCGACTGGCGCGGCCTGACCGAGGCGCAGCTCTCGACCGGCGCGCGCGAGCGGCGCGACACCCTGGTGCTGCTGGCCGCCGCCGCGCTGGTGGTGGCGCCGCATTTCGCCCAGGTCGCGTGGTGGATCTCGCTCGCCGTGACCGCCCTGCTCGCGTGGCGCGGCTGGCTGACGGTGGCGCAGCAGCCGCTGCCCAGCCGCTTCGTGATGCTGCCGCTGCTGGTCGCCGCCGCCTTCACGGTCTGGCTGCAGTACCGCAGCCTGCTCGGGCGCGAGGCCGGGGTCGCCTTCCTGCTCCTCTTGATGGGGCTGAAGCTGATGGAGATGCGGGCGCGGCGCGACGTGATCGTGGTCATCACCCTCGCCTTCTTCATCCTGCTCACGCAGTTCCTGCAAGGCCAGGGCATGCTGGTCGCGCTCACCACCCTGCTCGCCGTGATCGCGCTCTTTTTCGTGCTCGCCAGCGTCAACTACGGCGCCGACGACGCGCCCGCCGCGGCCAAGCTCAGGCTGGTGCTGACTGTGCTCGCCAAGGCCGTCCCGCTCACCCTGGTGCTGTTCCTGCTTTTCCCTCGCATCCAGGGGCCGCTGTGGGGCCTGCCCGGCAGCGGCGCCACCGGCATCACGGGGCTGTCCAACTCGATGAGCCCGGGCTCGCTCTCGCGTGTGATGGAGTCCGACGCGATCGCTTTTCGCGCCCGCTTTGCCGGTCCCCCTCCCGCCAATGCCCTGCTCTATTGGCGCGGGCCGGTCTTCGGCCAGTTCGACGGCCGCACCTGGAGCCCGCTCGAGGAGCGGCGCAGCCGTCCGCCGCGGCTCGATCTGCGCTTCGACCCGGCCACCGAAGTCCATTACGACATCACGCTCGAACCCAACCGCCAGCACTGGCTGCTGGTGCTCGACGCGCCGCTCGCGCGCCCGGAGGCGCCCGGGCTCGAGTCCGTGATCTCGCCCGAGCTCGAGGTCTTCAGCCGCCAGCCGGTCGACTCGCGCCTGCGTTACGAAGCGCGCTCGGCCACCGAATACCGCTACGGGGCCGACGCCAGTGCGGCGCAGCTGCGCGACTGGCTGGTCCTGCCGGCCGGCTTCGACCCGCGCGCCATCGCTTTCGCGCGCGCTTTGCGCGAGCGCGTCGCTCCCCCCGGAACGCCGCCGCCGGCCGGGCTCGACGGGCTGCTGGTCGAAGCCGTGCTCGAGCATTTCCGCAGCGGCGGCTTCGTCTACACGCTCGAGCCGCCGCGCCTGGGCCGCAACACCATCGACGACTTCCTGTTCGAGACCCGCGCCGGTTATTGCGAGAACTACGCCTCGGCCTTCACCGTCCTGATGCGGGCGCTCGGCCTTCCCGCCCGCGTGCTCACGGGCTACCAGGGCGGAGAAATCAACCCCGCCGACGGTTTCATGACGGTGCGCCAGAGCGACGCCCACGCCTGGGCGGAAGTCTGGCTGGCCGGACGCGGCTGGGTCCGCGTCGACCCGACCGCGATGGTCGCGCCGGCCCGCATCGACCAAGGCGCGCCCGCCTTTGCGCGGCAGGAGGGGCGCGCCCCGCGCCTGGGCGCCGCCGGCGCGCCGGTCTGGCTGCG
>JAEZVV010000126.1 GCA_023443095.1 Pseudomonadota bacterium
GTGCTGATCACCAAGGTGGCCGCCACTTCGCCCGATCAGGCTTACAAGCAGAAGCTGGTGCCGGTGAGCGTGGGCATCACGGCCGACGGGCAAGCCAGCCCGGCGCTCACCAAGAAGCTGGCGGCGCTGGGTTTGACGGCTGATCTCGCCAGTCTCAAGCGCGAGAGCGACGGCAAGACCGAACAGTTGGTGTACGAAGGGCTCAAGCCCGGCGTGGCCTTGGCCTCCGGCCTGCAGGCAACGCTGCTTGAGGCGATCGCCGGCCTGCCCATCCCCAAGGTGATGAGCTACCAGCTCGCCGACGGCAAAACCACGGTCCAGTTCGTGCGCCCGGTCAAGTTCATCGTCGCTCTGCACGGGACCGAGGTGGTTCCGGTCGCCGCGCTGGGTCTGACCGCCGGCCGCACGACCATGGGCCACCGCTTCCATACGCAGGGGGCGATCGCCATCGCCGCGGCCGAGAGCTACGAGAACCAGCTCGAGGCCGAAGGCAAGGTGATCCCCTCGTTTGCCAAGCGCCGCGAGCGCCTGGTCGAGTTGGTCGAAGCCGCCGCCGCCAAGCTCGATGCGAGTGCGATTTTGCCGGCCGAGCTGGTCGACGAAGTCACCGCGCTCACCGAATGGCCGGTGGTCTACCAGTCGAGTTTCGAGCGCGAGTTCCTCGAAGTGCCCGAGGAGTGCCTGATCCTCACCATGCAGCAGAACCAGAAGTATTTCGCCCTGCGCGGTGCCTCTGGACGGCTGATGAACACCTTCCTGCTGGTCTCGCACATCGAGGCCACCGATGGCGGGGAAGCGATCCGCTCGGGCAACGCGCGTGTGGTGCGAGCGCGCCTGGCCGATGCCAAGTTCTTCTACGACCAGGACCGGCTCCAGCCGCTTGAAGCCCGCATTCCGGGCCTGGCCAACGTGGTCTACCACAACAAGCTCGGCAGCCAGCTCGAGCGGGTCGAGCGCGTGGTTGGCATCGCGGTGGCCATCGCCAAACATGTCGGCGCCGATCCCACCCATGTCGAACGCGCCGCGCGCCTGGCCAAGGCCGACCTGCGCACGTTGATGGTGGGCGAGTTCCCCGAGCTGCAAGGCATCATGGGCGAGTATTACGCCCGCCACGACGGCGAAGCGACCGACGTGGCGCTGGCGATCCGCGAGCACTACCAGCCGCGTTACGCCGGCGACGCCCTGCCTTCGACTCCGGTGAGCCTGTGTGTGGCGCTCGCCGACAAGCTCGAGACCCTCGCCGGCCTGTTTGGCATCGGCCAGATCCCCACCGGCGACAAGGACCCCTTCGCCTTGCGCCGCCATGCTCTCGGCGTGCTGCGCATGCTGATGGAAAAGAAGCTCGATCTGCCGCTCTCGACCCTGATCTCGATCGGGCACGAGGGCATGGCGAGCGTGCCCGGGGTGGTCGACGCCCAGGCGCCGCTGGCCGAGTTCCTGGTCGATCGTCTGCGCGGTCTGCTGCGCGAACAGGGTTACAGCGCCAACGAAGTCGAGGCGGTGCTGGCCCTCAACCCGCAGCTCATCGCCGACCTGCCGGCGCGTCTGGCGGCAGTGCGCGCCTTCATGGCGCTGCCCGAGGCCGAGGCCCTGGCCGCCGCCAACAAGCGCATCGGCAACATCCTGAAGAAGGCCGAAGGCGAAGTGCCCGCGACCTACGCGACCGGGCTGCTGATGGAGCCGGCCGAGCAGAAACTCGCCGCCGCGCTCGAGGCGGTGGCGGCGCCGGCCACGACCATGCTCGCGACCGGCGACTACGAAGCCCTGCTCAAGTCGCTCGCCCCGCTCAAGCTGCCGGTCGACGCCTTCTTCGACGAGGTGATGGTCAACGTCGACGACGCCGCTCTGCGCAACAACCGCCTTGCCCTGCTCGGCCGCCTGCACGCGGTGATGAACCAGGTGGCGGAACTGGCGCGGCTGTCGGTGGGATAAGAGGGGGCGAGCTTGCAGCCGCTGATCCTTCTTCGTTCGGCGCTGTACGTGGCGACCATGTTCGCCGCCGTGGTCCCCTGGTCCTTCGTGATCCTGGGGGCTGCGGTGGTCGCCAAGCCGACCACCCGCTACAAGTTGTGCCAGATGTGGACCGGCCTGGCGATGAAGCTGGGGCGTTCGCTCTGTGGCATGGACTGGCGGGTCGAGGGCTGGGACAAGTTGCCCGCCGGTCACGCGATCGTGATGAGCAAGCATCAGTCGGCATGGGAGACCTTCTGGCTGGCGACCTTCATGCCGCACCGGCTGTCCTTCACCTACAAGCGCGAACTGGCCTATCTGCCGTTTTTCGGCTGGGCGCTGGGTTCGCTTGGCATGATCAGCATCGACCGCTCGCGCGGCAAAGACGCCTTCACCCAGCTGCTCGAGAAGGCGCCGGCGCATCTGGCCGACGGCTGGTGGATCATGATGTTTCCCGAAGGCACCCGCACCCTGCCCGGGGTGACTCGCCGCTACAAGACCGGCGGTGCGCGGCTGGCGGTGGCCACCGGCACGCCGATCGTGCCGATCGCGCTCAACTCCGGCGAGCTGTGGCCGCGCCGCAGCCTGACCATGAAGCCCGGCACCATCACGGTGGTGATCGGCGACCCGATAGACCCGGCCGGCAAGACCGCGGACCAGGTGGCGGCCGAAGTCGAGACCTGGATCGAAGGCCAGATGCGCCGCATCGCTCCCCACCGCTACCCCGACACCCGTGTCCCGGCCGCGCGAGCGGAGGCCGTCCGCCCATGAGGCGTCGCCTTGCCAGCCTGGGGCAACAGCTCGGTTTCGACCTGTTCGATCTGCCCGCGCCGCCGACTCCCGCGCCGCCCCCACCCGCCGTGGCCCCGCCCGCGCCACCGGTCGCACCGGCGCCGCCACGCATGGTGCCGCTCGGGGGCGAGCCGATCCGCTACCAGCTGCGGCGCGCCAAACGCAAGACGATCGGTTTCGTGATCGACGAGCAGGGGCTGACGATTTCGGCGCCGCGCTGGGTCACCCTGCGCGAGATCGAAGCCGCGGTGGTCGAGAAGGAGCGCTGGATCCGCAAGAAACTCGAACACTGGCGCGACTGGCGCGAGCGCCGCAAGCTGCCCGAGCTGCGCTTTGCCGACGGCGGCCAGCTGCCCTACCTGGGCGAGGTCCTCACCCTGAGGTTGAGCGCGGTGGCTCAGGCCAGCCTGAGCGGGGCGCCCGGGGCCAGGGAGCTGCACCTGGGGCTGCCGCCCGCGGCCGACGAACTGCAGGTGCGCGACGCGCTCCAGGCCTGGCTGCAGGGCGAGGCGAAGCGGGTCTTCGGCGAGCGCCTGGCGCAGATCGCGCCGCGCGTCGGCGTGCCGTTCAAGAGCTGGACCCTGTCGGCCGCGCGCCGGCAATGGGGTTCGTGCACGCATGACAAACGCATCCGCCTCAACTGGCGGCTGATCCATTTCGCGCCGCATCTGATCGACTACGTGATCGCACACGAACTGGCCCACCTGCGCGAGATGAACCACAGCCCGCGCTTCTGGCAGGTGGTGGGCGAGGTCCTGCCGGGCTACGAAACCGCCCGCGCCGAGCTGCGCGGCCACGACCTGGGTTCGCTGCCGCTCTGATCCGGCGCCCCTGATGGGCGCATCGCCCCGCCCGGGCCGCCGCCGCGCCCGTATCGTCACGGCCACCCCGTCTGCCGGAGGTCGCCATGAATTTCACGCTCAGCCTTCTGTTTCGCGCGATTCCGCTGCTGATGGCACTGATCTGCCTGGCTTTCGGCTTCTACGTCGCCGGCGGCGGCAGCGATGCCGACCACTTCCTGGCGGGCAACGTGCTGGTGTCGCTGGCCTCGATCTGCTTCGCCCTCTTTTGCACCGCGGCGACCATCATCCGCCAGCTGGTCGGAACCTACGCGCCGATGTGGCGCTGGGTCCTGCCGGTGGCGGGCTACGCGGTCGCGGCGGCGACCGCCTTCTACGGCCTGAGCCTGATCTCGGGGGCGGCGTCGGCGGCGGTCTTCGTCGCCGGCCACGTGATCGTCGGCGTGGGGCTGATCACCGCCTGCGTGGCCACCGTGGCGACGGCCTCGACCCGCTTCACCCTGATTCCCCTCAACTCGCACAGCCAGCCCGGAGCGCCCGCGCCGAGCGGGGCCCACAGCGCCCGCGCCGCGATGATCATGATGGCGGTGCCGGCCACCTGCGGCGCCGTCGCGTACGCCTGGGCCCTGCTCCTGCTGGGGCAGTCGGGCAGCGCGCCGCATTTCGTCGCCGGCCATGTGCTGGGCGGACTGGCCGCCATCTGCGTGAGCCTGATCGCCCTGGTGGCGGCGGTGGCGCGGCAGATCCGCAACCAGTTCAGCGAACGCGAACGCTACCTCTGGCCCTGGCTGGTGGTTGCGATGGGGGCGATCAACATCTTCTGGGGCGGAGCGGTCCTGCTGGGGGCGGGCGGTCCGGAGCGGATCGCGCCCGGCTTCGTGCTGATCGGGCTGGGTCTGATCTGCTTCAGCATCCTCTCGAAGGTGATGCTGCTGTCCTTGGTGTGGCGCCAGACCTTCCCTCTGGCCTCGCGCGTGCCCTTGATTCCGGTCGGCACCGCGCTCGCCTGCCTCTTTCTCGCGGCCTTCCTGTTCGAGGCGGCGGTGAGCGACACCGCCTTCTTCGTGCCGGCGCGCGTCATGGTGGGCCTGGGCGCGGTGTGTTTCACCTTGTTCTCGATCGTCTCGGTGCTCGAGGCCGGCACCTCGGGCCAGGCCGCCTGAGGCGGGAGCGGGGCCGGGCGAACCCCGGTCGGTCGCCGCTCGCTCGGCTGTGTAAGCTCGCGGCCATGGGGCGATCGCCCTCGTCACAAGGATTCCGAAATGAAGCTACTCCACACCATGCTGCGCGTCGGCGACATGCAGCGTTCGATCGATTTCTACACCCGCGTCCTGGGCATGGAGCTGATCCGCACCACCGACCGCCCCGAGCACCAGTACACGCTGGCTTTCGTCGGCTACGGCGACGAATCGCACGGCGCGGTGATCGAGCTCACCTACAACTACGGCGTCGAGAAATACGAGATGGGCACCGCCTACGGCCACATCGCGATCGAGGTCGACAACGCCGCGGCAATGTGCGAGCAGGTGCGCGCCGCCGGCGGCAAGGTCACTCGCGAAGCCGGCCCGGTGGCGGGCGGCAAGACCGTGATCGCCTTCGTCACCGACCCCGACGGCTACAAGATCGAGTTCATCGAAAAGGGCTCGCCGCTCTAAGCCCGGCGCCCGGGGTTCTCCCTCGGGCGGAGTATCTCGAGCGGCGCCACTAGGCGTCGCTTGTCTTGCGTCAAGCGGGCGCGCGCAACGGTCGTTAGGGTGCGGCATCCACTACTGCGTCTGCGCTCATGACCACTCGCCGCAAGCCCGATCTTGTCTGCCCTGCGGGCAGCCTGCCGGCCATGAAGGCCGCCGTCGACGAAGGTGCGGATGCCGTCTACTGCGGCTTTCGCGACGCCACCAACGCGCGCAACTTCGCCGGCCTCAACTTCGACCGCAAGGCGCTCGAAACCGGAATCGCCTACGCCCACGCGCGCGGGCGCGAGGTTCTCGTCGCCATCAACACCTATGCCCGCGCCGGCCAGACCGCCGCCTGGCACGCCGCGGTCGACCACGCCGCCGAGCTCGGGGTCGACGCCCTGATCCTGGCCGACCCGGCGCTGATGGCCTACGCGGCCAAGACCCACCCGCAGCTGCGCCTGCATTGCTCGGTTCAGGGTTCGGTCACGAACTACGAGGCGATCAACTTTCTGGCGCAGGAGTTCGGCATCCGCCGCGCGGTGATCCCGCGCGTGCTCACGCTCGAGCAGATCGAGCAGCTGATCGAAAAGACCCAAGTCGAGATCGAGGTCTTCGGCTTCGGTTCGCTGTGCGTGATGAACGAAGGCCGCTGCTGGCTCAGCTCCTACGCCACCGGCCAGTCGCCCAACACCCACGGCGTGTGTTCACCCGCCGCCCACGTGCGCTGGGAAGAGCAGGGGACCGACCGCCTGGTGCGCCTGAACGGCATCCTGATCGACCGCTTCGGCGCCGAGGAAAAGGCGGGCTATCCGACCATCTGCAAAGGCCGCTACGAAGTCGAAGGTGCGGTCGATTACGCGATGGAAGAGCCGACCAGCCTCAACGTCCTGCCCATGCTCGACCAGATCGTCCGCGCCGGTGTGGCAGCGATCAAGGTCGAGGGCCGCCAGCGCAGCCCGGCTTATGTCGCCAAGGTCACCCGCACCCTGCGCGCGGCGATCGACGCCGCCTGCGGCGAAGCCCGTTATTCGCCCCGGCCCGAATGGCTGGCCGCGCTCGCCGAAGTGTCCGAAGGGCAGTCGGTGACCCTGGGCGCCTACAACAAGCCGTGGCGGTGAAGACGATGACGATGAAAATTTCCCTCGGCCCCATCCTGCCGTATTGGGCCCGCGCCCGCGTGTTCGAGTTCTACGAGGCGGCTGCCAGCTCGGCCGCCGACATCGTCTATTTGGGCGAGGTGGTGTGTTCGCGCCGCCAGGAGCTGCGGCTCGACGACTGGATCGCCATTGCCGCCCAGCTCAGAGAGGCCGGCAAGGAAGTGGTGATCGGCAGCCAGATCCTGCTCGAAGGCGAACGCGACCTGAAGCGCCTGCGGCATCTGATCGAAAACGGCGGCTGCGCCATCGAAGCCAACGACCTGGGCGCGGTCGCGCTGTGCGCGCGCAAGACGCCCTTCGTGGCCGGCGCCCAGCTCAACGTCTACAACGAAGAGACCCTGGCCTGGCTCGCCAGCCTGGGCGCCGTGCGCTGGCTGCCGCCGCTCGAAACCGGCCGCGAGCTGATCGCCGCCCTGCACGCCCAGCGGCCGGCAGGTCTGCAGACCGAAGTTTTCGTCCACGGCCGCATGCCGCTGGCGATTTCGGCGCGCTGCTTCACCGCCCGCCACTACGGCCTGGGCAAGGACGACTGCGAGTTCAAGTGCCTCGAGCACCCCGACGGGCTGCTGATCAAGACCCGCGAAGGCCAGCCTTTCCTCGCCTTGAACGGGGTCCAGACCCAGTCGGCGGCGCGTTGCGCCCTGCTCGGCGAAGTGCCGGCCTTGAAGGACCTCGGTGTCGAGGTGCTGCGCATCAGCCCGCAGGCCGAACACACTTTCGAGATCCTGGCTGCTTATGCCGCTGCCCGCGACGGCCTGCCCGCCGCACTCAAGCCCGAGTGGAGCCCCGAAGGCCATACCGATGGCTACTGGCGCGGCGCTCCCGGCATCGAATCCTGTCTATCTGCTTAAGTGACCATGTTCAACATCCCCAGCTTCGACCTGCCCGCGCCGATCGCGCGTATCGGCCGCGCCCTGCCGCAATGGCCGCATTCCTTCGTGCTGGCGCAGGGGCTCAACGCCGCGATCAGGCTGAAGAAGCTCGACGTCGACGCGCTCGCGCCGCTGGCGGGCAAGACGGTGGCGATCCACTGCACCGACGCCGGCACCACCGGCACGGTGGGTTTCGACGGCCTGCGTTTTTCCGCCACCAACGCGGCGCCCGACCTGACCATCAGCGCGCCGATGAGCTCGCTCGCCCGCATCGCCACCCGCCAGGACGACCCCGACACCTTGTTCTTCCACCGCCGCCTGCAAGTCACCGGCGACACCGAGCTGGGGCTGGTGGTGAAGAACCTGCTGGATTCGGTGGAGCTGCCGCGCTGGATGAGCGCGGCGCATTGATGCTTGGGGCCTCGCCCGGGGCGGGCTTGGCCAGATCGATTCATTCGTTGCCACTGCGTGAGGAGAGTCATCGCTGCGCGATGCGCCGCGCGGCTCAGGCCGCCGCGGGGCCCCAACGGGGTGGGCGGCCACCCCTTTGGATTCCCCGCCGCCCCTGTCGGTCGGCCCTGCGGGCTGCCCTTGCGCGGCATGGCACCGGCGGCGAGCGCCCGAAACTCGGGCGATCTCGCTGGCAACGCCAGCGAGCCACGCCCTCAAACACGGACGCTCGAAAGCCCCGCCGCTGCCAAGCCACGCTGCGGCGACCTCTCAAGGGGGAAAGTCAAAGGCAACGCGCTTACGCGCGCGTAGGGCGGCGAGGCTTTGCCACGCCAACGATGGCGAGGGTTCACCTTTTCGTGCAACGCGTTTTGTGAATGCGCCACATTCAGTGGGCGATGCGGGTACGCGGTAGCAGAGCCACAGCCAGTGCAGTGATGGGGAGGCGTGGCTCTTGTCGCGTTGTTTTCCGATGCTTCCTGCCCTGTGAGCGGCGGCTTGCGATTGCGCCCGGGCCACTTCAGTGCAACTTTCCAGCGGGCCGTACGCCCAATGGATTGCGCGCCGCTGGCGGCGCGAGAGTGGTTTTCCTGTGCTCGTCGACGCCGTGAACTGCAAAGACGTTCTTGGCAAGATCGATCGCCACCGCAACAATCGTCGTCATGGCCTTCCTCTTCGCAATGAGCAGACACGCAAACGGCTCCCGGGGTTTCGCTTCATGTGACTCGGCCGCTGAAGTGCGATCGGGCCAGAACGGAGCAGTCCCTTTCATTCGTTAGGCCTCTGAATGACCATCGACCACCGAGCGCCCGGACGGCGACCCTTCTACAAGTACATGTCGCCAGCCACCGCATGCATCGTGGCTGAGTCTCGTACTGTTCGATACTCGTCACCGCGGACATTCAATGACCCGTTTGACTTTCAAGCTGGGCTGCACTTCTCCTTTGACATAGACGCGATGCCCGGCGAGGTCTGGGCTCGCCTTGAGTATCTGGCACAGTCTCCGCAGCCGCCTGCCGTAGATCCCGAAGACGTCTGGGGAAAGATCGTTCTGATGGTTCGAGAACACTATCCTGAGCGAGGCATTCCAGCGATACTGAAGACTGCTCGCGGGGTAGAGCCCTTGCACACACTTGTCCAGACGATCCGCGAAACTCAGCAGCAGTATCAGGAGCATTGGTGGTCAAAGCTCCTGCCTGGCGTTCGAGTCTTCTGTGTTAGCGAGGTCCGTGACAACCTGCTCATGTGGTCTCACTATGCACAGGACCATACCGGCGCAGTGTTTGAGTTCTGGTCGCTCCCGGAGGTGGACAACGCACTCTCCGCCGCCGCACCCGTACGGTACGTGCCGTCTCCACCGTCGTTCTTCTCAGAGGGAGAATTCATCGACGACCTACTGTCGCTGAAGCGCCTTGACTTTCGTTCGCTCTATCACAGGTACGCATACTTCAAGAGCGACCATTGGGCATATGAGCACGAGTGGCGAGTCTGGTACCCGTTCTCAAATACCAAGGAACATGATCTTGTCCCGATCAACCCGGCTGAACTGCGAGCTGTGTACTTCGGGTGCCGTATGGACCCCGATACACGATCGCGGCTCGCGGCTCTCTTGAAGGTTGGCTTCCCTCAGGCAAAGGTCTTTCAGGCAAGCCGTAGGGACGACGCTTATGCGCTCGACTTCACCGAGGCCTAACATCTCGTATACGGACTTCCCTTGTCAGGGAAGAGCCTGGCGATAGCCTTGGCATCCGAGCGCGGCCTGCAGTCGTATATCCGACATCGAAAGTGGGCTCTGCGTGGCCCGTGCCGACTGGAATCAGCGAGCGCTGCATTGCCAATTGCTAAAGGCGACAGCGCCGGCCCCGGAAGTAGGGTGTGCTCCATTGCCTCGTAAGTTTGACCGACCGCTTTCAGACGACTCAAGCCCCACGGTGTGTAGGTCGGCAATGGGTCGAACGCAGCCGACCGATAACTGTGTTGATCTAACTGTCGCTACCCACCGATTGAAGCGGATGTCGCGCTGCGCTCCCCAGCGCTGAACCGGCGCGTTGAATTGAATTGAGCAGCCGCGCGCCATCGACGGCGCGCCGAAAGCACCGAGCCCCCGACCCATCCCAGCCTGCTCAGCCCAACTGCTTGACCACCAACCGCGTCGCCGCCGCGAGCACGTCGCGGCGTGACTTGGCGTCTTTCTGGTTCTGCGTGAAGTAGATCGCAAGAACGAGTGGGGCGCCGGTGGGCGGCCACAGGGCGGCGACGTCGTTGGTGGTGCCGTAGTCGCCGGCTCCGGTCTTGTCGCCGGCGATCCAGCTCGGGGGCAGACCGGCGCGGATGCTTTCGTCGCCGGTGGTGTTGCCCTTGAGCCAGGTGGTCAATTGCTCGCGCTGCGCGGGTGCCAGAGCCTGGCCGAATACCAGCTTGTCCAGGGTGCTCGCCATCGCCATCGGGGTGGTGGTGTCGCGCGGGTCGCCGGGGATGGCGCTGTTCAAGCCCGGCTCCCAGCGGTCGAGCCGGAAGGCGGGGTCGCCCAGGCTTTGCGCGAAGCGGTTCACGACCGCCAGCCCGCCCAGTTCCTTGACGAGGAGATTGGTCGCGGTGTTGTCGCTGTATTGCAGAGCGGCCGCGCACAGTTCGGCGAGACTCATGCCTGACTTCAGCTTGGCGCGGGCGATCGGCGCCCACGACAAGAGGTCGGCCTGCTTGAACCTGATGTGCCTGGCCATCAGCCCCGGCTGCGACTGGCTCTGGTGCAGTACGGCGGCGGCAACAATCAGCTTGAAGGTGCTGCAGAACGCAAAGCGCTCATCACCGCGGTACTGAAACGTCTTGCCCGTAGCCGTGTTGATCAAGGCCACGCCGATGCGGCCCTTGGCGCTCGCTTCCAGCGCGGCGAGTTCCTGCGCCAGCGTCGCGGGCTCGGCGACAGCCCAGGCGGGCAGCGTGCGGCCGAGCAGCGGCAGGGCAAGGCCGGCGAGCAGGCACGCGCGGCGGGAAGAAGAAAACGTCACGGATTAGCTCCGATAGAGAGAAGCCGCAGTTTAGGAGGCCAGAGCCAGGGCAGCGGCGTGGCGGTTTCCCGAGTTTGTATCCCAGGTTACGTACGCCGCCGCGGCCGAATTTCAGAATTCATCGCGTCGGCGACATCGACGATTCGCTTCCGGAGGCGATGTGACCTTGTCCCGCAACACGACAGAACATCACAGGAGCAATCGAATGAAACCTACGCGTACCTTGGTGGCGGCTCTATGCGCCACGTTGTTTGCCTTGCCCGCCTGGGCCGACCAGACGTATTCGGTCGACATCGCCATCGTCGGCGGCGGCTTGAGCGGCTTGTCGGCTGCACTCACCGCGACCGAAGCCGGGGCGTCGGCGGTGGTGCTCGAAAAGCTGCCTAGCCTGGGCGGTGCAGGCAACTTCCCCGAGGGTTCGCTCGGCGTCGGAACCCGCCTGCAGAAGAAGCTCGGTATCAAGACCACGACTACCGATGTGTTCAAGGCGGCGATCGACTTCCACCACTGGCGCGCCAACGCCGGTGTGCTGCGCACCCTGATCAATGAATCGGGCGCGACCATCGACTGGCTGGAGGACAACGGCGTCAAGTTCAAGGGCATCAAGACGATGTTCCCGCCGGAGAAGTCGCTGCAGATCTGGCACATCTACGAAGGTCACGGCGCGGCCGTGGTCAAGACGCTGTCGACCAACTTCGAGAAGAAGGGCGGCAAGATCCTTACCGAGTCGCCGGTGCAGCGGCTGATCTTCAACGCCGAAGGCAAGGTCAGCGGCGTGATCGCCAAAAACGCTGACGGCGAGACCATCACCGTCAACGCCAAGTCGGTGATCCTCGCAACGGGCGGCTTTGCCAGCAACAAGGCGATGCTCGACAAATACGTGCCCGACAGCAGCGCGCCTGGCATGGTCGAGAAGGTGATGTACCGCGGCCCCATCGTCGACGGTCGCACCGGCGACGGCATCAACATGGCGCTCACCGCTAAGGCGGGCCTGGCTGGCATGGATACGCTCGCCGGCAACAGTCCCTACCTGCCGTACGAACCGGCGATCCATCAGTTCAACGGCCCGGACTACCTCAAGCAGACCCGCGCGGCGCTGAGCCAGCCTTTCCTCTGGGTCAACCGTCACGGCGAACGCTTCTATAACGAGTCGGCCGGTTCGAGCTTCAGCGATGTCTACAACGCCATGACGTCGAACGGTGGCGTGATGTATTCGGTGTTCGACGAGGCGATGAAGCAGCGCATGATCGCCAGCGGTCCGCTGATCCCGTTCAACGCGATTGTGGTTCCCGGCCAGAAGATGACGGCGCTCGACGAAGGTCTGCGCAAGGGTGCAGAGATGGGCTTTGCATTCAAGGCCGACACGCTCGACGAACTGGCCAAGAAGATCGGTGTTCCGGCGGCGGCCTTGAAGGGCTCGGTCAAGCAGGTCAACGAGTTCGCTGCCAAGAAGTCCGACCCGGAGTTCGGCCGCAAGCCCGAGCACCTGGTGAGCTTCAACACGGAGAAGGGCCCGTATTACGCCTTGAAGGGTATCCGCGCTTTCTTCCTCACCCTCGGTGGCGTTCAGGTCAACCGCAACATGCAGGCGATGACGGTCAACGGCGACGTGATCCCCGGCCTGTACGTGACCGGCCAGGACATCGGCGGCTTGTATGACAGCACCTACGACCTGCTCGCCGAAGGCTCGGCCAGCAGCTTTGCCCTGAGCTCGGGCCGGATTGCGGCGCGCCACATCGCCAATACCGTCGTCAAGAAATAAGTCTCGAGAGCGCGGCGCGGGGGGCACGGTCAAACGCCGTGGCCGGCGTCGCTGCCTTCAGTTTTCCGTCGATTCGCAGGCCGCGCTTGCCGGCCTGCCCTCTCTTTGCCTGTCCATGAACTTCATTCAAAAACTCCTGCTGCAACTCGCCGGTCTGGGCCTGATGGCGGCGAGCCTCAACGTGGCTCTCGCTCAAGTGCCGGTGATGGGAAAACACGGCGAACTCGGCATTCAATGCGCCGCCTGCCACAAGACCGATGCGCCGACTTCGCGGGCGCCGGCCTCGGCCTGCGCGACCTGCCACGGCAGTTATGCCGAGGTCGCGGCCAAGACCAAGGCGCTCAAGCCCAATCCGCACGATTCGCATGCGGGCGAGGTGCGCTGCACCTTGTGTCACAAGTCGCATAAGCCGTCGACGGTGTATTGCAACGAATGCCACCGCTTCGACATGAAGACCAAGTAGTCGCTGCCACGCCGCGTGCCGCCAGACGGCGCGCGGCGCTCTCAGCGCTGACCCATCCAGTCGTAGACCGCGTCGAACAGGCGCGAATGGACTTCGACCTGCCGCCCGACTCGCCGCATCGACTCGTCGGCCATCCATTCTGAAAAAATGCGGCTGACCGAGACCCGGGTGAGATGGACGATCGAAGCGTATTCGTCGGCTGTCAGGTGATAAGGCAAGGCGTTCCAGCCCAGCGCCAGTGGCCTATCGCCGGCAGCAAGCAGGGTGCGCAGCAAGACCTTGAGGCGGGCGTGAGCGTCGAGCGCCACGTTGGTCACCAGTCCCTCGAATTGGCTTTCTTGCTTTACCAGCAAGCTGTGCATCGCGAGTCGGGCCAGTTCCATGTCGCTGAAAATCGCCGCGCGAAAAACTTCGGGTGCCAGGCGCAGGGCCTCGACTTCGACCAGCACGCGGGCGATCAGATTGACCGGCTCCTCGGTGACGGCCTTGATCGCACCCAGGACGCGTTGTGCCGGAAACAGCGCCAGCACCTTTGGATGCCCGGCCTCGCCGCCGGCGAAAGTCGCACACAAACCGCGCTGGATGTAGAAGACATCGCACGACGCCTTGCCGATCGGGATCACGGTGCCGCGCTTGAGTCGGACCGGGCGCGCGAGCTTTTCGAAGACTTCGGCCACGCAGGGGTGATCGCTCGGATGAACCCAGGGCAGGGACGAATACATCTGTCGCATGGTTGCTTGAAGCGCTCGGCAAAGAGGTCCGATCATTGGATCGGTTCAACTGCCCGCAGGGCATCGGCTCTATCCCGCAGCCGCAGTGTTTCGTTTGTATGGGCGTGATGCGCATCAAGTCCGGCCAGGCCTTGTGGCAAGCGGGAAGGCACGCGCGATGAGCCAGGCCGCGTCGGACCAACAAGCCGCGTTGTGGCTGAGCCACGCGGTGTCGCAGACCGGCCGTTGGATCCACGGCTTTGCCCTCAGCTGGTGGACCTGGACCTTGAGTGACTCGCCTTTGTGGCTGGGGCTGGTTGCCGCCGCCGGCAGCCTGCCTATGCTCTTGCTGTTCGCGGTGGCCGGAGGCGTGGTCGATCGCTGCGATCGGCGCCGGCTTTTGCTGCGTACGCAGACTGCAAGCCTCTTGCTGGCTCTGCTCACCGCGGTGCTGGCGATCGGGCCCGCTCCTTCGCTCGTCAGCCTGCTCGCCATCGCCGCTGTCTACGGGGTGGTGGCTTCGTTCGATGCCCCCGCGCTGCAGTCTCTGCTGATTGCTTCGGCGGGAAGCGGCAACAGCGCCGTGGGTGTGGCGCGCCAGTCGCTGGTGCTCAACGGCGCAAGGATCGCCGCGCCGCTGCTTGCGGTCGGCTTGATCGAGCGGGGCGGGATGGCGCTTTGTTTCCTCGTCAACGCCTTGAGCTTCGTCCCCATCTTACTGCTGATCGCTCGCAGTTCAGTGGCAGATCTGCCTGCACCTCCCGCGGATCCCGGCGCGATCCAGTCATCCCTGGTCCAGCTGGTGCGGCGTGCGCCGACGCTGGTCTCGACGGTGGCGATGCTGGTGCCGCTGTGCCTGGTCGCGGTCCCCTGCATCACCTTGCTGCCGGCGCTCGCTGGGGCTGTGCACGGCGCCGCGCCGCAAGCCCTGGGCGAAATGATGTCGGCGATGGCGGCGGGGTCGCTTGCGGGGGCGACCCTGCTGCGGCTGCAGCCGCAGCGGCTCGGGCCCTCCTGCCGCCTGCTCGCTGCGGCCCTGGTGTTCTGTGCGT
>JAEZVV010000175.1 GCA_023443095.1 Pseudomonadota bacterium
GGCCCAGAGCGGCACCGGCGCGGCCCTTGCGAGCCATCTGGTAGCCGTCGAGGCAGGTCACCACCGACGAGGATTCGCCCGGCAGGTTGACCAGGATCGCCGTGGTCGAGCCGCCGTATTGCGCGCCGTAATAGATGCCCGCCAGCATGATCAGCGCCGAAGTCGGCTCGAGCGCGTAGGTGGTCGGCAGCAGCATCGCCAGCGTCGCCACTGGCCCGATGCCCGGCAGGACGCCGATCAGGGTGCCGATCAGGGTGCCGGAGAACGCATACAGCAGGTTCTCGAGCGACATCGCGGTCGTGAAGCCGAGAGCCAGGTTGTTGAGAAGTTCCATGACGTGCCCCTCAACCCGCAATAAAGGCCGGCCAGACCGGGATCGTGAGATTGAGGCCGTAGATGAAAACGGCCCACACGATCGCCCCCATCACGACGCAGACCGCCGCGATTTCCTTCCACTTGTATTCGTGGCTGCCGAGGCTGGCAATGGTGATCATGGCTACCATTGCCAGCACGATGCCCGCCGGCTTGAGCAGGAAGGCAAACACCGCCACCGCGCCCAGCACCAGCAGCACCGCGCGCCAGTCGAAGCGGCCGAGCGAGCCGTCGGTGCCGTCGGTGGGCCGGGTGATCATGCCCTTGAAGGCGATGATCACCCCCAGAAGGGCGAGCAGGGCCCCCAGCACCGTGGGAAAGAAGGCCGGCCCCATGCGGCTGGCCGTTCCCATGTCGTACTCCTGGGCAAAACCCACGAAAAAGACTCCGAAGCCGGCAAACATGATGCCGGACCAGAAGTCCCGTTGATCCTTGATTGCCATTACGTCTCCCGTCGCGAACGCTTTCGTGGCGCTGGCCTCAATCAACCTTGGCGCCCGAAAACTTCACGATTGTCCGATATTTCGGGATTTCACTAGCCACCAGGTCGGCGAGCTGCTGCGGCGTGGTCGGCGCCGGTTCGACGCCCATGCGGGCGAGCCGCTCGTGGGTGTCGGGCAGGCGCAAGGCGGCCGTGAAAGCGGAGTTCAGCTTGGCAACGGCGGCCGGCGGGGTGCCGGCGGGAGCGAAGAGGCCGAACCAGGTCGAGATGTCGAAGCCGGGCAGGCCGCTTTCGGCCATGGTCGGCAGCTCGGGCAGGGCGGCGGCGCGGCGGGCGGTGGTGACGGCCAGCGGCTGCAGCTTGCCGGCCTTGATCTGCGGCGTGGCCGAGGCCAGGTTGTCGAACATCAGGTCGGTCTGGCCGGCGAGCAGGCTCATCTGCGCGGGAGCGGCGCCGGGGTAGGGGATGTGGACCATCGACACCTTGGCCTGCGACTTCAGCAACTCGCCCGCCATGTGGCCGGCGCTGCCATTGCCGCCCGAGGCGTAGTTGAGCTTGCCCGGGTTCTTGCGGGCGATGGCGATCAAGTCCTGCGCGTTATTGATCTTGTATTTGGCGGCGAGCTGGGGCGTGATCACCAGCACGTTCGGGACGTGGGCGATCAGGGTGATGGGGGCGAAGTCCTTGATCGGGTCGAAGGGCAGCTTGGAGAAAAGCGAGGGGTTGACCGCGTGGGTGGCGAGCGCGCCCACCACCAGGGTCATGCCGTCGGCCGGCTGCTTGGCGACGTAGTCGACGCCGATGTTGCCGCCGGCGCCGGCCTTGTTTTCAACGATCACATTACCCAGCGTCGGGCGGACTGCTTCGGCCAGGACGCGGGCAGCGGCGTCGAGCGGACCACCGGGCGGATACGGAACGACGATGCGGATCGGCTTGGAAGGCGTGCCTTCCTGGGCCAAAACTGCGCCGGGCACTAGGCCCGTCAGCGCCAGCGCCAAGGCGGCGCACAAAGAACGTCGATTCGTATCCGTCGTGATTCCCACTTCTTTCTCCTGAAAAGCCAGGCAGGCGTTGATCGCAGGCAGTGGCCCGCGCGCCGGCCCATTCCGTAGCACCTGCCTCGATTAGACCGTAAAACCCCGGGGGTCGTGGCGCACAAGGCCTGCTTAACATCAATTCCAGGAGACGGAGACCCTGGTAGCGGTGCCGCGCCGGCGGGTCAGAGCGTGGGCAGCCGGCTCATCGGACGGGTGGCGGGGCCGAGCTCGAGGTCGCTGGCGAGCCGCACATAGACCTCGGTCACGCTGGCGAGCGGCGGCCCGCTGCGGGCCCAGGCCACCAGGGCTTCGACCGCGTCGTCGCTGCCGCTCACCACGGCCTCGACGCTGCCGTCGCTGCGATTGCGCACCCAGCCGGCGAGCTGGCCGCGGTCGGCCTGGCTGCGCAGGGCGTCGCGAAAACCGACCCCCTGGACGCGGCCGTGGATGTAGAGGTGCAGGGATTTCATCCGATGGCGCCGGCAGCGCGCAGCGCGGCCAGGCGGTCGTCGTCAAAGCCGGCCAGCTCGCGCAACACCTCGTCGGTGTGCTGGCCGAGCAGCGGCGGGGCACGGTGGTAGGCGGGCGGCGAATCGCTCATGCGGATCGGCATGCCGACCAGCGGCACCTGACCCGAGAGCGGATGCGGCAGGTCGATGCGCAGCCCGCGCGAGAGAATCTGCGGGTCGGCGAGCGCCTGCGGAATCGTGTTGATCGGGCCGGCGGGTACGCAGGCGGCTTCGAGTGCCTCGAGCCAGTAGGCGGCGGGGCGGGTGCGGATCATGGCCGCCAGTTCCGGGATCAGTTCGGCACGATGGACGATGCGGTCTTCGTTGCGGGCGAAACGCGGGTCGGCCGCGAGTTCGGGGCGGCCGCCGACGTCGCACAGGCGGGCGAACTGCCCGTCGTTGCCGACGGCCAGCACGAACGGGGTGTCGGCTGCTTCGAACACCTGGTAGGGCACGACGTTGCCGTGGGCGTTGCCGGCACGCCGGGGCGTGAACCCGCCGATCAGCGTATTGGTGTTCATGTTGGCGAGCGCCGCGACCATGGTGTCGAACAAGGCCATGTCGATGTGCTGGCCGCGGCCGGTGCTGTGGCGCTGCTCGATCGCGGCGAGGATGGCGATCAGCGAATACAGCCCGGTGAAGAGGTCGGCGATGGCAACCCCGGCTTTCTGCGGCCCGGCCCCGGGCAGGCCGTCGCGTTCGCCGGTGATCGACATGAAGCCGCTCATGGCCTGGATGATGTAGTCGTAGCCCGGCCGGTGCGAATACGGTCCGGTCTGGCCGAAGCCGGTGATCGAGCAATACACCAGGCGCGGGTTGAGCGCTGACAGGCTGGCGTAGTCGAGCCCGTATTTGGCGAGCTGGCCGACCTTGTAGTTCTCGACCACGACATCGGACTGAGCCGCCAGGGCGCGGATCACCTCCTGTCCGCCGGGGGTGGAAAGATCGACCGCGACCGAGCGCTTGCCGCGGTTGGCGGCCAGGTAATACGCGGCTTCGGCGGTGGGCTGGCCGGCGCTGTCGGTGAGGTTGGGCGGCCCCCAGTGGCGGGTGTCGTCGCCGACGCCGGGCCGCTCGATCTTGATGACGTCGGCGCCAAGGTCGGACAGCAGCTGGGTGGCCCAGGGGCCGGCGAGGACCCGTGAGAGGTCGAGGATGCGGAGGCCTTGCAGTGCGGGCATTGCGGTGAAAGCAGTTGGTGAAACAAGGGGCCAAGCTTAGCTCGCCCGAGTCTTGACTCTAGAATGGCGCCATGGCCCGCTCGCCTTCGCCCGCCCTGCTCAAGTTCGTCATGAATCTCTGGCCGCCGTTCCTCGGCGCCGGCATCAAGGTCCGCCACATCGCGCACGACTTCCGCGAAGTGCGGGTCGAGCTGCCGCTGTCGTGGCGCAACCGCAACTATGTGGGAGCGCATTTCGGCGGTTCGCTCTACGCCATGACCGATCCGTTTTTCATGCTGATGGTGATGCGCAATCTCTCGAGCGACTACCGGGTGTGGGACAAGTCGGCCACGATCGATTACGTGGCTCCCGGCCGCGGCACGGTGCGGGCGGTTTTTGCCTTGAGCGATCACGACCTCGAGCAGATCCACGCCGCCACGGCCGCGGGCGACAAACACCTGCATCTGTTCCGGACCGAAGTCTGCGACGAGCAGGGTCTGACCGTCGCGCGGATCGAGAAAATCGTCTACGTGCGCAAGAAACAGCGAAAGGAAACCTCATGAGTTCAAGCCTGCCCTGGCCCTGGGCCCGCGTCCTCGCCCACCGCGGCGGCGGCACCCTGGCGCCCGAGAACACCATTGCCGGCATCCGCGCCGGCACCGAGTTCGGCTTTCATGCGATCGAGTTCGACGCGATGCTGCCGGCCGACGAGGTGCCGATCCTGATGCACGACGAAACCCTCGGCCGCACGGTGGCGGGCGAAGGCAGGATTGCGGCGATGAGCGCCCAGGAGATCACGGCGCGCGACGCCGGCGGCTGGCACTCGCCCCGGTTCGCGGGCGAACTGGTGCCGAGCTTTGCCTTGGCGATTGAATACTGCCGCAAGCACCAGGTGTGGCCGAACATCGAGATCAAGCCGGCGGCCGGCTTCGAGGCGCGGACCGGCGAGATCGTCGCGCGCGAGACGGCGCGCCTGTATGCCGACGTGATCCGCCCGGGCGGCGATGCGGCTGCCGGGATCGATCCGCGTGCGCCGCTGTTTTCCTCGTTCAAGAAACCTGCGCTGCTCGCGGCACGCGCCGCTGCGCCCGATATTCCGCGCGGTTTTCTGATCGACCAGGTTCCGGCCAACTGGCGCGACGAACTCGAGAGCGTGGGCGCGGTGTCCCTGCACACCAACCACAAGCACCTTACGCCCGAGCTGGCGCGGGCGGTCAAGGACGCGGGCTACTGGCTGTTCTGCTACACCGTCAACGAGCCGGCGCGCGCGCGAGAGATCCTGGCCTGGGGGGTGGATGCTTTCTGCACCGACCGCATCGACCTGATCGGCCCGAATTTCGCCTGAAGCTCGCGGCGGGTCGGGTTTTTGACCGGAATCAAGTGGCGATCAGGGTTCACCCTTATATTGCGGGCTGTTCAGTTTTCGGCGGCGACGCAAGGGAGGGGCGTATCGAGAGTGAAGGCTCTCGATGCGTTTTGCGATCGCCGCATTTCTTTTTGTAGGGCCACTGCATGACAGCTCCCACGGCGCGCAAGGCGAAGGTTGCCGCCGCCCCAGGCGCTCCGATCGAGGCCGGCGCCTGCGCCCATTGCGGAGATCGGCTCGCCGGCCTCAAGGTCGTCCAGCGCAAGGTCGGCCCGGCGATGCAGTCTTTCTGCTGCCACGGCTGCGCGTTTATCTCCGAGCAGCTCTACCTGGCGCAGTCCTCGAGCCACGACCTGGAGCGCATCGAGCGCGAGGCGGCACCTGCGGCAGCCAGTGCGCGCGACCTGATCGATGTCCATGGCATGGTCTGCGCCGCCTGCGGTCTGCTGATCGAACACCGCTTGCGGCGGCTGGCCGGCGTGGCCGAGGCCCATGTCGATTTCGGTGCACGCCGCGCCTATGTCGCTTACGACCCCGAGCGGGTGACGCGGGCGGCGCTCGAGTCGCAGATCCGCGCGGCCGGTTACCGCACCGACGGCAGCGCCGAGGCCGTGCGTCGCGCCCGCCGCGTCGACCTGCTGCGCTTGCTGGTGGCGTGGCTGGTCATGATGCAGGTGATGATGCTGGCGATCCCCGCCTATCTGGCGGCGCCAGGCGAGATCTCGCCCGATGTCGAGCAGCTGCTGCGCATCGCGCAGCTGATCCTGACTGTGCCGGTGATGCTGTTCTGCGCCCAGCCGCTGGTGCGGGCGGCGCTGAGCCAGGTGCGAATGGGCAGCATAGGCATGGACGTGCCGGTGGTCTTCGGCATCGGGGCGGCCTTCACCGCCAGCGTATGGGGCACGTTCAACGCCGACGGCCACGTGTATTTCGATTCGGTGACGATGTTCGTCGCCCTGGTGCTGGGGTCGCGCTGGCTGCAGGCCAAGGGCCTGGCCGTGGCGCAGGACGAGGTCGAGTCCTTGCGGCAGCGCCAGACCCTGGTGGCGCAACGGCTGCTGGCCTTCCCGTCGTCGCTTGCCAGCACGCCGGTCGCGGCCGAGGAACTCGCCGTGGGCGAGTATGTCCTGGTGGCGCCGGGCGAGTCGGTGCCGGCCGACGGTCTGGTGGTGCAGGGCGACAGCAGCATCTCGCAAGCCTGGCTTACGGGCGAATCGACCCCGATCGACAAAGGCACCGGCGACGGCGTGCTGGCGGGCTCGATCAACCTCGACCAGCCGCTGGTGGTCGAAGTCACCCGCACCGGTTCGGCGACGACGCTGGCTGCGCTCAAGCGCCTGGTCGACGAGGCCGGGCGCGATCGGCCGCGGATCGTCGAACTGGCCAACCGGGTCGCAGGCAGCTTCTTGTGGATTGTGATTCTCATCACACTGGCTACCGTGATTGGGTGGTGGCTGGTCGACCCCGAGCAGGCCTTGCCGAATGCGATCGCGGTGCTGGTGGCGACCTGCCCGTGCGCGCTGTCGCTGGCGGCGCCGGCGGCGCTGGCGGCGGCCCAGTCGGCGCTGGCCTCGCGCGGCGTCTTGCTGACCCGGGTGGCGGCGATCGAGGCGCTGGCCAAGGTCGACGTGCTCGCCTGCGACAAGACCGGCACCTTGACTACGGGCGAGCCGAGCCTGCTCAAGCAGATTCCGCTGCGCGAGTCCGACCCGCTGCACACGCTCGCGGTGGCGGCGGCACTCGAATCGTTGTCGGCCCACCCCTTTGCCCGTGCGATCGCGACCGAGGCCAAGGTTCGCGGCGCGCTGCTGCCGCCGCTGGAGCTGGGGCGGGTGGAGGCGTCGGCCGGAGTCGAGGGCCGGATCGAAGGCCAGCGCTGGCGGCTGGGCAAGCCCGAGTTCGCTCTGGCCGAGCGGCCGGCGGCGCGCGCCCAGGTGGCGCAGCGGGTGGCCGACGAAGGCCGCAGCGCCGCCAGCCATATCGTTCTGGCCGACGAGGCGGGGGCGGTGGCGATTTTCATCTTCGGCGAGAAGCTGCGCCCCGACGCCCGCGCGTTGGCGGCGGCGATGGCGGCGCAGGGCGTGAACCTGATGCTGGTTTCGGGCGACCGCCGCGAGCCCGCCCAGGCCGTCGGCGCTGCGCTGGGGATAGAGCGGGTCTACGCGCACCAGACCCCGGAGTCCAAACGCAGCCTGGTGCAGCAGGAGCAGACCGCAGGTCATTGCGTGGCGATGCTGGGAGACGGCATGAACGACGCGCCGGTGATCGCTCAGGCGGACGTGTCGATCGCCCTAGCGCAAGGATCGACGCTCGCGCAAGCGCATGCCGACCTGCTGGTGATGAACTCCCGTTTGGAGGAAGTTGCTTACTCGTTTACTCTAGGCGCTCGAGCGATGCGGATCGTGCGGCAAAACTTGGCTTGGGCCTTCGTCTACAACGTGGGCATCGTGCCTGCCGCCGCCTTGGGTTACGTGTCGCCGGCTTTTGCGGCAGTGGGCATGGCTGCGAGTTCTTTGTTCGTTGTAGCCAATGCGCTGCGTGCGCGACGTGTTCCGGCTCGATAGCCGCGTTGTACTGATGGACTCGCTCTACCTTCTCATCCCGCTGTCTGTCCTGATCGTGCTCGGCATCGGTGCCGTGCTCGTATGGTCGGTCATGAGCGGTCAGTTCGAAGACATCGAACGGGAAGGTGGCCGCGTGCTCGACGACGACGAGGAGCCGCAGCGCCGCTAACTGTTCCGTTTGGCATTGTGCCGACAGTCGACCGCTTGCGGTGACGACAAATCATGGAGCGTGGGCCGACTGCGTTGGCGGCGTTGATTTGCATCAATCGCCACATGCGGGTGAACCCTAGGATCGCATCGTCGCCAAGCTCGAGAACTGCGCCGCGTTCGCGCGTTGCAGGCATCGCAAATTTTCAGAGGTTATTCGCATGACGGGGGTTCAATGAGTCAAGCCATCGCTGCGGGCGGCATCAGCCCGGGAGTCGCGGGTCACGCGGCTGCAAACACGACATACAACTACAAGGTCGTCCGCCAGTTTGCGGTGATGACGGTGGTGTGGGGCATCGTGGGCATGTTGGTCGGGGTGTGGATCGCCGCCCAGCTCGCCTGGCCGGAGCTGAACTTCGGCGTCTCCTGGCTGAGCTTCGGCCGTCTGCGCCCGCTGCACACCAATGCCGTCATCTTTGCTTTCGGCGGTTCGGCGCTGTTTGCCACCAGCTATTACGTCGTGCAACGCACCTGTCAGGCGCGCCTGTTTTCGGATGGCCTGGCGGCCTTCACCTTCTGGGGCTGGCAAGCAGTGATCGTCCTCGCGGCCATCACCCTGCCGCTGGGAATGACCAGCGGCAAGGAGTACGCCGAACTCGAGTGGCCGATCGACATCCTGATCACGCTGGTATGGGTGGCTTACGCCGTCGTGTTCTTCGGCACCATCGCCAAGCGCCAGGGCAAGCACATCTACGTGGCCAACTGGTTCTTCGGCGGCTTCATCCTGACGGTGGCGATCCTGCACATCGTCAACAGCATGGAAATGCCGACCGCCTTCTTCGGCGGCTCGTGGACCGAATGGAAGTCGTATTCGGCCTACGCCGGCGCGCAGGACGCGATGGTCCAGTGGTGGTACGGCCACAACGCGGTGGGCTTCTTCCTGACCGCGGGCTTCCTGGGCATGATGTATTACTTCGTGCCCAAGGCTGCCGGCCGCCCGGTGTATTCGTATCGCCTGTCGGTGGTCCACTTCTGGGCGCTGATTTTCACCTACATGTGGGCCGGCCCCCACCACCTGCACTACACCGCCCTGCCTGACTGGACCCAGTCGCTCGGCATGCTGTTCTCGCTGATCCTGCTGGCGCCGTCCTGGGGCGGAATGATCAACGGCATCATGACCTTGAGCGGTGCCTGGTACAAGCTGCGCGAAGACCCGATCCTGAAGTTCCTGATCGTCTCGCTGTCCTTCTACGGCATGTCGACCTTCGAAGGCCCGATGATGGCGATCAAGACCGTCAACGCGCTGTCGCACTACACCGACTGGACCATCGGCCACGTGCATTCGGGCGCGCTGGGCTGGGTCGGCTTCATCACGATCGGTTCGCTCTACTACCTGCTGCCGCGCCTCTACGGCCGCACCGAGATGTATTCGGTCAAGCTCGTCACCACCCACTTCTGGGTCGCGACCATCGGCATCGTCCTGTACATCGCGGCGATGTGGATCGCAGGCGTGATGCAGGGCCTGATGTGGCGCGCGGTCAACGACGACGGCACCCTGACCTATCCCTTCATCGAGACCGTCAAGGCGACCTATCCGTTCTACGTGATCCGTCTCGCCGGAGGCCTGCTCTACCTCGCCGGCATGTTCATGATGGCCTACAACTTCTACAAGACTATCCGTGCCGGCTCGCCCACCACGGTGGCCGTGCCGGTGGCTGCGGCGCACGCCTGAGTCGCAACGGAGAAGAAAAACCATGAAGTTCTCACACGAAACCATCGAGAAGAACATCGGCCTGCTGATCGTGCTGACCATCCTGACGGTCGCCGTCGGTGGTCTGGTCGAGATCGTTCCGCTCTACTTCCAGCGCCAGACGACGCAGCCGGTCGCCGGCATCAAGCCCTACGAACCCCTGCGGCTGATGGGGCGCGACGTCTTCATTCGCGAAGGCTGCTACAACTGCCACTCGCAGATGATTCGTCCGTTCCGCGCCGAGACCCTGCGCTACGGCCATTACTCGGTTGCGGGCGAGTCGGTCTACGACCATCCGTTCCAGTGGGGCAGCAAGCGCACCGGTCCGGACCTGGCCCGTGTTGGCGGCCGCTACTCGGATCAGTGGCACATCGTCCACCTGAACAACCCGCGCGACGTGGTGCCGGAATCGAACATGCCGGCTTATCCCTGGCTGGCCAAGAATTCGGTCGAGCAGTGGGACGTTCAGGCGCGCATGAAGGCCTTGCGCGCGCTCGGCGTTCCCTACACCGACGAGCAGATCGCCAAGGCGCCCGAAGCCCTCAAGGGCAAGACCGAGATGGACGCGGTGGTGGCCTATCTGCAGGGCCTGGGCATCGAGTTGCGCAGCTTCGTTCAGTGAAGGAGATGACCGTGGATATCAACGACCTGCGATCGCTCATCACCGTGGCGAGCTTTCTGACTTTCGTCGGGATCTGCGCCTGGGCCTGGAGCCGCCCCGCCAAGCAAGAGTTCGAGCAGGCACAGATGCTGCCGTTCGTCGACGACAACCGCGAATGAGAGAAAAAACATGAGCGGAGACTTTCAAGCCAGCAGTTTCTACAGCGTGTTCTGGGACTACTACGTCGCCATCATCGCGCTCGTTTCGGTCGTCGGTTGCGGCGTGTTCCTGTGGATGCAGAGCCGTCGCAAGATTCTCGCCAAGACCAACGGCGCGGCCGGTCCGGCCGCGGGCGACCCGAACACCACCGGTCACGTCTGGGACGGCGACCTGCAGGAGTTCAACAATCCGATGCCGCGCTGGTGGATCGTGATGTTCTACCTGACGGTGGTCTTCTCGCTGCTCTACCTGGCGCTTTACCCGGGCCTGGGCACCGAGTGGAAAGGCATGCTGAAGTGGAGCTCGACCGGCCAGTACGACGGCGAGGTCAAGCTGGCGCAGGAAAAATACGGCCCGATGTTCGAAGCCTTCGCCAAGGAGCCGATCGAGCAACTGGCCGGCAACCCGAAGGCGATCGTGATCGGGCAGCGCATCTTCCTGAACAACTGCGCCCAGTGCCACGGCTCCGACGCGCGCGGCTCGCGCGGCTTCCCCAACCTCAGCGACAACGACTGGCTGTATGGCGGCGCGCCCGACAACATCGTCACCACCGTCACCGGCGGCCGCAACGGCATGATGCCGCCGATGGGCGCGGCCCTGGGCGGCAAGGCCACGGTCGAGGATGTCGCCAACTACGTCCTGTCGCTGTCGGGCTCGGCGCACAACTCGGCCAAGGCGGTCAAGGGCAAGGAGAAGTTCGACACGGTGTGCGCAGCCTGCCACGGCGTTGACGGCAAGGGCAACATCGCCCTCGGTTCGGCCAACCTGACCGACAAGATCTGGCTCTACGGCGGCAGTCTGGCGACGGTTACCGAGAGCATCGACGCGGGCCGCACGAACGTGATGCCGGCGTTCAAGCAGATTTTGTCCGGGCCCGAGATCCATCTCGTCGCGGCTTATGTCTGGTCGCTTAGCCATCCGGCGGGCGCAGCGGTCAAGCCGCAATAGGTGTAGTTCACTGGTAGTTAGCTTGTAGTTCGACGCGGCCTGCTTTTTGGCAGGTCGCGTCTTGTCGCATCGGGAAGTCCATGGAAACCATCGAGGCCAAGCGCAGGCAGGAGCCAGCGGCCAGCGCCGACAAGCCGTCCGTCGCCGCCGTACAGGAAGTCGAGATCGCCCTGTACACCAAGCGCAAGGAGATCTACCCGCGCCAGAAGATCGGGGAGTCGCTCGCGCTCTTCCAGAAATGGCGCTGGGCTCTGGTGTGGATCACCCAGATCGTCTTCTACGGCCTGCCTTGGCTGCAATGGAACGACCGCCAGGCGGTGCTGTTCGACCTGGCGTCCCGCAAGTTCTACATCTTCGGCCTGATGCTCTGGCCGCAGGACATCATCTATCTCACTGCGCTGCTGATCATCGCTGCGCTTTCGCTCTTTCTGTTTACTGCGGTGGGCGGGCGTCTGTGGTGCGGCTTCGCCTGTCCGCAGACGGTCTACACGGAAATTTTCATGTGGATCGAGCGGGTGATCGAAGGCGACCGTGCCAAACGCATGGCGCTTGATCGCCAGCCGGCCTCGCTGCGCAAGCTGGCTCTGAAGGGGGCCAAACACGCGGCCTGGATCGCGGTGGCCCTGTGGACGGGCTACACCTTCGTCGGCTTTTTCACGCCGATCCGCGAGCTCGGGATCGAAGTGATCACCTGGCAAGTGGGCGGCTGGGCGCTGTTCTGGATCCTGTTCTATGGTCTGGCGACTTATGGCAACGCGGGCTGGTTGCGCGAGCAGGTCTGCAAGTACATGTGTCCTTACGCACGCTTCCAGAGCGCGATGTTCGATCCCGACACGCTGATCATCAGTTACGACCGCGGACGTGGCGAACCGCGCGGCGCCGGCGGCAAGGCGGTCGGCCGCAGGGACAAGGGGCTCGGCGACTGCGTCGACTGCGGCCTGTGCGTGCAGGTGTGCCCGACCGGGATCGACATCCGCAACGGGCTGCAATACGAATGTATAGGCTGCGCCGCGTGTATCGACGCCTGCGACTTCGTGATGGACAAGGTCGGGTCGCCGCGCGGTCTGATCCGCTTCTCGACCGAAAACGCTCTGAATCAGCATTACGGTCGCGCAGGCATTCTGTCGCACATCCTGCGCCCGCGCGTGTTGGTCTATACCGCGGTTCTCGCTGCGGTGGTGGCCGCCTTGACTCTTGCCCTGTGGGTGCGGGTGCCGCTCAAGGTCGACATCATCCGCGACCGCGGCTCGCTCGCGAGTGAGGGGGATGACGGTCGCGTCGTCAACACCTATCGGCTGCAGGTCATCAACACCACCGAGTCGCCGCGCGATTACGTTCTGCGTGCCGAGGGCGTCAAGGACCTGAAGATCGAAACCAGCCCGCGCTTCACCGTGTCGGCGGGCAGCACCCAGGCGGTGCCGCTGCGCCTGTCGGCGCCTCCCGAGGGCTTGGAGCCGGGGTCGAACAAGATCGTGCTGGAAGTCGCCGCAGTCGACGACGAGGCGGTGCTCGTGCGCGAGAAGACCGTTTTCCTCAGCCTGCCGCGCTAGGTCCCGCCGCTCGAAGAAGGACAGTCATGAATCAGAATCGGATCCCCAAGCCCTGGTACCGCGAGCCCTGGCCCTGGATCATCATGAGCGGGCCCGCGATCGTGGTGGTCGCCGGGATCGCGACCGGCATCATCGCTGCCCGCGGTTTCGATGGGCCGACCGCGGCCGACTACTACAAAGAAGGCCTGGCGATCGACCGCGATCTGAGCCGCGCCCAGAAAGGCGCGGAACTCAAGGTCGAAGGCTGGGCGCATTTCGAGGGCATCAACGACGGCGACGCGGTGCGAGTCAGGCTCGCCTCGGCGGCGCCGATGCCGCCCGAGCCGGCGTTGCAGGTGCGCCTGGTTCACCCTGGCAAACGCGAACTCGATCGGACTGCGATCCTGTCCCGGGTCAGCGCCGCCAGCGACGGACGCGGAGCCGAGTTCGCCGGCAGCTGGCGCGCAGCGGAAGCGGTGGGAGCACCCGTGGCCTGGACTGTCGTGTTGGAGACACAAGCTTGGCGTGTTGACGACCGGCTGAAGACCGGGGCGGGCGGAGAGTTCCGCATCCGCCCGCAAACGCCGTAAGCTCAGGACACAAGAAAAAGAACCCCCAGCATGGGAGGAGACAATGTCCAACAGCTTCGCGCAGCGGCTGGCCTGGGTGCTCTGGCCATCGTTTCTGGTGGCCTGTATCGCCGAGCTGGCGTTCTTCGCCATGATCGATCCGAGCGACATCTGCCTGTTCGGCGTGCCACTGGAAATGGGCCGGATGAGCGTTTATGCGATCGGTTTTTTTGCCTTCTGGGCGCTGGGGGTGGGGTCGAGCGCGCTGACGGTCTTTCTGGCGCGCTCGCCGTTCGAGGTGAACCGCTGCCCGCTCGAGGCGGTCGAGCGCCCGGCGGGTTGTCCCAAGCGAGAGGACGGCGGCCCGGGTTGCGGGCCGACCATCGCTTCGACTTAGCTGGCCTGGGCGGAGACGATGCCGCGCAGCCCTTCGGCGTTGACGATGCGAACGTGCTTCTGGTTGACCTCGATGAGGCCTTCGTGCGAGAAGCGCGACAACACGCGGCTGACGGTTTCGAGCTTGAGGCCGAGGAAGCTGCCGATCTCGGCGCGGGTCATGCGCAGCACGAACTCGGTGCGCGAGTAACCGCGCGCTTCGAAGCGCTGCGACAGGTTGAGCAGGAAGGCGGCCAGACGTTCTTCCGCGTGCATCGATCCGAGCAGCAGCATGACGCCGTGTTCGCGCACGATTTCCCGGCTCATGACCTTGTGGAAGTGGTTGCCCAGGGCCGGCATCGTGCTGGCCACTTCTTCGAGTCGCTCGTAGGGGATGACGCAGACTTCGGTGTCTTCGAGGGCGACCGTGTCGCACGAGTGCTGCTCGGACGAAATGCCGTCCAGCCCCACCAGTTCGCCAGCCATGTGAAAGCCGGTGACTTGTTCACGTCCGTCCGAGGACATGACCGTGCTCTTGAGAAAACCGAGTCGAACGGCGTAGAGCGATTCGAAGCGGTCGCCGGCTCGGAACAGAGCATCGCCGCGCTTGACTCGTTTGCGCGTTGCCACGAGCTCCTCAAGGCGTTCGATTTCCTTCAGCGACAGGCCGAGGGGAAGACAGAGCTCACGCAGGTTGCAGTTCGAGCAAGCGACCCGGAGGCTGGAGATCGTGACATTGGGTGCGTTCATCAGGGCATAGCTTCCGGAAAGATCAGACCCCCTCGAATTCCACGAATTCCGAATCTGGAAAACTGCCTGAAAATAACGCCTGAGTTAACAGACATCCGAACATCGCGCCGCACCAGAAACGACGATTGGTCGCCTCTGCTCAGCTACCACACTATGGCGGTTGATATCCGTCAAGGGAGGGTGGAGACCGGCAGAAATAATAGCAGCAAAGATCCGATTGGGTCAGTTAAAGGAAAATCCCATGTTGATGACTGCACGAAATGAAGTGGCCATTCCAGAGGCCGCCCTGCTGCAGCGTTTTGACGGCCCAGGCCCGCGTTATACCTCCTACCCCACGGCTGATCGCTTCGTTGAGGCTTTCGATGCGGAGGCGTTCGGAAACGCTTTGGCGGCGCGGGCTGCCGCGCAAGTGCCTGCTGCGCTGTCGCTCTACGTCCATGTGCCGTTTTGCAATACGGTCTGCTATTACTGCGCCTGCAACAAGGTGATCACCAAGGACCATGGCAAGGCGAGCGAATACCTCGAGATGATCGAGCGCGAGGCCGACCTGGTCGCAGCCCGGCTGACCGGAGGCCGCAGCCTCGAGCAGTTGCACTTCGGCGGCGGCACGCCGACCTTCCTCACCAACGAGGAACTCGCGCGCCTGATGGAGATCCTCACCAAGCGTTTCCCTCTGGAAGAGAAGGGCGAGTATTCGATCGAGGTCGATCCGCGTTCGACCCCGCCGGACAAGGTCCGCGCCCTGGCCAAGCTCGGCTTCAACCGCATGAGCTGCGGTGTGCAGGACTTCGACCCCGAGGTACAGAAGGCGGTCAACCGCATCCAACCCTTCGAGATGACCAAGGCGACGATCGACGAAGCGCGCGCCTGCGGCTTCAAGTCGGTCAACCTCGACCTCATCTACGGCCTGCCCAAGCAGAGCCGCGCGAGTTTCGCCCGCACGCTCGACCAGGTGCTCGAACTCTCACC
>JAEZVV010000200.1 GCA_023443095.1 Pseudomonadota bacterium
GCACCGCCACGATCACGAAATCCGCGTCCTTGAGCGCTGCCGGATCGGTCGAACACTCGAGCTGAGTCGCGGCCTTGAGATCGTCGGTGCTGACCTCCCCGGTCGGATCCACATGACGCCGGTAAGCCTCCACCTTGGCCTGCGAAAGATCGAAGCCGATGGTCCGGAACTTCTTGCCGAATTCCACGGCGAGCGGCAGGCCCACGTAACCCAGACCCACCACGGCAACGACTGACATTTCTTCTCCCCAGTTCAGAACACGATATCTCGGCCCCGAGCCGCTCACAGAGTCTTGAGCAGGTCGGCAGCTTCTTTCTTGGCCGGCGATTCGCCGGGTATGGCTTGAGCGGCTTCGAGCTGCTTGCGCGCCTGATCCTTCTTGTCGGCCTTGATCAGGCCGCGCGCATAGTTGACTCGCAGGCTGGGCGCGTTGGGGGCGAGCTGGACCGCCCGCTCCTGGTACTCGAGCCCCTTGGCGAGGTCGCCCTTCTTGATCAGCAGGCCGCCCAGCGTGTCGATCACCTGCGGGCTTTGCGGAGCGAGCTTGAGCGCGCGTTCGGCGTACGCGATCGACTGCGGATCGCCGAGCTCACCGCTCACCCAGGCCAGGTTGTTGAGCGCCACCACGTTATCGGGCTGGGAGGCAAGCACTACCTTGTATTGCGCTTGCGCCGACTTCAGGTCGCGCGCACTCATGTCGCGCTCGGCCAGGTACATGCGCATGCCGTTGTCCTTGGGCGCGGCCTTGAGCCACTTGGCGGCAAAAGCGTCGGCCTCGCTCTTGCGGCCGGCGCGGTCCATTGCCGCGTGTTGCCGGATCGCCAGCACGGTGCTGGTCGGCAAGGCCTTCAAGCCCTTGGCATAAGCCGCCTCGGCTTCCGCCGCCTGGCCTTGCGCCGCCAGCACGTCGCCTTCCAGTACGAAGCCGAGCGCCGAGTTCGGCTTGGCACGCTGGGCGTTGCGCGCCTCGCGCAAGGCTTCTTCCGGCTTGTTCGCCTGCAGCAGCTGGTTCACCAGTTCGCGCGTCACACCTTCGTCGGCCGGGCGCGAAGCCTGCAGCTTGCGCAGATTTTCGGCCGCCTTGTCGGGCTGCCCCATGCGCGCATAGGCGGCGGCGAGTTGGACCAGGGCCTCGTCCTGCCGGGGCGAAACCTGAACCAGCTTGTTGAGCGCCTCGATCGCCTGATGTTGGTCGCCCGCCGCCTCGTTGGCAGCAGCCAGCGTCTCGAGCACGCGCGGGTTGTTGGGCGCCAGGGCCGCCGCATCGCGCGCCGCCGCGACCGCAAGCTTGGGCTCCTTGCGGTTGAGGTAGAAACTCGCCAGAGCGAGCCGGGACGCCACCGCCGACGGGTTGGCCGTCACTGCGCGCTGCAGGGTGCGCACGACTTCGTCGGGGTTCCCGCCCGAGCGAGCGATCAGGTCGGCAAGCCCGATGTACGCCCCCTCTTTCTTGGGATCCTTCTCGATGATCGATTCGTAGCGCGCCCGCGCCACCGCCACGTTTTTGTCGGCGAGGTCGAGGTTGCTCAGCACGAAAGCGGCCTGCAGATAGGTCGGGTCGAGCTTGAGCGCCTGCTCGAAGCTCTTGCGCGCGCCGGCGACATCCTTTTTGGCCAGCAGGACGTTGCCCACCACCTGATGCGACAAGGGACTGTCGGGCCGGCGCTTTTCCAGCTTGCGTGCTGCCTCCAGCGCCTTGTCGTATTCCTTGCGCGACAGGTGGTTGGCGATCACGCTGAGATCGGCCTGGACCTGGTTGGGGTCGAGCGCGCTCGCCGCCTCCAGTTCCTTGAGACCGAGGTCGACGTTGCCGCCCTGAAGCTGGATCTGCCCCAGACGCGTCAGCGCCGCGGCGCGGCGGCTGTCGCCGCCCGCTCCGGGGACTTCGGCCGCGGTCTTGAAATAACCCGTGGCTCCGCCCGCATCACCGGCGGCCAAGGCCGCCTCCCCCGCCAGCAACAGCAGTCCGGCATCGGGCTTGGTATTGCCTTCGACCAGAGGCTGGAGCGCCTCCTTCGCCTTGGCCGTCTGGCCGGTGCGCAGATAGCTGGCGGCCAGCAGCCGCCTCGCCTCGGAATGGCCGGGAGCGCGGGCGATCGCCGCCTGCAGATGGGTTTCGGCCATGGTCGCGTTGTTGGATTCGAGCTCGATCAGCCCGCTCAGGACCAGGGCCGGAACGTAGTCCGGCGCCGCCTTCAGCACCTGGGCCAGGCGTTCGCTCGCCATCGCCTTGTTGCCCTTGCGGTAAGCGAGCAGGCCGTCGAAATACGTCAGCCTCAGGTCGCCCGGCGCAACCGCCTTGGCGGCTTCGATCTGGCGGCCGGCTTCGTCAAGCTCGCCCGCCGCCAGCTGGCTCTGCACTAGCGCCAGGCGGGCCGGCATGAACTTGGGGTTGTGTCCAACATCGGCTTCGAGCGCCTTGCGCGCCCCCGCCGGGTCGCCCTGGGCGGTGCGCAGGTCGGCCAGCAACAGGCCGGCCTCGCCCAGTGCCGGCGCATCGGCCACCACCTGTTCGACCGCGGCGGCGGCTTCCGCCAGCTTGCCGTCCATGGCCAGCAACCGCGCCTGCCCCAGGCGCGCGCGCGGCTGCCCCGGCTGGGCGGCGAGCGACGCCGCATAAGCGGCGCTCGCCTCGTCGCGCAGTCGGCGCGACAGCAGGGCGTCGCCGAGATAGGCCTTGAAAGCGGCTTCCGCCTCGGGCTTGTCAAGCTTGCGCTGGGCGTACTCCTTGATCACGACGTCGATCTGGCCCTGTTCGCTCAGCGCCTGCACCAGCAGGGGAATGACTTGGTCGGGCGATTGGCCGAGTTCAAGCGCCCGCCGCAGCTCCTTTTCGGCACCGGCGTAATCGCCGGTACCGATCAAGGCCCGGCCCAGCAGAAGCCGCGCCTGGCCGTTGTCGGGATTTTCGACCAGCGCGTTTTTGAACTGGATCATCGCCGCCTTGTCGTCACCCTTGGCCAGGTAGTCCTGGCCGGACGCGATCAGCTTTTCCGGACTTTTGCCGCAGGCGCCGAGCAGGGTCGCAGCGATGGCCGCGGCAAGCAGGGTCAGTCGGAGGCGCGAAGGGCTGGCGTTCATGTCGTTTCCTCTGGTCGGAATCACTTCAGTCCGAAGCGGTGCATCAGGTCGTACAGGGTGGGCCGGCTCACGCCCAGGACGTCGGCGGCGCGGCTCAGGTTGTTGTTGGTCCGCGCCAGCGCCTTGAGCAGCGCACTGCGCTCGGCCTCGTCGCGCACCGCGCGCAAATTGAGCGCGGCTTCGCCTTCGCCGTCCTCGGTACCGGGCAGGCCGAGGTCGTCGGCGCGGATCACGTTGCCCTCGGCCATGATGACGGCGCGTTTGATCACGTTTTCCAGCTCGCGCACATTGCCGGGCCAGCGCTGCTGCTCGATCGCGCTCACCGCGTCGGCGCCCAGGCTCATGCCGCTGCGGCGCTGTTCGGCGGCGAACTTCAGCATGAAGGCCTGCGCCAGCAGCACCGCGTCGCCGGTGCGCTCGCGCAGCGGCGGCGCCTCGATCACGATCTCGGCCAGGCGGTAGAAGAGGTCCTCGCGAAAGCGCCCCTGCGCGATCAGCGACTTCAGATCCTGGTGCGTGGCGCACACCACGCGCACGTCGACCGGAATCTCGTCGCGCCCGCCGAGCCGCTCGATCACCCGCTCCTGCAGGAAACGCAGGAGCTTGGCCTGCAGCGACATCGGCAGATCGCCGATTTCGTCTAGGAACAAAGTGCCTTTGTTGGCGGTTTCGATCTTGCCTATGGTCTGCTTCGAAGCCCCGGTGAAAGCGCCGCGCTCGTAGCCGAAAAGTTCGCTCTCGAGCAGGTTCTCGGGGATCGCGGCGCAGTTGATCGCGACGAAACGCCCGCGCCGCGGGCTCATCTCGTGCACCGCCCGCGCCAACAGTTCCTTGCCCGTGCCCGACTCGCCCAGGACCATCACCGTCGCCATCGTCGGCGCCACTTTTTCGATCGTGCGGCAGGCTCGCAGCGTGGCCGGGTCGCGCGTGATCAGCCCGCCCAGAGCGGTTGGCTGCTGCATCGCGGCCAGCCGGCGGTTTTCCTCCTGCAGCTCGTGCAGGCGGAACGCGCGGTCGATCATCAACCCCAGGAGCTCGGGCTCGAAAGGCTTGGTGTAGAAGTCGTAGGCGCCCAGACCCACCGCCTGCAGCGCGTTGGCGCGGTCGCCCTGGCCGGTGAGCACGATCACCTTGGTCTCGGGCGCGACCGCCAGGATCTCTTTCAGCGTGCGGAACCCTTCGGAGGGGTCGTCAGGCGCGGGCGGCAGGCCCAGGTCCATCGTCACCACCGCCGGTTCGACCCGGCGCACGGCGCTGATGGCCGATTCGCGGTCGCCTGCGAGCACGATGTCGTAGCTGTCGAACGCCCACTTCATCTGGGTCTGCAGGGCGGGATCGTCCTCGACGATCAGCAAGGGTCGGCGGCGCTCGCTCATGCCGCCGCCTCGACAGCCTGCAGCGTCCCCTGCGGCGGCGCGGCCGGCAGGAAGACCCGCACCGTCGTGCCGTGTCCGGGCGCGCTTTCGACGCCGATGCGCCCGCCCAGCGAGACCACGTATTGATGGCTCTCGTACGCGCCGATGCCCATGCCCTTGTCCTTGGTCGAGGCGAAAGGCTTGAAGAGCTGGGTCTGGATGAATTCCTGCGTCATTCCCGCGCCGTTGTCGGCCACCTCCACCACCGCGTGGTCGCCGTCGCGGTAGGTGCGGACGGCCACCTGAGCGCGCTCGCCCGCGGCGTCGAAACCGTTCTGGATCAGGTGCGCCACCACGCGCTCGAGCCGGTCCTCGTGGCCGAAGGCCCACACGCCCACGGCCGCCTCGAGCTGCATCGAATGCGGGTTGGCCACCCGGTTGCTGTGCACGTTGCGCAGCAGCGCTGCAAGGTCGACCGCACGCGGCTTGTCGATCGGCGACTCGCCCGAGCGCAGCTGCAGCATCAGGTGGTTCATGCGGCCAACCACGTGTTCGACGGTGCGCAACATGTCGCGCTGGAACTCGGGGTTGGCGGCGTGGCGCTCGGCATTGCGCAGCATCAGCTGGAGCTGCGCGACCAGGTTCTTGAGGTCGTGTACGACGAAGGCCGACATCCGGTTGAAGGCATCGAACTTGCGCGCTTCGAGCAGCGCTTCGGTGGCCTGGAACAGGGCGAGGTAACTCGCCGCCTGCGTGCCCGCGGTCTTGAGCAGGTCCCACACCTCCCAGTTGGGGTCGACGCTCACGCGCGAGCGCGCCAGCACCACGAAACCCACCAGCTCGTCACCGCTCACCAGGGGCACGACCAGCCAGGCATAGGCCTGCTCGGCCAGCCACTCGGGCAGGAGATCGCGATCGTATTTCGACGGGTCGCGGCGGACGTCGCTGAGATCGAGAACCCAGCCACTGGTGGCGAGGAAACGCACCAAGGGCGACGCGGCAGGCACGCAGGCCTCTTCCGGCGCCCCGACCGTGCGTTCGACTTCGCTGTAGGCGCCGTCACTGCGCCGCAGCCACAAGGCGCCGCCGGTGCTTTCGACCAGGTCGGCCAGCGCCGTGATGCAGCGCGACTGCAGCGACACGTCGCCCACTGCGGTCGACAGCATGCGGGTGAAGCTGAGCCACTCTTCGCGGTAGTCGTAGCGATAGGCAAAGAAGTTCTTCGCCACCAGCACCCGCAGCTTGGCGCGGAAGGTCTCCGAGATGGCGACGAAGGCCAGCAGCAGCAAGGCCCCGAACACCAGGATCGCTGCCAGCGTGGCGCCCCAGCTGCCACCGAAGAAACGCACGTAATACCCGGCCCCCGACACGCCGATCAGGTAGACGCCGACCGCCAGCAGGGTCGAGGACTGGGTGAGCACGCCGCGCGAGACCGTGACATCCAGGTCCCACTGCCGGTTGCGCGACGCCGCGATCCCCAGGAACGGGATCACCAGCGCATGCGCCGCACCACGCGCCGCCCACAGCGGCTCGTCGAGCACGCGGAACATCATCGCGTCGGCATAAAGCACCAGATCAAACGCGAAGATTCCGGCCAGTCCCACGCACAGCGGCCGCACGTTCCAGCGCCGCGGCTCCGAGGTGCGGCGGTAGACCTGTTCGACCAGGGCCATGCCCAGCACCGCCATCACCAGCAGGAATCCGAACGCGAAGGCGTGGGTGCCGCGACCAAGGTCGGGCACCCCCGGCGGCGGCGCGGGTTGGACGAGCGAAGCCAGCACCAGCCCCGCCACCACGACCACCAGCCAGACCGGCCGCTGCCGCGGCGCAAACAGCGAGATCAGGAAGGCGAGCAGCGCACCGACGCCCAGCAGGTCGAAGACGCGGGCACTGGCCCACATCGCCGCGCTGGGAGCGACGGCAAACGCACAGCTCGCTGCCGCCCAGAAGGCGCTCAGGATGACTGCCGCCAGCAGGAAGAAAGACGCCCGGCCACCGCGCCAGCCCAGCGAGAGCTGGATCGCGAAAGCAGCGAACGCCAGAGCCGCAAAGCCGTAGGACCACGCAGCAGGATTGAGATACCACTCAGCGGTCACGTTCGATTGAGCCCATTCGGCGCGTAGAAAGCTTGATCCCGATTCTATGCAGCGCAGCCGCCCCGGAACACCAATAGATCAGTCCCTCGACGTTTCGTCGGGCCGGCGCCACAGTTGACAGATGGAATAGCCTCAGTGCGCCCCCTCACGGAACAGGACGACGCGCACGGTCTCGAGCAGGATCAGGACGTCGAGGAAAAGCGAGTTGTTCTTCACGTAGTAGAGGTCGAACTGCAGCTTGCGGCAGGCGTCTTCGACCGAGGCTCCGTACGAATAACGCACCTGGGCCCAGCCGGTCAGCCCGGGCTTGACGCTGTGGCGCACCTCATAGAACGGAATCTGCGCCCGCAGCTGTTCGACGAACACCGGCCGTTCGGGCCTGGGCCCGACAAAGCTCATCTCGCCGCGCAACACGTTCCAGAGTTGCGGCAGCTCGTCGATGCGGGTCTTGCGGATGAAACGCCCCACCCGCGTCACCCGCGCATCGGTCTTGGCCGCCCACACCGGACCGTTGCGTTCGGCGTCCAGCCCCATCGAGCGGAACTTCAGGCAGGTGAAGACGCGTCCCCCCCGCCCCACGCGCTCCTGGCGATAGATCACCGGACCGGGCGACTCCAGGCAGATCAGGACGGCGGTGATCGCCATGATCGGAAAGGTCACCATGAAAAGCGCGGCCGAGGCGAAAAAGTCGAAGCTGCGTTTGACCAGCCGCCGCCCCATGCCCTGGGCGAAACCTTCGCCGTAGATGAGGTGGCTGGCCTTGAGCGATTCGATCGGCACCTCGCCGCGGGTGCGCTCGCAGAACACCGCCAGATCGGTCACCGGCACCCCGCGCACGCGACACTCGAGCAGGTCGTCCATCGGCAGCTTGCCGCCGCGCTGGTCCCATTGCGCCACGATCACTTCGCGCACCGCCAGCGCCTCGACCAGGTTGGTGATGCGCGCCGACCGGGCGAACTGGCGCTCGGCCGGAATCACGTCCTTGTCGGCGTGGCCAACCGGGAAAAAACCCACCACTTCGAACTGGGGGAAGCCCAGCGAGGCCAGGTCCTGCTCGACCGCCCGCGCTTCGGGGCCGGCCCCCACGATCAGCACCCGGCGCGCGCCCATGCGCGTGGTTCGAGCGGAAAAAGCCGCCTGCCGCATCAGGATCAGCCCGGCCAGGGCGTAGAGCAGCATGTAGCCGATCGCCGCCTGCGCCACCAACCCGTTGGGCAGGACCGCAAAGATCAGGTAGGCAAGCGGAACCCCAATCGACACCGACAGCAGCGAACGCCCCAGCAGCGATCCGAAGCTCGAGGGCTCGCGCCGGCTGTAGAGGCCGAAAGCGGTGTTGATCACGACCATCAACACGGCAAAGCTGAGCGCTGGAATCATCACGCCCAGGGGATTGGCCATCGGCGAATGCTCCTGCACGTAGACCGCGAGCAGGACCGCAATGAAAAACAGCATGGCGTCGCCGAACAACTGCATCAACGAGCCCACTGCAATGTGATGCCGGAACAGCCTGACCACTTGCCTCTCCTCGTGGACGCCCCGTCCGCTGACTTTTACCCTTGCCAGCTCCAGCGTGGCGCCCCTGCATGACAAAACGACGACCTGCATCCCTGCGCTACAACCCCAACCGAAGGCCTCAAGGGGTAGCGACTGTAGCCCGCACCGCCGCTGGCGGTAAGCCCCTGCGCCCACAACGCCGTGGGCCGACCACTCTAGTGTCCCAGCCCGTGTCCAATATTCATGTCGCTCATCCGCAACGTTCGGGCCCGGCATCAACCGGCGGACAGGCCCCGGCAAAAACCGTGCTGCGCCCCCGACCATGAAAGTCATCACCGGCGCCCGGGAGTTGGAGCAGGTCCGGCGGCAGAGGGCCGCCCCCGGCGGGCCAGCGCGACCGCGGCCTCAGGTCCAGCGCCGGCGGCGGTGCCCACGGCTCGACCAACTCGTCCCGGGCGCGGGCCCAGGGTTGAAACACGTTGTCGACCGCGATCGGGCCCAGGTCGACCGACTGCGCATACACCAGGTTGGCACGGGCGCTGCGCTCGTAACCGGCTTCTCCGCCCGAGATCTCGATGCCGATACTCCGCGCCACCACCGTATTGCCAAACACCGCCACCTGACGCGGCCGGTGTTTATGCGCCATCACCCGCACCGCATCGCCGGCCGGATTGGAAAAGAGGTTGTTGTAGATCGCCAGGTTGCCCTCGGCCTGAAGCAATGCCTCGCCCGGGTTGTTGAAAAACACGTTGCCATACACCTGATAACCGTCGCTTGCGCCCGTGCCGGCCAGGGGTTGGTGGCCGAGCAGGAGATTGGGCCGGGCCAGGGCGCCGGTCGACGAGTTCGCCGCCTTCAGCACGAGGTTGCGGCGAATCACTGTGGCCTGCGGCGCGTCGGGGCCGCCGCGCGCGCGCTGGTGCTTGATCTGGATGCCGTAACCCACCGGGCCCAACACGCGGTTGCCTTCGAGCAGTGCGCCCACAAACGGCGCACTGCCGTCGGACTGGCCGAAATACATGCCGGTGCCGGCGCCCACGACGGTGTTGTTGCGCACCACCCAGCCCTGCGCCGGGCATTTGGTCGAGATGCCGACCACGTCCTGCCACGGGCCGTAGCCGGTGATCTGCAGTCCATCGAGTTCGATGAAGTCGGCAAAACGGGCGTGGCCCTCGGCCTTGACCGCATCGACCCTCTGCCCGCCACCTTCGAGCCGCAAATGGCGCAGGACCAGCCAGCGGCTGTCGAGCAGGCTCACGGTGTTGGCTCCGGCGCGCGCCGGAAATACCGGTGGCCGCAAGGGATCGAGCGCCTGGATGGCAATCGGCGCCGCTGGCGTGCCTTCGAGCCCGTGCAGCCATAAGCCGCGCGGATACTCGCCCGGCGCCAGCAGCAGGGTGTCGCCGGCGCGCAAGCGCTCAACCCGCCGCCAGTAGCTGTCCGGCTCCGCCAACAAGGGCCGCCGCGCGGGTTCGGCCGCCTTCGCCCCCAAGACCGTCAGAAGCCCCGCCCCGGCCGCCGCGAGCCACGCCCGCCGATCCACCAAGGCCGAGCCCGGATCGCGTTGCTCGTCCCACATGCCGCAAGGCTGGCATGCAGCTCGCAAGGACGACAAGTTTGTCGACCGTTCGTCGTTGAATTTGCAACGAAAGCCGGCCAACTTCGCCCAAAATGAGCAAGTACGATGGAACCGAATCAGCTCCCTGCCGTCCGTCGCCATCCCTCGCCACGCCTGGCCTGGCACGGTACGCGGCGGCCGGAACCTCGGGTTTCTGCGCGTCATCCGCCCCTCACCTGATCCCGCTAGGCCCGGAAATCTCCGCTCAACCCCGCTGGCACACTGCCGTCGCTGCCCCTCCAGCGTCGTACGGCTAACGCGGCGCCCCGGGGCTTTGTTTTGCCCTGTCGATCCGGCCATGCCGGAACCGACCGCCCCGGAGTGAGAAGTGACCGATCAGACCCGCCGCACCGTTCTGAAATTCAGCCTCGCCACCGCTGCTGCCGGCCTCGCCGCTTGCGGTGGCGGTTCGGCCGCCGACGGCACCCAAGGACCGTCGGGCGTGCCCACCCCGCCCACCGAGCCGCCCGTGACCAAGCCGCCGGTGGGACCGGAAGTGACCCCGCCGGTGCCGGAAACGCCGCCGACCGTATTGCCCCCGACCGATCCGTCCAATCCCCCGCCGGCACCGCCGCCGCTGCCCAACAGCGACTTCCTGGCCGGCTGGATCGTCCAGAAGCGAACGCTGACCACGGTCGCTCGCCACAACGACACCGGTCTGCCCAACACCACCAAACACACCACCCTCGCCCGCCATCCCAACGGCCGCGCCTACCTTTTCGGCGGCGACTTTCCCAGCACCTCGGGTTATGCCGACTCCGGCAGCCAGATCCAGTATTCGCGCAACCCCGGCCTGTGGGCCGAACCCAACCAGGCGAGCGGCTGGCGCCTCGAACAGGAATACTGGCCGGCCGACGGCAACCAATACCCGGTGCACCACGACAAGAGTTCGGTGGCCTGGGACAGCCGCCGACGCGTCTTTTGGATGGTCGGCGGCTTCAACTTCGGCACCGGCTCCGACGCCCTCGCCAACAAGATCCCCTTCGTGGCCAAGGTCGCAAAGTTCGACCCGGCCAAGGCCAAGGGCACGCAATGGAGCGCCACCTCGGCCGCCTATATCGGCGGCGGCAGCGAGAAGTTCGGTAACGCGGTCTACGACCCGGTGCTCGACGTCGTCATCAGCTTCAACCCCTCGCTCTCGGGCCTGCAGATCTTCGATTGCAGCGGCGCGGCCTGGCTCGGCCACGTCAGCTTTCCCGGCGTCACCGGATTGGAGATCCCGCGCGACGGCTACGTGCTCAACGTGCTCGCGATCGACCCCACGCAGCGGCTGATCTGGGTGATGCGCTCGGACACCTACAGCACCACCAAGAACATCTACAAGGTGCGCCTGCCCAACGCCCGCTCCAGCCTGGCCCCGGCCGGCTCGGCCAACAACTGGGCCAGCGCCGCCGTCTCGGTCTGGGCCAACCCGAACCAGCACGAGACTTTCGGGGGCTGCACGATCGAAGACGGCCGGGTGCGCAAGTGGTACGGCTGGCGCAAGGGACCGGTGGGCAACGACTCGCAGATGCCGGGCAAGGACATCGGCACCGCAGCCTACGGCTACGCCGGCCGGCCCTTGACCGGCAACGGCGACTACGGCTCGGTTCATACCGCCGTGCTGGTCGACCTCGACTCCGGCGCCGAGTCCTACGGCCAGCTTCCCCTGCCCACGTTTGAAGACGGCGTCGGCTGGGTGATCCCGAACATCACGTATTACGACAGCACCAACGCCACCCTGGTCTACGGCACCTGCGCCTTCGAAGCCAACGACGTCGAAGGCAAGAAGATCGAAGCGCGCATGTCGCTCGCCAAACGCAAGCCGGTGCCGGCCTGGGTCGCCAACCTGCCCTTGAACAGCTGGTACGCGATCCCGGGTTCGACCTGCGAAACCGGCCTGCCGACCGACCTGCGCAACGTCTGGAGCGCCGCCGAAGGCAACGGCTACCGCGGCTGCGAGCTCAACCAGTATCAGAACCCCTGGAACTTCTCGGGCATGTCGCTGCGCAAACGCGACAGCGTCTGCCTGTTCCACGGCGGCGGCGGCGGCGACGGCCGCGCCAACGGCGTTTTGGGTTTCGTGCTCAACAGCGAAACCCCGTCGTGGATCCTGCCGATGCCCCCCACGGCCCGTAGCCAGACCCTGCCAACCGGCGGCGGCAGCGGCAGCTTCGAGTTCAACCACATCGACAACGCCACCGAAAGCTCGCCGCGCACGCCAGTGGCGGTGCATGCCTACACCAGCTGCGTTTTTCTCGATGCCGAAGACATGTGGCTGCGTTTCGGCAGCCAGATGGTGCACCCGACCGACCAGGGTTATTTCAACGGCGTCCACGGCTTCTGGTGGAGCGAAGTCGACAAGGCCTACAACAGCCGCAGCTGGTCGATCAATGCCCGCGCCTCCATGCCGCAGGCCGGCATCTACCCCAACCGCAGCTACGTCAAACACCCCTGGACCGAAGACGTGATCGGAGGCTCGGGCGGCATGTTCCACTGGTGGAAGCGCGCCTCCAACACCTGGCAGACACGCATCGACGGCGACGTGGTGGGCGACGAGCGCTACAACCCCACCGCGATCGACCCGGTCAACAGCGTTCTGTTGTTCGCCGGCAACCCCTCGCTTGGTTTGTGGCCGCGGCTGATCGAACTCGACACCGGCATCGCCCGCAGCGGCAATGCGTCGAGCTGGGTCGGGCCGGCCGTCGACAGCGGCGAATGGAAAGGCTCGGACGCGGCCTTCACCTGGGACGACGACAATCAATGCTTGTGGGCGCTTAAGGCCGTCAACGGCAGCGACGCCAGCTTCGACCTCTACAAGGTGACGCTCGCCAACAAGAGCGCCTGCCAGTGGCGCGTCGAGAAGGTCACCGCCGGTGTTGCCTCGGGCTCGAGCCGGCCGGATTTCACCAGCATCAACCAGAGCATCTACAACCGTTTCCAGTGGGTGCCTGAGCTCGGCGGACTGGTCTTGTCGACCAGTTATCAGCGCCCGATCTGGTTTATCAAAACCTCGAACCGGGCCTGAT
>JAEZVV010000027.1 GCA_023443095.1 Pseudomonadota bacterium
GGTCTGGAGCGCGCCCGCCGGCCTGCCTAGAGTGCCTCCATCGGCGCCGCCCCTCGGTGCCAGGCCAGAATGGAGCGCTCTCATGTTCGAAAAAATCATCACTCGCGGCTTCTTCTTCGTCACTTTCGCTGCGGTGGCGCTGGTGCTCTCGCACGGCATGGACGCCATGCCGCGCGTCGAGCCGGTGGCCGTGGTCAAGCTGCCTACCGTGGTGGTGACTGGTCGCGCCGTCGGCGCGCCGCACCGTGTCGTGCTGGCGCCGCGCGCGGACGACTCGCGCCGCTCGCCGGGCTGAGCCGGGCGGGAGAGACTGATGATCGAGCCCTTGCCTCTGGCCGACTACAGCATTGCGCGCCATGTCGTTTTCACGCTGCCGGCACGGCGCCGTCCGTGGGTCGTGCATTGCCTGCACGGCAGGCTCTGGGTCACGCACGGCGCTTCCGTCCGCGATTTCATTCTGTGCCGTGGCGATCGGCTGCGGGTTCCGGCGGGCGCGGCCGTGGTGGTCGAGGCCTTGCGCAGTGCGCGTTTTGATTGCGAGCCCGTGGCGGTCGCCCCGGCGGCCTTTGACTTGGGCCGCCTGATGCAACGCTTGATTGCCGGCTACGCCTGAGACGAGCCCGAGGGCCGAGCGGCCCTCGGGGTGCCAGTCAGCGCAGTTCGATGAAGCTGCCAGTGGGTTCCACCGCGGCCCCCACGTCGACGGCGGGCACACCCGCGGCGATCAGCGCCGCGAGCAGCGCCGGCGCCTGGTCGGCGGCAACGCTGATCAGCAGGCCGCCCGAGGTCTGCGGGTCGTAGAACAGGTCCAGCATCTCGGCTTCGAGTGCTGCCGCCACTTTCACTCCGCTGCCGAAGTGGTCGCGGTTGGTCCGGATGCCAGCGTTGCGGTTGCGCTGGACCAGGGGCAACACGCCGTCGAACAGCGGAATCCGGGCCGCGTCGAAAACGATCGTCGCGCCGCTGGCGACCGCCATCTCGCTGGCGTGGCCGATCAAGGCAAAACCGGTGATGTCGGTGCAGGCATGGACGCCGTCGAATCGGGGCAGGGTTTCGGCCGCCGCCTTGTTGAGCGTTCGCATCGAATCGATTGCCCGGTCGGCCAGGTTGGCGGGACAGCGTTCGAACTTCATTGCAGTGCCGATCACGCCGGTACCGAGCGGCTTGGTCAGGATCAGCCGGTCGCCCACCTGGACCTTGGCGTTGGTGAGCAACTTCTTGGGGTCGACTGCGCCGGTGACCGCGTAGCCGAACTTGATCTCCGGGTCTTGCACGGTATGGCCGCCTAGCAGAGCGACCCCGGCTTCCTGCAGCTTGTCGAGGCCGCCGCGGAAGATCTGGCCGATCGCTTCGGTAGCCAGCCCTTCCTTCGGAAAGCCGGCGATCGCCAGCGCCGTCAGCGGCTTGGCTCCCATCGCGTAGACGTCGGAGATCGAGTTGGCCGCGGCGATCTGGCCGTAGAGATAGGGGTCGTCGACGATGGGGGTGAAGAAGTCCACCGTCTGGACGAGCGCGGGCCCGCCTTCCCACAGGAAAACGCCAGCGTCGTCCGAGCTCCGGAAATCGACCAGAACCCGAGGGTCGTTGCCAAGCGGCAGATTGCCCAGGACCTGGGACAGCTCGCCTGCGGCGAGTTTGCTCGCTCAGCCCGCGCAGCTGACCATGTCGGTCAGGCGCTGCGGTTTTTTGCCGAAAATGTCTTTGAGGGCCATACGGAAGTTCCGTTTGTGCTGCGTCACGTTGCCGGCCGAAGCTAACACGCTGCGGGGGGCGACCGCAAAACGGCGGCAGCGCGCCAGGTAGCATGGCGGGCTTGCTTCGACTCTGCGGGGGCGTGCCGGCGGCGGCACTCTCCCGTTTCGACATGCTCACCGGTACTTTGTACGCCCTGGCCGCCGGACTCCTCTGGGGGCTGGTCTTCGTCGCTCCCGTCCTGCTGCCCGACTATCCGCCGGCGCTGATGTCGGCTGGCCGCTATCTTGCGTTTGGCCTGATCGCCCTGCCGCTGGCTTTTTACGATCGCGCCGCGCTGCGCCGCTTGAGCCGCGCCGACTGGCTTTATGCGGCCGAACTGGCCCTGGTCGGCAACCTTTGTTATTACGCCCTGCTGTCGTCGGCGATCCAGAGCGCGGGCGCGCCGATGCCGAGCATGATCATGGGCACCTTGCCGGTGGTGATCGCCCTGCTGACCAATCGCCGCAACGCCGAGCGCGACGGTTCGCTGCATTGGCGGGCGCTGGCACCGTCGCTGATCCTGATCGGCGGCGGCCTGCTGCTGGTCAACGGCGCGGAACTCGAGCATGCGCGCCAGGCGGGGGCGGCGGATGTCGCCGAGCATACCCGCGGCGCCCTGCTGGCAGTGGCCGCGCTCGCGTGCTGGACCTGGTATCCGATCCGCAACGCCGACTGGCTGCGCGCCCACCCCGATCGCAGCCCGCGCGTGTGGGCCACGGCGCAGGGGGTCGTCACCCTGCCGCTGGCGGCGCTGGCTTATGCCTTGTGGGCGGTCTTCCTGGCCGAGCCGGAGTTCGCCTTGCCCGCCGGGCCGCGGCCTGAGGTGTTCGTGCTGGCGATGCTGACGATAGGCCTGTTCGCGTCGTGGCTCGGCACCTTGTTCTGGAACCAGGCGAGCCAGCGTCTGCCGACCACCCTGGTAGGGCAGCTGATCGTTTTCGAGACGCTGGCCGCCCTGGCTTACGCGTTTGTCCTGCGCGGGCAATGGCCCGAGCCGGCGACGGCGCTGGGGATCGCCCTGCTCGTGGCGGGCGTGTTGTGGGCGGTGCGCGCTTTCCGCTGAGCCGGAATCAGATCTGCGGGGGCATCGTGGCAGGTCTGGCCGGGCCCGCTTTCAACGCGCCGCCGCTCAGCGTGGCGCGGTCGCGGCCGGCTTGCTTGCTGCGGTAGAGACGCGCATCGGCCAACGCCAGCAACTCGTCGCGGCGGCGGGTTTCGCTGGTGCTTGCCGCACCCAGGCTCAGCGTCACGTGGATCCCGGCCTCGCGCCAAGCCAGGGCGCGCACGGCGGCGAGGATGGTTTCGCACAAGGGCTCGAGTTCGACCGCGGGGTCGACCAGGGCGGCGAACTCGTCGCCGCCGATGCGGTAAAGCGTGAGCGGCAGGTGTTGGGCCGTCAGAGTGGCGCTGACCCGCCGCAGGACGGCATCCCCCACGTTGTGTCCGTGGCTGTCGTTGATCGGCTTGAATCGGTCGATGTCGAAACTCAGCAGACTGACGCCTTCGCCGCTGGCGATCGCGGCGTCGAGATCCTGCTCGAAGGCCCGCCGGTTGGGAATCCCGGTGAGAGCGTCGTGGCGGGCATGATGGCGCACGTCGCCGACCAGTTGCGCGAGCCGGTTCATGGCGCCGAGCTGCTCGCCCATCAGCCACAGGCGCTGCTGGCGCAGCTCCGACTCCGGGTGCCGCCCCTGGTGCATGGCGTCGAGGGCGTCGGCCAGCACCTGCCGCTCGCGCCAGAACAGCCGCGCCAGCAGCCCGAAGGCGAACATGAGCGAAGCGAGCAGGGCGAGCATGGGCATCAGGTGGCGTTTGAGCGCCGCGACCAGGAGGGCCACCATCTCTTCGGGCGGGACATAAAACAGCACCTCCCAGCCAGGATCGGCCAGTACCTGCCGGCGCAAGGCGCCGTGGCGCAGGGCTCCCAGGGTGTCACCCGGTTCCGCGGCGCGGGCGATCTGCGTCGCGCTCAAAGGTCGGGTCTGGGCCAGCACGGCGTGGCCGTCGACCGTCCTCACCTGGATCACCACCGGGTTGCGGCCGGCGGCCTGCTCCAGCGTTTTTTCCAGGGCGCCGAGCGAGAGATCGACCCCGAGCACCCCCAGCAGTTCGCCGCGCTCGCTGCGCACCGGCTTGACCAGAGAGACGACCGGCCGCCCCGAGCTGAACTCGCGGTAGGGCGCGGTCCAGCGCGCCGGCGTGCCATCGACGGCTTTGAACCAGGGGCGCTGCTCGGCGACGAAGGAGCGGTCGGGAACAAAAGCCGGGTAGGTGTCGATGCGCCGGTGCAGAGCGTTGTAGAAAAAGACGTGGTGGTCGTTCTGCTGGAAACCCTGAACCCAAGGCCAGATGTCGGTGAGCACCGAATGGCCGGCGCGGATGGCCCGGCGATCAAGCGTGGCTTCGATCACCCGCAGTTCGCGCTCGACGCTGCGAATCTGCTCCTGGATATGGACCTGGGCGACAGTGTCGAGCAGGGCGTCGTAGTGGTCGAAGCTGCGATCGGCGCGTTCGGCCACCGAAGAAAACGTCAGCAAAACGCCCACTACCAAGGTCGCTGCGCAGGCTAGGCCGATCGCCAGAGCAAATACGCACGCATGGGGAAAGGGCGAGGCTTGCCGCCGCAATCAAGGCTCCACTCATGAAAACAGATGAGCACGATAGGGGTCTCCCGTCCCGCGAATCTGACTCAAGACAATGGCGGGCGCGGGTTAGGGGAAAGCGCTCTCGTCGGGTGAGGCACGACACTCGATCCGCTTTCGCTGGGATGAGAAGATCGGGCACTCGTGTGCCAAGCTGCCGCTTGCTGCGCTTGCCGGCGGCTGCCACTCCCTGCTCACGCCGGTCCTGCCCCTGAGATTGCCGATGCCGCCTCGAATTCTGCTTTTCCCCTTGTCTCTCACCTTGTTGGCCGCGTGTTCGAACGGTCCGTCGGAGCGCGACATTCGCGGCGCGATGGACCGCGACAACGCCGAGCGCATGAAAAACATGACGGCGCTCCTGGGCGAACGCGGCGCCGCGGTGGCCGAGCAGCTGATGGGCAAGGCGGCGATCAAGTCGGTCAAGAAAATCGGCTGCGCCGAAGACGGCGGCAACGCTTGGCGCTGCGATGTCGAATACGAGATCACCCAGGGTGATGCCACCCAGACTCGGCTCGGCAAGGTGCGCCTGGTGCGCGCCAGCTCGGGCTGGATGATCAGCGAATAAGTCTCGCGCTGCGCGCTCGGGTATCTTGCGCGCATGAACGAGCACACTTTCTACTGGCACGACTACGAAACCTTTGGCGTGGTGCCGCGCCGCGACCGGCCGTCTCAGTTCGCCGGCATCCGCACCGACGCCGATCTCAACGAGATCGGCGTGCCCCAGATGCTGTATTGCCGGCCGGCGCCCGACTACCTGCCCGAGCCCGAGAGCTGTCTGATCACCGGCATCCTGCCGCAGACCTGCCTTGAAAAAGGCGTGCCCGAAGTCGAGTTCGCCGCGGCGATCGAGCGTGAACTGGCTGTGCCCGGCACCGTGGGCGTGGGCTACAACAGCATCCGCTTCGACGATGAAGTCACCCGCCACCTGTTCTGGCGCAACCTGATCGATCCGTATGCACGCGAATGGAAGGACGGCTGTGGCCGCTGGGATCTGCTCGACCTGGTGCGCACCACCTGGGCCCTGCGCCCCGACGGCATCATCTGGCCTCGCCACGAAGACGGCCGTCCCTCGTTCAAGCTCGAACACCTGACCCAGGCCAATGGCATCGTCCACACGGCGGCCCACGACGCCCTGAGCGACGTGCGGGCGACGATTGCGCTCGCCCGCCTGATCAAGACCCGCCAGCCGCGGCTGTGGGACTTTGCCCTCAAGCTGCGCAAGAAGGATGCGGTGGCCGCCGAACTCGGCAGCGGCCGCCCGGTGTTGCACGTCAGCGGCATGTACCCGGTCGAACGCGGCTGCATGGCGATCGTGCTGCCGCTCGCGCCTCACCCCACCAACAAAAACGAAGTGATCGTGTGGGACCTCGCGCAAGACCCGGCCGAACTGCTGGGCCTGAGCGCCGAGGAGATCCGCGCCCGCGTCTTCGTGCGCGCCGACGACCTGCCCGAAGGCGTGGGCCGCCTGCCGCTCAAGACCATCCACCTCAACAAGTCGCCGATCGTGATCGGCAACCTCAAGACCCTGGCGCCCGCCACCGCCGAGTCTTTCGGCATTGACGTCGCGGCCTGCCTTGCGCGCGCCGAAGCGGCGAGCGAGCGCCTGCCCGAGCTGCAAGGCCGGTGGCGCGAGGTCTACGCCCGCGCCGCGGACGAGCGCGCGCTCGACGTCGACGAAGACCTGTACGGTGGCTTCGTCGGCAACACCGACCGCCGCACGCTCGAGCGGCTGCGCGGCATCGGCCCTGAACCGCTGGCCCGTCAGGTCGCCGAAGGCCGGGTCACGTTCGACGATTCGCGGCTCGAGGAACTGCTGTTCCGGTTCCGTGCGCGCAACTACCCGGCCACTCTCGGGGCCGAGGAGCAGGAGCGCTGGCGCGAGTTTTGCCGCGAGCGCCTGCTGCAAGGCGTGCCGGGCTGGCTCACGCTCGAGGCGTTTTTCGAGAAGATCGACGCCCTGTCGGAATCGGCCGACGAACGCGGCGAAGCCATCCTTGGCGCCTTGTACGACTACGCCGAGGCCATCGCGCCCGAGCACTGAGCCCGGCCGTAATGTGTCCGCGGCGGGCGCCCGCCCCGCCGTGGCAGGACGATCTGGCAAGCACGCTTTTTTGGTAGCCCGAAGGCATCGACGACGGCCGCAGCCGCCACGCAGAATCCGGCCGTGGCTGCCGCGAGCGGCCTGGACGAACGCGGGGCCAGGACCCGGCCCGAGCGTCGGCCCGTGCTCAATCCTGCGCCTCGAACGCGCCTTGTCGGAACTGACGTGGACCTTGCCTCGGGAACTCGGCTCGATTTTCTGGATGCCTTGCGTCAGGTGCTGCGCAACCGCAGCACCGGCTCGATCTATCTGAAGGTCGACGACAACCGGGCGGCGCTGTTTTCGGTGCGCGCCGGGCAGATCGTCGGCCTGCGTTTCGGCCCGCTGACCGGCCGCCGCGCGCTCGAACTCTTCAAGCTCACCCGCCAGATGAGCTGGCGCATGGAAGAGGGAGCGGTGGCGATGGTGCACGCCGACCTCGGCGACAGCGAGGAGACCTTGCACGAACTTGCCGGCGGCGAGGCGGTGGTCGATCCGGGCGGGGCACAGGACATGCTGCCGGATACAGCCTACGAGGCGCTCGAAAAGGCGCTGGTGCAATACACCGGACCGGTGGCGGCGATGATCCTGGCCGACGCCGTGGCCCGCCAGGGCGCGATCCGCTCGCCCGCGGACTGTCGTCGCCTGATCGCCGCGCTGGCGGCCGAGATCGGTGCCGACGACGAAACGGCCGAATTCTCGGCCAAGGCGCGGCAGATTCTGCGCCTGGCCGACTGACCGCTGCAGCCGTCCCGGCCGCGGCATCTTTCTAGAGACCTTCCAGCATGAGCGAAGCGAGCAAAGGCATCAGCGTCCTCACACGGTTCAACTCGATCCTGGTCTTCATCTACCTGGCGACCGTGATCGCCTCGGTGCCGCTGGTGTACCTGGTGACCCGGCAGCAGGCCATGAGCGCGGCCGAGACCCAGCTCTCGCTGCTGGTCGACATGGTCACGGCGGTACGCAAATACGTCGCCGACGACGTGCGGCCGACCTTGCTCGCGCAACAGGTGATGCACCCGCCGGCGGTCTCCAGCACCGTGGCCACGGCTGTCGTTGCCCGCTATTTCGGCGAGAAGCAGCCCGGCTATTACATCAAGGTCGCGTCGGACAATCCGCTCAACCCCAAGAACCAGTCGCAGCCCTTCGAGCAAAGCCTGATCGAGCGCTTCCGCGGCGACAAGGAACTCAAGGCCGTGGTCGAAACCGGCAACATCGGCGGCCAGGCCTATCTGGTGTCGGCCCGCCCGAGCCGAAGCACGGCCGAATGCCTGCTCTGCCACGGCGAACCGGCCGCGGCGCCGGCGGCGATCACGGCGAGCTACCCCGCCAGCGGCCGTGGCTACCAGTACCAAGCGGGCAGCGTGGTGGGGGCGAGCGTGGTGGGGGTGCCGATCGGCAACATCAACCTCGTGGCGATCGAACGCGCCGGCATCGTGATCGGGATACTCACCGTGATCTTCGGGCTGCTGATGGTGGCGATCAACCTCACCGTCCGCCGCCACATCATCACCCCCATCCTCGAGATCACCGAAAGCGCCAAGGCGGTGAGCCTGGGCGATCTCGAGCGCAAGCTCAGCCTCGACCGCAAGGACGAGATCGGCGAACTGGCACGCTCCTTCGAACTGATGCGGCGCAGCCTGGTCACCGTGCTGCGGCGGATGAAGAGCTAAGTCCCGCGGAGGAAAGAAAAGGCGTCCCGACGGGCGCCGTTTCTTTTGGGAGCGGCCCCGCGATTCGACGAGGTTTTTCGCCGGCGTCGCCAGGGATCGCGCCGCCGCGCCGCCGAAGGCTGGCGCGATTCGCGACAATGGCGCCTTTGCGCCAAGGAAGACTCGTGAACTATCTGCCGCTTGCCATTGCCATCGTCGCCGAGGTGATCGCGACGTCGGCGCTCAAGGCGTCCGAAGGCTTCAGCCGGCTGGCGCCCTCGGCGATCGTCGTGATCGGTTACGGCATCGCTTTCTACTGCTTGGCTATCACCCTGAAGACGATCCCGGTCGGCGTCGCTTATGCGATCTGGTCGGGCGCCGGCATCGCCCTCGTCACCCTCATCGCCTGGTTCCTGTTCGGGCAAAAGCTCGACGCCGCGGCTTTTATCGGCATCGGCCTGATCATCGCCGGGGTGCTCGTGATCCAGCTGTTTTCCAAGGTGGCGGCGCACTGAGTGGTCGCGCTCCGCCGTCCGGGCCAGTGAGGGGGACGGATCGACCTGGCGCCGCTGGATGACGCGAACATTACATTCCTGTCAGCCTGGGCGGCTCCGGCGGTGCGTCTGGCAAACTTCGGCCCCGTTGTACGAGGGCAGGACATGAAGATACTGATTGTCGAAGACGAGGAGAAAACCGGCGACTATCTGTGCCAGGGACTGAAAGAAGCCGGATTCGCTGTCGACCTTGCTCGCAACGGTCTTGACGGTCTGCACTTGGCGCTCGAGTTCGCCCCCGACCTGATCATTCTGGACGTGATGCTGCCGGGCATGGACGGATGGTCGGTGCTCAGGGAGCTGCGTTCTCGCGGGCGCACGATGCCGGTCCTGTTTCTGAGCGCCCGCGAACACGTCGACGACCGGGTCAAGGGGCTGGAACTCGGAGCGGACGATTACCTGGTCAAGCCGTTTTCGTTCTCGGAACTGCTCGCCCGGGTGCGCACGGTATTGCGCAGGGGAGCGGGCACGGCCGAAGTCACGACGCTGCGGGCCGCCGACCTCGAGCTCGATCTGCTGCGGCGTCGGGTCAGCCGGGGCAACCAGCGCATCAACCTGACGGCCAAGGAATTCAAGCTGCTCGAGCTGCTTCTGCGGCGCAAGGGCGAAGTCTTGCCGCGCTCGCTGATCGCCTCGCAAGTCTGGGACATGAACTTCGACAGCGACACCAACGTGATCGAAGTGGCCGTCCGCCGCTTGCGCGCCAAGATCGACGACGGCTTCGAGCTCAAGCTCATTCAGACGGTTCGCGGCATGGGATATGTGCTCGAGCTTCCGGAAGAGGCCTCTTCTTGAGCCGCCGCCTTTCGCTGACCGCCAGGCTCACCCTTTTTTATGCGGTCGGATCGGCGATCGTGTTGTTCGTCATGGAGGTGATCGTCTCGGTGGCGGTGCAAAAGCACTTCGACGAGCTGGACGCCAGCACCTTGAACGACAAGTCGCACCTGCTCCACCAGGTGGTCGGCCAAGCGGACTCGCGCGAAGACCTGGTCGCACGCCTCGACATCGCCTTGCCCAAGCACCACGATCTTCATGTGCGTGTTGCGGACTCCACCGGGGCCACGCTCTACCAGCATTCGCCCGCGGCGAGTGAGGCCGCAGAGGCGGGCGCTCAACACCAGATGCCTTGGCCCGAGGCCTCGGACTCTCGTTCCGTCAGCTTCGTGGTTTATCCATCCTTTGCCTCGGAGTCCGGGCTGACGGTCGACGCGACCCTGGACACGCACCAGCACGGACAGTTCCTTGCTCAGTTGCGCGACCTGTTGGGTCTTTACTTGGCGCTCGCCGCTCTGTTGTCCGGGCTGCTGGGCTGGTGGGCGACCCGTCGGGGCCTGGCACCGCTGCGAGAGATCAAGGCCAAGGCGCGCGAAGTCACGGCCCAGAAACTCGACCGCCGCATGCCGGTGGAAGCGTTTCCGGTCGAGATGGCCGACTTGGCCGAGTCGCTCAACGACATGCTGGCGCGGCTCCAGAGCGACTTCCAGCGGCTCTCGGATTTCTCGACCGATCTTGCACACGAGTTGCGCACGCCGATCAGCAACCTGCTCACCCAGACCCAGGTCGCGCTTTCGCTGCCGCGCGATGCCCAGGCTTACCGCGAGATCCTCGGTTCCAACGCCGAGGAGCTCCAGCGGCTGGCCCGCACCGTGTCGGACATGTTGTTCCTCGCCAAGACCGAAAACCATCTGGCCCCGCCTCACCCCGAGCGCCTTGCCGTGGAGGACGAGGTGCGCGCCCTGTTCGACTTCTACGAAGCGCTGGCCGAAGACAAGGGCGTGCGGCTCAGGCTTCAGGGCGAAGCCTCCTGGGTCGGGGACCGGCTCATGCTGCGCCGCGCGCTGAGCAACCTGCTCTCCAACGCCCTGCGCCATACGCCCGTGGGCGGCGACGTCGGAGTCGAGATCGCCACTCAAGGGGGCCGGGTCTCGATCTGCATCTCCAACACGGGGCCGCAGATTCCGGCCGAAGTCCTGGCCCGGTTGTTCAGCCGCTTCTTCCGCGCGGACAAGGCACGCTCCAGCCTCGACTCGGATGGTGCCGGGCTCGGCTTGGCGATCACCCGCGCAATTGCCGAAGTCCATGGCGGTCGCGTCGAGGCCGCGTCCGCAGACGGGGTCACTCGTTTCACCCTGCACTTTCCCCAGCCGGGGGCCGGCTGAGGTGTTTCGCCGCTGACGCAAGCGTAATCCGCGCGTCAGCTTGTCGTTGCCGAGAGGTTTCTAAAGTGATGTCAATGGCGCGATACGCAGCGCCACTGGCAAGGCGGTCCGCCTGATCGACCGCCGTCACTCAAGGAGACTTTCATGCGCATCACCCTTCCCCTGCGGCTCGGCGTGGCGGCGTTCGCTTTCGCCGCTGCAGGGGCGGCTCCCGCCGCGGGCGGCGACCGCTTTCTGAACGGCGATTCGATTTACGGCGAACCCGTGACCGGTCCGGTGGCGCGGACGCTGGACGTGCGCGGGCTGTCCTACCTCAACGTCCCCTACGGAGAAGCGATTCGCTTCGTCAGCGGAGGCCGCGAATTCGCCTGGCGCTTCAACGGACTCGACCACCGCCGGGTCGACCTGCAGCAACTGGCGCCCGTGGGCTTCATCGCGCAACCGCTGCCGATCTACATCGGCCCCGATCTCCGCTACAGAAACTAAACGGCTTCGTCTCCCAAACGATGCCCCTCTTTCTCGTTTTAACCACTCAGTCCCAAGGATCTCACCATGAACAAGTCCATCACCCTTGCCCTGATCGCTACCCTCGGCGCCGCCTCGACCACGGCCTTCGCCGCCAACGACCTCGCTCCCAGGAGCGGTGATCGAAGCATCGAGTTGCGCGACGGCAATGTCGTCGTCATCTTTGCCGACGGCAAGATGAGCATGCGCGACCAGCGCGGCCGGGTACTGCACATGCAGCATGGCCAGGCCATGGTCACCAAGGATGGCCAGACCCTCGCCATGAACGGCAACGAAGTGCAGCGCAAGACCGAGGCCGAGCGCATCTATTCGGGGGCCTGAACCCTTGCGCCAAGCGGGGTCCCGACTCGCACGGAATGACAGCGGGTCGACCTCGACGGCAAACGCGGGCCGATGGCCCGCGTTTCGTCTGGTGGTCGCGACATGGAACGCCCCTGGCCACCCCCTAAGTTTTTATCTGGCTCCAAGATCTTTCGGCATGACTTTCTTCGGATCTCCTCTGAGCGGCTTTGACGAGTCGGTGGCAGGCCATGCGGCACGCCGTGCGATCGAAGTGCTCGACGCTCCGCTGCCCGCGACCACCACCGGGCCGAACCGTGCAGACCAACATGTTCGCCAGGTCGACGAACTGCTCCACCAGCTCACGGCATACCGGGCTTTGCTCGGCCAGCGCACCGCCGCCTTATGGGAGCATCGTGCAGCGCTGCTTCCTGCCGACCGCGACGCGGAGGCTGACGAATACGTGTTGCGCCCATCGGCGACCCACGCGTGGATTACCGTCGATACCGCGACCGTCTTTCTGATGCGCACCGACAAGGGGGTTTGGGTGGAACTCTGGCCGCTTGGCCACGAGGACGGCCCCAGCCTGCGGGCCTTTTCGGTGACCAAGGCCGAGATCGAGTCAGCGGTCGCCCCGGTTGAGTGTGGGGAATCACGCGGATGAGTTCGGCGCCTCGGGCTTGGTCGCTGCGGCATCGGCGAAGCCGCTCAAAGTCAGACGGAGCCCGTGCCAGCCTACTGGGTCAACCACGCTTTCGGCTGGGCCCCGGGGTCACTTCAACGGCTCGACCTTGATGAGGCGCATGCCGGTCTCGACGTAGTCGACGGTAAAGCGGACACGCTGTCCGGGTTTGAGCGAGGCGAGCAGGGCGGAGTCGTCGACGGAGAAGTCCATGGTCATCGCACGCATGACCAGCTCGCCCTTGAATTCATCATGTTTGATCGTCACGGACTTGGCGGCCGCGTCGACGTGGCGGATCTCGCCGTTGGCCGTGCCGGTGGCCCCCAGCTTCATGTCGCCCATCGGCATCGGGCCGTCGCCGTGGGCTTTGGGCATATGGCCGCCGTGACCCGTGTGTTGGGCCATCGCCGGCAGCGCCGGCGCGGCCAGCAGGGAAACAAGCAGAAGGGCGGAAAATCGGTTCATGAAGTCTCCAGGAGGGGGCAGACCCCGGTCGCAGTGCCGGGGCGCCATTGAGCAATGGTTCAGGCCAGTTCGAAAAGCCGAGGCAAGTTCGCGACATCGAACTTGTCGTCGATCACCGAGTAGCCGCCCTTGACGTGTTTGAAGATGGCGAGCGGAACTCCGCGACCTCCCGAACGGCGGAACAGCGTGGAGTTGCTCCAGATGTCGTCGCGCACCTCGTCATCGAGCACGAGCCCTTCGGTGGGCAGGCCGCGCGACGGCGAGGAGAACTCGGCGATCTGCCGCTCCATTGCCGCCACCGGATCCTTGGCCGAGAGAATCGCGACGCCTTGCGCCTCGCTGCGCCGGTTGAAAACGGCGACGGGCAACCAGATGAAGGTGACCCGGTCGGCGAGCGGCTTGGCTGCTCGCCACAGGCGATGGCTGTCGGTGCATTGCGCATCGAAGGCGACATAAACCTCGGTCTGGCAGTGCATCGCCTCCTGCATGAAGAAGCCCTTGCCCTTGCGCTCGAACTGCGAATAAAGCGTCTTGGCGTCCAGCCAAGGATGATCTTCGGCGCGGGTGCCGGCAGGTTGCTGGGTATTCGCGGTGGCGGCGATCGCCGGACCGCTGCCCGCCAGCGCCAGGGCGAACAGGCTCAACACTTCTCGTCGCTTGATCATCATCTCAGCTCCTCTTTCCGGCGATGGCCGGGTAGTGTGTAAACGTCTTGGCGCTGCCGTCTCGCTGCACCAGCAGGACGTCGTAGGCCTGGCGGCGGCCGTCTTCGACCTCCATTCCGGGCGAGCCGATGGGCATGTACGGAACGGCCAGCCCGAGCGCGGTCGGGCGCTGAGCGAGCAGGCGCTTGATGTCCTCGGCGGGGACATGCCCCTCGATGACGTAGTCGCCGATGCGGGCGGTGTGGCACGAACCGAACTTCACTGGCATTCCGGCCCGGGCGCGCCATACGGCGGGGTTGTCGACCAGCTGTTCCTTGACCTTGAAGCCGGCCTTTTTCATCAGATCGATCCAGACCTCGCAACACCCGCATTGCGGGCCACGCCAGACCTCGAGTTCGAGATTGCGGCCGAAGGCCGACGCCCACGGAGCGAGCGACATCGTCGCGAGCGCGCCTAGGGCGCGAATCGTCGTTCGACGAGAGGGATTCATGGCGGTTTCCTTTCCGGTACTGACGGTTTTCAATAAGGGCG
>JAEZVV010000047.1 GCA_023443095.1 Pseudomonadota bacterium
GACGTGACGATCGCCGCGACCGCTCTGCTGGCTGACATAAAAGCGCTGCGGCACCACCAGGTCGAGTTCGTCCTTGGCGCGTGTCATCGCTACGTACAACAGTCGCCGCTCTTCTTCGATTTCGGCGACGCTGCCGGTTGCCAGGTCCGACGGCATGCAGCCGTCAACCACGTTGAGAATCGTCACCACGCTCCACTCCTGCCCCTTGGCCGAGTGGATGGTCGAGAGAATCGTGTAGTCCTCGTCGAGCAGGGGCGGGCCGGCTTCGGCGCTCGTCGCCTCGGGCGGGTCGAGCGTGAGCTCGGTCAGAAAACGCTCGCGCGAGTTCTGAGTCGCCGCGATTTTTTCGAGCTGCACCAGGTCGGCGTGGCGGATCGCCGCGTCTTCGTGGCGGCGCTCGAGGTGCGGTCCGTACCACAAGCGCACGCGCTCGATATCGGCCGGCCAGGCACCATGACGGAGCTCGCTCATCAGCCCGACCAGTGCCGCCCATTCCGGCGCCGCCGCGGCAACCGTCAAGTCGCTCAAGGCGGCGATCGGGTCGTTCGCCGCGGCGCTGCCATCGAGTATCCGCCCCGCGGTCTTGGGCCCGATCCCGGGCAGGAGTTGCAGGACCCGGAACCCGGCGCCCCGGTCGCGCGGGTTCTCGGCCCAGCGCAAAACCGCGAGCACGTCCTTGATATGGGTGGCTTCCAGAAACTTCAGCCCGCCGAACTTCACGAACGGAATGTTGCGCCGGGCAAGTTCGAGTTCGAGCGCGGCGCTGTGGTGCGAGGCGCGAAACAGGGTCGCCTGCGACTTGAGTTTGATTCCCGCTTCGCGCCGCTCGAGCAAACGCCCGGCGACCCATCGCGCCTGCTCGATCTCGTCGCGCACGTTCACCAGGCGTGGCCGTTGCGCCGATGGCCGCGCTGACCACAGTTGCTTGGAATAACCCTCGCTAGCCAGGCCAATCACCGCATTGGCAGCGGCGAGCAAGGGCTGGGTCGAACGGTAATTGCGTTCAAGCCGGACGGTCGCCGCTGGCGGATCGAAGTGCTCCGGGAAATCAAGGATGTTGCGCACCGTCGCGCCGCGAAAGGCATAAATCGATTGGGCGTCGTCGCCCACCACGGTCGACCCGCAACCGCTCGGTTTCATGCCCAGCAGGATCGACGCCTGCAGACGATTGGTGTCCTGGTACTCGTCGACCAGGATATGAGTGAAGCGCGCACCAAGCTGGGCCCCCAGTTCCGGTTCGGCCACCATCTTGGCCCAATAGAGCAGAAGGTCGTCGTAGTCGAGCACGTTCTGTGCCTGCTTGGCGGCGACGTAAGCCGCAAACAGCGGCTTGAGTTCCGCCTCCCACGCCGCGCACCAGGGGAAGGAGCGCGCCAGCACTTCAGACAGCGGCGCGGCCGTATTGAGCACGCGCGAATAGATCGCCAGGCAGGTGGACTTGAGTGGAAAACGCTTGTCCCTGCCGCCCAGGCCGCGCTCCTGCCGCACCAGGTTCATCAGGTCGGCCGCGTCTTCACGATCGATGATCGTGAAAGCCGGGTCGAGCCCCACCACTGGCGCCCATTCACGCAACAGCTTTGCGCCAACCGCATGGAAGGTGCCGGCCCACGGCAGGACGGCGTCCGCGCCACGGGTACCCAGCCGGGCACCGACGATGCGCGCCACGCGGCGCTCCATCTCCGCAGCAGCACGCCGCGAAAACGTCAGCAGCAGGATCGCTGTCGGATCGGCGCCGGCGACCACAAGCTGGGCCACGCGGTGCGCCAGCGTGTTGGTCTTGCCCGAACCGGCACCGGCGATCACCAGCAGCGGCGCATCGCCGTGGTGCACCGCCAAGGATTGCTGTTCGTTGAGGTCGGGCGAGGACGCCGAGGCAGACAGGGTGGCAAACACGAGGGGAAAAGCGTAAAGAGAAACCTGTACGCGGTCCGGGTCGCCGCGCCCAACTGAATTTTCTTACAGTATACCGATGCTCCCGCCGGATGGGCTTCCCGTCGGCGCCGTGCCCTCTGCACCGCAGAACCGGCCGCCAACGCCTCAACCCGAGCGTCGACTGAGCGCCAAAACTGACCGCCCCGAAACCAGCTCCGGCAAGGAATCGGCGCCGCAACCCCACCCCGGCAATTCCACCAATCGCGGCCGCCCTGGCCTCTCAATAGACTGCCGCGCAGGTCGTCCGCACGAGGCGTCCGTTCCAGAGGAGTTAGCCCTACATGTCCACGATACCCGTGCCTGGCGCCAAGCCGGCCGACCTGACACAGGCCCCAGCGGTAGGCTGGAAGGCGTATGTCGCCCTCGCCTTTGCCGTCGTTTTTTTCTCCGGTCTGCTCAAGGACGCCTCGGGCGACTGGGCCTGGCTGCGCACCTTCGACTTCAACGTCCTGCTCGGCCACCTCGGCAAGATCGGTGGCGCCGGTGACTTCCGCGGTTCGGGCGGCGACGGCGCGCGCGACGGCTTCATGTTCACGCTCACGCTGATGCCTGCGGTGATCCTGGCGCTCGCGTCGATTGCCGTGATCGAGGCCTACGGCGCGCTCGATGCCGCGCGCAAGCTGCTCAGCCCGCTGCTGCGCCCGCTGATGGGTGTTCCCGGCGGCGCCACGCTCGCCCTGATCGGTTCGCTGCAGTCGACCGACGCCGGCGGCGCCATGACCAAGGGCCTGGCTGAAGAAAAAATCATCACCGACGACGAACGCACCATCTTCACGATGTGGCAGCTGTCGGCCGGCGCTACGATCACCAACTTCTTCTCGAGCGGTGCCGCGCTGTTCGCCTTCCTGACCGTGCCCATCATCGTGCCGCTGCTCGTGATGTTCGCGTTCAAGTTCTTCGGCGCCAACCTGATCCGCATCTACATCCGCTGGGTCAACGCCCGCGAGGAGGCCAAGCAATGAGCGCCCAAGCCAACAAAAACGTGATGGACCACTTCGTCGACGGCGCGCGCAAGGGCATCAACATCGCCCTGACCAGCACGCTGCCGAACGTGATGATGGCCTTCGTGATCATCCAGATCCTCAAGATCTCGGGCCTGCTCAAGCTGATCGGCGTGGTCTTCAGCCCGATCATGGGCCTGTGGGGTTTGCCGGGCGAAGCCGCCACCGTGCTGGCCGCGGCGTTCATGTCGATGGGCGGTGCGGTCGGCGTGGTTGCCGGCCTGATGTCGAGCAACCTGCTCGACGGCTCGCAGGTGACGATCCTGATCCCGGCGATCTACCTGATGGGTTCGCTGATCCAGTACATCGGCCGCGTCCTCGGCACCGCCGAAACCAACAAGCGCTACTGGGGCGTGATGCTCGGCATCTGCGTGCTCAACGCGCTGCTGGCAATGACGGTGATGCGTTTCATCGTTGCCTTCTTCTAAGCGCTTGCGCTCCGGACAACGGCCACCTTCGGTGGCCGTTGTTGTTTCCGGCGGCGGCAGTCGCTGCCCATACCCGGTGCGCCGAGCACAAGCAAGCTCCTGCGGTCGGTCGATTGCTTCGACCCGCCCGTTTCAGCCGAGCCCGATTCGCAAGATCCCTCATCTTGGGCCGTCGGGCTTTTCCACAGCCGCTGTGGAAAAGTGGCACTCGATCGGATGCAAAGCCCCGCCCCGCCGGACTTGCGCCGGGCTGCCTCCGTTCTAAGCACGGCCTGGGGCAGCGCTCGCTTGAATCGTCCCTTCAAAAAAGAGCTTGACTGCCGGACTTCAGACTCGGGAATAAGGATCGCGCTCCTTGATGCTCGGGTAACGCACATGGTCGACAAAGGCCTGGATCTGCGGTGAAGGCGCTTTCGTCAACAGGCTGACCACGATCACTGTCACCAGGCCGGCCGGCATGCCGAAGACGCCGGCCGAGATCGGCTGGATCTCGAACCACAACGGCATCGTCCAGCCCGTGATCTGGGTAAAGAAAGGATAGGTTCCGACCATGTAATACAGAGACACGCCGAGGCCCACCACCATGCCGGCCACGGCCCCTGGACGGTTGGCTCGCTTCCAGAACACGCCCAGCACCAGCGCCGGGAAAAAGGCCGAAGCCGCCAGCGAAAACGCTGCTCCCACCAAAAACAGGATGTCGCCCGGCCTGAGCGAGCTGACGTAGGCGGCCACCAAGGCAACCAGCAGCAGCAACAGTTTGCTGATCGTCACGCGGCGCTGCGTGCTCGCGTTCGGATTGACCATCTTGTAATAGACATCGTGGCTGAGCGCGTTGGCGATCGTCAGAAGCAGGCCGTCAGCGGTCGAGAGCGCTGCCGCCAGGCCGCCGGCGGCCACCAGGCCCGACACCACATACGGCAGCCCCGCAATTTCGGGGGTCGCCAAGACGATGATGTCCTGCCCCAGCCTCAGTTCGGCAAGCTGCACGATGCCGTCCTTGTTGATGTCGACCAGGCTGATCAGTCCCGGGTCGACCTTCTGCCACGCTGCCACCCACGCCGGCAGGGTGGAAAAACTCTGGCCTATGACATGGGTGTAGATGTCGAACTTCACCAGCACGGCCAGCGCCGGTGCGGTGAAATAAAGCAGGAAGATGAAAAACAGCGACCAGAACACCGACTGGCGCGCCTCGGCCACACTGGGGGTCGTGTAGTAGCGCATCAGGATATGCGGCAGCGCCGCCGTCCCCACCATCAGGCACAGGATCAGCGCCAGGAAATTGAGGCGCTTGACGCTGCGCTCGGCCTCGCCTTCCGCTCCTGTCTTGTGGGTCGGAAAGGGCTCGGCCATCGGCAGCGGTGCCGCGGCACGCGCATTGTTGGCGGCCACCTGCGCCGCCCAGACCGTCTTGGCCGCTTCCGGATTGATCGGGAACTCCGCCAGGGCGCGCTCAGCCACGCGGATCTCGGCCACCGGCGCATTGATTGCCTTGAGTTCGTCGACCCGGGTCCTTGCCGCGGCCTTGCCTTCTTCCCAGGACTTGGGCAAGCCGTCGATGCGTGCCTGGATCTCGGCCGCGCGCGCGGCAAAGATGTCACGCACCTCGAGTTCCTTGGGGTCGTGAACAAAGGCTCGGTCCTTGGCGTCGACTTGCTGCAGCACCTTGCCGTACACCACTTGCGGCACCGGCACGCCGGTGAGCTTGACCGACAGCCACACCACCGGGATCAGGTAAGCGACGATCAGGATGATGTATTGCGCCACCTGAGTCCAGGTCACGGCCCGCATGCCACCGAGGAAGGAGCAGACCAGGATGCCGGCCAGCCCGAGGAACACGCCGACGGTGAAATCGACCCCCGTGAACCGCGACGTGATCAGTCCCACGCCGTAGATCTGCGCGATCACGTAGACGAAGGAACAGAGGATCGCCGCAAACACGCCGATCGAACGCGCGGCATTGCCTTCGTAGCGGGCGCCCAGGAAGTCGGGAATCGTGAACTGGCCGAACTTGCGCAGGTAGGGCGCAAGGAACAGGGCGACCAGGCAATAGCCGCCGGTCCATCCCATGATGAAGGCCAGGCCGTCGAAGCCTTGCAGGTAGAGGCCGCCCGCCATGCCGATGAAGCTGGCGGCACTCATCCAGTCGGCGCCCGTCGCCATGCCGTTGAACAGCGCCGGCACCCGGCGCCCGGCCACGTAATACTCGGCGGCGTCGGACGTGCGGCTCATGATGCCGATGCTGGCATACAGGCCGATGGTGGCGAACAGGAAAACGTAACCGATCCACTGCCGCGACAGCCCCATCTGCTCGGCCAGCGCCAGCGTGGCCACAAAGGCGATGAAGCCCCCCGTGTACCACGAGTAGTAGCGCCGCAGCTGGTTGAAGAAGGCGCGGTTGGCGCTTTGGCGTACGCCCATCACTCGTCCCCTTCGTCGACGTCGTACCGAAGGTCGTAGACACGCATCCGCCGGGCGTAGACATAGAGGATCAAGACATAAACGATCAACGCCCCCTGGGCCGCGATGTAATACGCGGCCGGAAAGTCGAGCACGGGGACGGTGTAGGCCGAGATCGGCAGGGCGAAATAAACAAACACAAAACTCACCAGAAACCAGAGCAGAAGCAAGGCCGCGGTCAGCCCCAGGGTCTTGCGCCAGTACTGCTTCTGTTTGGCACTGAGTTGCATGTCGTCCTCTTCTCTTATGTCTTGGGCGGGTCAGACCGGGCCCGACGAAGGCCCGAGAGCGTCTGCCGGCCCGGCTCCGCCGAGTTCGGCCGCTAGCGTCCCGGCGTGAGCCGGTTCGAAGCGCGCCAGCTGGCGCTGCACTCGCCACGCTCGCTCGTCGCTGCCGAGCCTCCGCCACACCCGCGCCAGCTGGCAATAACCGTAGGGTGAAAACGGCTGCAGCTCGATGTTGCGCTGGAAAGCGGGCGCCGCTTCGTCGAGGCGGCCACGGCGCACCAGCACCAGCCCCAGGCCATACCACGCTCGATCGAGCCTGGGGGCGAGGGCCAGAGCGCGGCGCATACAGCGTTCGGCCTCATCCAGTGCGCCGCCCTGCTCGGCCAGGAAACCAAGGTTGAACCAGGCGTCGGCGTTGCACTCGTCGCTCTCGAGCACCCGGCGGAACTGCTCGGCCGCAGCAGCGGGCTCGCCCTGTTCGGCCAGAAGATTGCCGAGCACCATGCGGGCGTAGCCATTTTCCGGCTGGTGTTCGAGCAGGCGGCGGTAGGCCGCCATCGCGGCGCGGCGCGCCCCGAGGACAAGCGCGAAGTCGGCCACGCCCTGTTCCCGCCAGACTCGCAAAGCGCGGATCACGGCAGCCATCATCGCGCCGCCGCACTGGCAACAAGAGGAGGGCAGGCGCGTTGGGTGGGGTCGTCCAGACAGCTCGAACGCAATTCGACGAGCACCAGCAGCCAGCCGAAGGCGAGCAGGAGCAAGGTGGCCAGAGGAATGTGGCGGTCGAGCACGGCCTTGGGGGTCGACCAGCGCACCAGCCGAGTGAACGGGCTCGCCACCAGGGCCAAGAGTTGGTAGATCGGATTGTCGGCGCGGCGGTCCCAGGCAAAGATGCCCACCAGCCCTTGTGCGATCAATGCGAAAGCGGCGACCTCGAGTATCGCCTTGATGATGACGAGAACGGCTGCCACGCGCAGCTTTCCTTCCCGGTGATGGCGAGAGGCGCAATCACCGCTTTGCTTCGAACCCGGCGTGTTCCCGCCCGATTTCGAATCTCCTTGATCCGGCCAGACGCCGCCGGTGCTGTTTCAAGGATTTTAGGCTGCGGCCGACAGGTTTGATCCCGCCGGCCGCGCCCTTTTTTTAGAGGCTTGACGCCCCGTCTGTCTCCACCTGCAATCTGTACCGGCGACGAGCCCCGCGCTTCATGGCCCAAGCGCGGCGCCATCGCCGTCCTGCTAGCTAACGTTTGCTCAGAGATTCACCTTCAACTGGTCGAGGATCGCCGGGTTCTCCAGCGTGCTGGTGTCCTGCGTGATTTCTTCGCCCTTGGCGATCGAGCGCAGGAGCCGCCGCATGATCTTGCCGCTGCGGGTCTTGGGCAGGTTCTCGCCAAAGCGGATGTCCTTGGGCTTGGCGATCGGGCCGATCTCCTTGCCCACCCATTCGCGCAGGTCGCGCGCCAGCTTCAGGGCCTCGTCGCCGCCGGGACGCGCTCCTTTCAGCACGACGAAGGCGCATACCGCTTCGCCGGTGGTGTCGTCGGGGCGACCAACGACAGCGGCCTCGGCCACCAGCGGGTTGGCGACCAGGGCGCTTTCGATTTCCATGGTGCCAAGGCGATGGCCGCTGACGTTAAGAACGTCGTCGATCCGGCCCATGATCCAGAAATAACCGTCGAGGTCGCGGTTGGCGCCGTCGCCGGCCAGGTAATACTTGCCCTGGAAATCCTCGGGGTAGTAGCTCTTCTTGAAGCGCTCGGGGTCGCCCCAGATGGTGCGGACCATCGCCGGCCAGGGCTTCTTGATGACGAGGATCCCGCCCTTGCCGTTCTCGACGTCGGCACCGGTCTCGTCGACGATCGCCGCCATGATCCCCGGCAGCGGCTGGGTGCACGAACCCGGCTTCAGCGGCGTGACCCCCGGCAGCGGCGTGATCATGTGACCACCGGTTTCGGTTTGCCACCAGGTGTCGACCACCGGGCAACGGCCGCCGCCCACGGTGTTGAAGTACCACATCCAGGCTTCGGGATTGATCGGCTCGCCGACCGAACCCAGAATCCGCAGCGACGACAGGTCGTAGCTCTTGGGCAGTTCGCCACCGGCCTTGATCAGCGAACGGATCGCCGTCGGCGCGGTATAGAAGATGCTGCAACGGTGGTCCTGGATCATCTTCCAGAAGCGGCCCGCATCCGGATAGGTCGGCACGCCTTCGAAGATGATCTCGGTGCCGCCGGCGGCCAACGGCCCGTAAGCCACATAGGTGTGGCCGGTGACCCAGCCGATGTCGGCGGTACACCAGAAGATGTCGCTGGGCTTTAAGTCGAAGGTCCACTTCATGGTGGCGACGGCCCACATCAGATAGCCGCCGGTGCTGTGTTGCACGCCCTTGGGCTTGCCGGTCGAGCCCGAGGTGTAGAGCACGAACAGCGGGTGTTCGGCTTCGACCCAGGTCGGTTCGCAGTCGGTCGGCTGGCCGGCCATGACTTCGTGCATCCAGACGTCGCGTTCGGCATTCCAGACGATGTCGCCGCCCGTGCGCCGGTAGACGATCAGCTTGCGCACGCCCTCGCAGCCGCCGAGGGCGAAAGCCTCGTCGACCGCGGGCTTGAGCGAAATCGCCTTGCCGCCGCGGTACTGGCCGTCGGCCGCGATCACCAGCGTGGCGCCGATGTCGACGATGCGCTCATGCAGGCTCTTGGCCGAGAAGCCGCCGAAAACCACCGAATGCGTGATGCCCAGCCGCGCGCAGGCCTGCATCGCCACCACGCCTTCGATGCTCATCGGCATGTAGATGATTGCGCGCTCGCCCTTCTTGAAACCCATCGCCTTGATGCCGTTGGCGAACTGGCAAACGCGTTCGTAGAGCTGACGGTAAGTGAGCCTGGTGACGGCGCCGTCATCGGCCTCGAAGATGATCGCCAGCTTGTCGGCATTGCCGTTGGCGAGGTTCTTGTCGAGGCAGTTGGCACTGGCGTTGAGTTGGCCGTCGGCGAACCACTTGAAAAAAGGCGGGTTGGACTGGTCGAGGACCTGGGTGAAGGGTTTGTGCCAATCCAGGAGCTCGCGCGCCTGCCTGGCCCAGAAGCCTTCGTAATCGGCCGCAGCCTCGGCGTTCATGCGTTCGAAGTCGGCTGCCTTGATGTTGGCGGCAGCGATCGTCGCCGCACTCGGCGGAAACACCCTGCTTTCCTGCAGGACGCTTTCGATGTTGCCCATGAACGCTCCCTCGTCTTCGATTGGATTCTGTGTGCGCCTTGGCGCCCAAACGGAAACTAATGGGGGGGTCTTACGCAAACCTTACGAAATGCACAAAATCGGTGCAAGCCAGAAGCAGCAAGGGCAGAGATGAAGAACAAAACAAAAGGGCCCAGTTGGATTCAACTGGGCCCTTTAACTTGGCGGAAAGGGTGAGATTCGAACTCACGGTACCGGAGACCGGTACACCGGATTTCGAGTCCGGCGCATTCGACCACTCTGCCACCTTTCCTGATTCGTCTCGACCGGTCGATTTGTCGAGGAAGCGGAGTATAGCAAGAAAACCGGGCTGCGCTGGCAAGCTGGAACCGCTATCGTTTTTCCGCCCCGGCCGCCGCGGCGTGCAGCGCGCCGATCCGGGACGCTGGCACACTGAGGCCTTGCCCCCTTGCAGAAACCACCGTGCTCGACTCCCTTTTTGCCGCCGTCGCCGCCAACCAGCTCTTTGCGGGCGGACTGGCGCTCGGCCTGGCGGGCCTGCTCGCCCTGTGGCTGCGCGAAGTGCCCAAGCTCGCCTGGAGCCAGTTCAAACGGCTTTTTTTCAGCACGCTGACCTTCGACAACCGCGACGAGCTGATGTTCACCACCCTGGTCGAATACATGGACTCGCGCGAAGCGCTGCGCGGAATCAACCAGTTCACCGTGCGCGGGGTGCGGCAGAGTTCGGGGTATTCGAGTTTCGCCGACGACCTGCGCCAGGGCGCCTACCCTCAGACCTTTCTCTCTCCTGCCGAAGGCTTTCACATCTTCCGTCTCGACGGCCGCCTGATGTGGATGACGCGCGAAGTGACCGCGGTGCAGACGGTGCTGGAGAAGATCACGCTGTCGACCCTGGGCCGCGACCGCCGCGTGCTCGAGGCCTTCGTCGCTGCCGCGATGGAGCACCGCATCTCGCGCGAGCTCAACAAGATCGCGATCTACGTGCCCAATCCTTTCAACCAGACCGACTGGATGCGGGCCAAGCTTGGCAACAACCGGCGGCTCTCGTCGATCGTTTTGAAGCAAGGCCAGGCCGAGGCGATGACGGCCGATCTGCACCGCTTCTTCGCGGCCAAGGAGCGCTACGAATCGCTCGGCATTCCGTGGCGCCGCGGCTACCTGCTCTACGGCGCGCCGGGCACCGGCAAGACCTCGCTCGTGACTGCGCTTGCCTCCGAGCTCACCTTGAACGTCTGCAGTCTGAGCCTGGCCTCGGGCGGCCTCGACGACGACCGCGTCAACGCCCTGCTCTCGTCGGTGCCGCCGCGCTCGCTGATCCTGATCGAGGACATCGACTCCTTCTTCCGCCAGCGCGACCAGGCCAGCCGTCAGATGAAACTCTCGTTCTCGGGTTTCATCAACGCGCTCGACGGCGTCGCCTCGCACGAAGGCTCGGTGATCTTCATGACCACCAACCACCCCGAGCTGATCGACGAAGCCGTGGTGCGTGGCGGCCGGGTCGACTTCCGGATGGAACTCTCGCTGTGCGACCGCCACCAGCTGCGCGAAATGTTCCTCAAGTTCTTCGATGACCCGGCCGCGGCCGACGAGTTCGCTGCAAGACTCGAACCCGGGGTCTGGTCGCCCGCCGCGGTCCAGGAACGGCTGCTCAAGGCCGCCAGCCCGGCCGACGCGCTGCCGCTTTTCATTCGGGCTTGAGCGGCGGCGCCGCGACAACGTCCAGAAAGTCTCGCAGCGGCGAACCGATGGCGCCCGGCCCGGCCACCAGCTCACACAGGCGGAACCCGGCCGGGCTGAGCAGCGCTTCGCGGCGTCCGTGGCTCTCGGCCTCGAGCCCCACGAACCCCAAGACTTGCAGGGCGTGCAGCTGCGCCGGGCCGGAGGCTTCGCAGATCAGCCTCAAGTCGGCCGCGTCCAGCCAGCCCGTGCCATAGTGGAGCTGCAGCAGATGGGCCAGGTGTTCGACGCTGGCGTGAAACAGGGGGCTGAGGTCCTCCTGCGGCGCATCGCGCGGCAGCAGGATCTGGACATAAGCGAGCAGACTTAAGGGCGGCGCGGGCGGCCCCGCTCCGCCCGCCCAGCGCGCCGCCAGCGGCCGATCGAGGTGGGCGCAATACGTCGGCAGGTGGCCGCGGCGGATCAGGGCATAGCTGTCGGCCGAGACCGGCACGATCACGCTGTAACACTCGATTCCGCCATGGCGCAGCCGCCACGCCGCCGCCGGCACGGCGCCGAACCAGCCGCTCAGGATCTGCGCCTCGGTTTCCTCCCATTCGGCGTCGACACTGCCCAGGGTGCGCTCGGAGAACACCGACGCCGATTCCCGCGCGATGGCGCGGGCCGCGGCTTCGTATTCGCCGGCCGGCACTTCGGCACCAGCAGTACCCATCGCCCGCGCCTGCGCCATCAGCGCCAGGAGCTGCTCGGCCGAATGCTGCCGGGTCGGCCCCGGGACCAGACGATTCATCAGACGGCGGAAATCGTAGCCGCGCCGGCCGCGCCTCAGGCTGACCACCAGGTGCGAACCCAGGAAGACCACCAGAAGCAGCAGCAGAACCGCGTCGGCGGCATCGTGCCAATGCAGCTCCGACAAGTGCGACAAGGCCCGCAACAAGGCCACCAGCAGCAGGGCGATCTCGGCCAAAAGCAGCCAGCGGTGATGGCGCTCGAGGAACTCGAGCAGGGCATAGACCCGCGGATAGGCCAGGCGCGACCAGGGCTTCATTCCGCCTCCGACTTCAGACGTCGCGGCAGCGCCGCCGCCCGCTGCCGGATCAGGACCTGGTCGGCGCGCTCGGGTGGAACGAAGCCCACCTCTTCGTTGCGGGCGAGCGCCGCCAGCATCGCCTCCGCGTCCGGGTCCGAGTCTGCCGGCCGCTGCTTGAGCACCGAGATGGCAAGAAAAGGCCGCAGGTGAGCAGCGAGCAGCGACGCCGGCACCGGACCGGAACCGCTGCAGAAGAGATCGAGGTAAAGCGCCGCGCGCCCGCCCGGCTGCAGCGCCGGCTGGACATAGTCGAAGGCCAGCGGCCGAAAGCCCGAACGCTGCCAGAACAGATAACGCCGATGGGGATCGACCCCCGAGGACTGGGCGTCGAGTTCGACTTCGGCCGCGCTCATGCGCAGCGGATTGTTGACCTCGATGAAAACCGGCGGCGCCAAGGGCCAGTCCAGGTCGCCGCCAAAAGTGGCTTGTGCCTGCGCCTGCATGAAATCGCGCAGGGCCGACATCGGCAGCCGCCCCCGTACCTGCGGATGCAGGAAGGTGTAGATACCTTGCACGCTGGCCGCGCAGCCCGCGGCCCGGTGAGCCGGGCTGGTCGTGACCCCGAAGACATGGCCGCCCACCACCGGACCGCCCGCCCACTCGCGGATCACCGCCACCACTTCACGCCAGGGGCCAAAACGGCGCTGCACCGCGAAGTCTTCATTGGCGGCGAGGATCTCGTCAAACGCCGACCTCGGCTCACGTTCGTCCGGCAGAGGAAAGGCCAACGCATACAAGGCATAGAGCTGGTCGAGCAGCTCGGGCTCGCGCGACGAGACGATGTCGGTCACCAGGCGCGGGGCGAACAAGGACGCTTTGCTCACGGTTATCTCCGGTGGGCACGGCGATCAAGTTGCCACGCTGCGGTAGGCGCGACAACGGCCCGAGCACCCGAGCTGCGCCGCTTGCGTTGGAGCAAAGCCAGCACGCGCTGCCTCTTCCCGCCTTGACAATGAGTGTTAATGTGAACCCGCCATCACTCCAACCCCTTTGGGAGAGACTGCGATGTCCAAGAAAGAGATTGCAGACGAAGTCGAGCGTACTTTGCTCGCACATCAGCGCTTGTTCGCCATCACCAAGAAAGTCAGTGATTCCGTCTCGCACGGGCACACGACCGTCAAGGCCGATGACTTCAACGAACTGATTGCCGCAGCACAAGCGTTGATGGATGAGGAAAACCACCTCGTCGAGCTTCTCCAGACCGAAATCATCAAGCGTCGCAGCAAGCCCGCGGCGAAGAAGGCCCCGGCCAAGAAGGCCGCCCAACCCGCCAAGAAGGTAGCGAAGAAGGCCGCCGCACCGGCCAAGAAAGCTGCCACCAAGAAACCCGCGGCCAAGAAGGCGGTAGCGAAGGTCGCCAAGAAAGTCGCGAAGAAGGTCGCGAAGAAGGTCGCGGCACCCGCCAAGAAGGCGGCAGTGAAAAAGACCGCAGCCAAGCCGGTTGCGAAGAAGGCCGCCGCGCGACGCAAATAATCCGCAGGCGCACGAATCAGAAGGGGCACCGTCGGTGCCCCTTTCGTTTTTCCGCCGCGCATCTTGCTGCCGGCAGCCCCTCAGCTGCGCAGGGTTCATAAAAAAAAGGGCGCCGCTGGCGCCCTTCCTGTTGACCGCTTGGCGGGATCAGGCCGAGGCGCGCAGAACCTCGGTTCCGCCAAGGTAGGGCCGCAGGGCTTCGGGCACGGTGATCGAACCGTCGGCGTTCTGGTAGTTCTCGAGCACCGCCACCAGGGTGCGGCCCACTGCCAAGCCGGAGCCGTTCAAGGTGTGGACGAGTTCGGTCTTGCCGGTCGCGCTCTTGTAGCGGGTTCCCATGCGGCGCGCCTGGAAGGCTTCGCAGTTCGAGACCGACGAGATCTCGCGGAAGGTGTTCTGCGCCGGCAGCCAGACCTCGAGGTCGTAGGTCTTGCTGGCGCCGAAACCCATATCGCCGGTGCACAGCAGCACCACGCGGTAGGGCAGGCCCAGCTTTTGCAGCACGGCTTCCGCGTTGCCGACCATCACTTCGAGCGCAGCGTACGAGGTCTCGGGCGTGGTGATGCGCACCATCTCGACCTTGTCGAACTGGTGCTGGCGGATCATGCCGCGGGTGTCACGGCCGTAGCTGCCGGCCTCGGAGCGGAAACACGGCGTATGCGCGGTGAGCTTCAAGGGCAGATCGGCTTCCTTGAGCATGTCGCCGCGCACCGAGTTGGTAAGCGAGACTTCCGAGGTCGGAATCAGGTAGAGCGGTTCGCTGCTGCCTTCCTGTCCGCCCTTCTTGGCCGCAAACAGGTCCTGCCCGAACTTCGGTAGTTGGCCCGTGCCCAACAGGGTCTCGGCGTTGACGATGTACGGGGTGTAGCACTCGGTATAGCCGTGTTCGAGCGTCTGCACGTCGAGCATGAACTGGGCTAGCGCGCGGTGCAGGCGGGCGACCGGGCCGCGCATGAAGGCGAAACGGGCGCCGGCGAGTTTGGCGCCGGTATCGAAGTCCAGGCCCAGAGGTGCGCCGAGGTCGACATGGTCCTTGACCTCGAAATCGAAAGTCCGCGGCGTACCCCAGCGGCGCTGCTCGAGGTTGTCGTTTTCGTCCTTGCCCACCGGCACCGACTCGTGCGGCAAGTTGGGAACGTCGAGCATCAAGGCGTCGAGCCGACCACGGATGCCGGCCAACTGCTCTTCCAGAAGCTTGAGCTGGTCGGGCAGGGCCGCGGCCTCGGCCATCAGGCTGCTCGCGTCCTCGCCCTTGGCCTTGGCCTGGCCGACCTGTTTGGACAACGCATTGCGGCGCGCCTGCAGTTCTTCGGTACGGGTCTGGACCGACTTGCGCTCGGCCTCGAGCAAGTTGAACGCCTCGATCGGAAAAGCGTAGGGCCGGGTCGCAAGCCGCGCCACGGTGGCGTCGAGCTGCTTGCGCAGGAGGTTGGTGTCGAGCATGGCAAACCTTTGGAGACCCGCACGGCGGGCCGTGAGACAGAGGGCGGGAGGGGAACAGGAGCGCGCGCGATAGGCGCGCCGTCAGCGCAATGCGGACGGACTTCGGCGCGCAGGGACGAATAGCTTGGATGGCATCATGGGCCGATTGTCTCGCCCGCGAGTTTCCCGCGCAACCCGCGCGACCTCGACGCGCGGCTTGCGTCAATCCGGCGCAGCGATCAGTAGATCGGGATCACCGCATAACCCCGCGCCTGATAGCCAATCAGCGACACGAATGTGTTGCCCACCGGCTTGCCTCCCGCCAGGAGCGTTGCATTGTCGACGCCGAAGAGACGGGTTGCCACCGAACAGACCTCGAGCGTGACACCGGGCAGCTTGCTCAATTCATCGACTTGGCGCGCGACTGTCGCCAAGGCCGGAGTTTTTGCTGCGGCCTCGGCGGTGAGCAACTTGACGCTCGCACCGCGGAAGGCCAGCACCATCTCAGGGCGTGCGTTCTGGCGCATCAAGTCCTCATAGGTTTCCTGGATGACGTCCAGGTAAAGCGAAAGTTTCTCGGCTTGATCCGCGTTGATGTCCCACACCACCTTGGCGGCGGTAGCTCCGCCAAGCGCGACGCGGTCGTCGGGGCGCGGGGCTTGGGCAGCGGCATTGCCAACTACGGCGACAGCCACGAATGCCAGCACGATTTGTATGAACTTCACGGTATGACTCCAGCAGTAGGGGGAAAGAAATGGCGCCGCAGCACCGACTAGAACGAACATTCGTTTTAGAACTGAGCAAAAAATTTAGGCGGCCACCGCACGCCAGGCTGCCTCGCTGAGCTCATCGAGGTAGCCGAGCAGCGGAGCATCGATCGCGCCATCGAGCTTCAACTGGATCAGGCGGATCGCGCCACCAAACATCACCGCCGTGGCGACCCAGGGATCGATCGGCCGGATCTCGCCGCACGCCATGCCGCGCTCGACGAGTTGATGCAGACGCTGAAACGGCAGCGACGAGCAGACTGGAGTCTGCGTCGGAAGAAACTCCTGATGCCGGGCGTAGAGGATGAACTGCATGGTCTGGGGGTCAGCCTCGGTCGCCTCCAGCAGAAGGGCGATGATCGCGCGGCACTGCCCGCGCGCGGTCGAGCTCGAGTCAATCGCCGCGCACACGGCCGCATCCATCCGGACCAGCAGCGTGTCGTAGAGGGCCTGGGCAATGTCGTCCTTGCCCTTGAAGTGGTGATAGATCGAACCGATGCTGACGCCGGCGCCACGCTGGATGTCGTGAATCGAGGTGTTGAAATAACCCCGTGCGGTAAAACGCGCCAAAGCCTCCTTGAGGATCAAGTCGCGCGTGTCGGAGTTCCATCGGATCGGTTGCAGCATGATGGCCGGAATCTAAAACGAACATTCGTTCTAGTCAAATGACGCCCCGAATCGAAGTCGAGGTGATCACCACGTCCGATCGAAGAACTGGTACAGGCCGGCCTCGCCCAACTCACGCGCGTCGCCCACTTCGCCCTCGAGCGTGGCGTAGACGGCGCGGCCGCTGGCGTCGAGCACGGCCAGGGTCGGGATGCCCTTCTTGAGTGGCACGCCATAGGCTTCGGCGAGGTCAAGGTTCTTCTTGAAGCGGCCGACGTCGACCTTGACCGTCACGAACCGGCGGTCGACCAGCGCCTTCAATCGCCCCTGCTTGAACTCTTGGTCGAGCACACGGCAGTCCGGGCACCAGTTGGCGCCGAAGACCACCATCACCTGCTTGCCTTCGGCGCGGGCGCGCTCGAGCGCACGGGCGATCTCGGCCCTGGCATCGGCCGTCTCGTCGTAACCCTGCCACTTGGGTGTCGCCGGCGCTGCCGACTGCGCGGCCGCCGCCAAAGGGAAGAACACCGCCACAAGTGCGGCAGCCAGGGTCTTAGTCATCACTCTCCTTGTCCGCCGCCGGCCTGGTGCGGCCGCCGCGGTTGGCTTCCCGCAGTTGCGCCAGGCGTTCACCGATGCGCGCCTCGAGCCCGCGATCGGTGGGTCGGTACCAATGAGTCGGCGCCATCCCGTCGGGCAGGTAACGCTCGCCCGCGGCAAAACCGCCCGCCTCGTCGTGGGCGTAACGATAACCGTCGCCATAACCCAGGTCCTTCATCAGACGTGTCGGCGCGTTGCGCAAATGCATCGGCACCGGACGGGTGATGTCCTTCTGCACCAGGGCGCGCACCTCGTTGTAGGCCTTGTAGACCGCGTTGCTTTTGGCGGCGACGGCCAGGTAGACCACGGCCTGCGCCAGCGCCAGTTCGCCTTCGGGCGAGCCCAGGCGTTCGTAGATGTCGGCCGCGTCGCGCGCGAGCTGGGTCGCGCGGGGATCGGCCAGGCCGATGTCTTCGACCGCCATGCGGATCACCCGGCGGGCGATGTAACGCGCGTCGGCGCCGCCATCCAGCATGCGCACCATCCAGTAGAGCGCGGCGTCGGGGTCGGAACCGCGCACCGACTTGTGCAACGCCGAGATCTGGTCGTAGAAGTTCTCGCCCCCCTTGTCGAAGCGGCGCAGCGTCGCCGGCAGGGCGCGCCGCAGGAATGCGGCGTCGAGACGCTCGATTTTCTTGTCGTGCGCCATGTTGGCCGCCACGTCGAGAGCGTTGAGCAGGCGGCGGGCGTCGCCATCGGCGAGATCGGCCAGGATGCGGCGGGCGTCGGCGTCGAGATCGAGCCCGGGCAGTTCGCGCTCGAGCGCCCGGTCGATCAGTTGCTCGAAGTCTTCGGCCGCGAGCGGCTCCAACACGTAGACCGCAGCCCGGGAGAGCAAGGCGCCGACCACTTCGAAGCTGGGGTTCTCGGTGGTGGCGCCGACGAAGACAAACAGCCCGGCTTCGACATGCGGCAGAAAGGCATCTTGCTGCGACTTCGAGAAGCGGTGCACCTCGTCGACAAACACCACGGTCGGCTTGCCGCTGGCGGCAAGCGTCGCAGTCGCTCGTTCGACCGCCTCGCGGATGTCCTTCACCCCGCCCAGGACCGCCGAGATCGCGATGAAGGGCAGGCCGAAAGCGTCGGCCATGAGCCGGGCGAGCGTGGTCTTGCCCACGCCCGGCGGCCCCCACAGGATCATCGAATGCGGCCGGCCGGACTCAAAGGCCACTTGCAGCGGCTGGCCTTCGCCGAGCAGGTGGCGCTGGCCCACCACTTCGCTGATGTGGCGCGGGCGCAACCGCTCGGCCAGGGGCCCGGTCACGGAACCCGCAACTGGTGTGGCTTCAGAGTCAAAAAGATCGTTCGTCATGTTGATACACCTTCGCCGCAGGCTAGCATCCCACCAAGGCCGGCTGCCCTCTCCAGCCTGCAGCCCAACCTTCTTAGGAGCCTGGAATGCTATCGAGTCGTCTTGCCTGGTGTGGAATGCTCTTGCTGGCGCCGCTCGGCACCGCTTTGGCCGCCGAGACCGACGCCACGGCCAACACCATGATGCAGAAAGCCGCGGCGGCCAAGGGCGCCCAGCTCACGCCCGCCGGCGTGGTGTTTACACCCAGCAAGGCCGGCAAGGGCGCCACTCCCGTTGCGACCGACTGGGTCAAGGTCCACTACACCTTGCGCCACCCGGGCGGGCCCGAGATCGAAAATTCGCGCCGCCTGGGCCAGCCCGCGGTGGTCGACCTCAATACCGCCGGCCCCTGCTTCCAGGAAGGCATGGCCGCCATGAAGGTCGGCGGCAAGGCCAAGCTCACCTGCCCGGCTGCTACCGTCAAGGGTGCGCACGGCGCGACAATCAAGCCCACGCCCGGCCTGCCCTACGAGTTCCAGGTGGAACTGCTGGGCATCGTCAAGCACCCCTGACAACCCCTACGGAAACGCGATGAACATTCGTTTTGCCCTGGCCGCCCTGGCCGCCGCCCTCGCCCTGCCCGCCGCCGCCCAGGATGCCGCCCTCGACAAGGCCGCCAAGGAAGCGGGCGCAACCCGCACCGACACTGGCCTCGTCTACCGCTCGCTCAAGGACGGCACAGGCGCGAGCCCGGCCGCCACCGACACCGTCAAGGTCCACTACCGCGGCACCTTCCCCGACGGCAAGGAGTTTGATTCCTCGTACGGCCGCGGCCAGCCTGCCTCCTTCCCGCTCAACCAGGTGATCCCGTGCTGGACCGAAGGCGTGCAGAAGATGAAAGTCGGCGGCAAGGCCAAGCTCACCTGCCCGTCCACGATCGCTTACGGCACTCGCGGCGCCGGCAAGGTCATCCCGCCCAACGCGACGCTGCAGTTCGAAGTCGAACTGCTGGGCATCAACGGCAAATAAGCGCGCTCGAGGGCGCCGGAAACGAGCCCTCACGGCTTGAGCCCGCCGCCTTCCTCGGAGAAGCTGGCAAGGCCCGCTCGGTGAAAACCGGGCGGGCCTTTTCACGCCGGCCACCACTGGCGTTCGACTAGCCTCGTCTCGGGAGATCGCCATGCCAGCATTGGAATTGGGTTCCAACGGAGAGAAGGTCAAGAAGCTGCAGCAGGCCCTGCTAGATGCCGGCTTTCCGCCGGGCGCGGTCGACGGCGAGTTCGGCGCCGGCACCGAAGCCGCGGTGATCGCCTACCAGCGCAGCCAGGGTCTGCTGGCCGACGGCAAGGCCGGCCCCCGCACCCAGGCCGCCCTCGGCCTGGTCAAGACCGACAACCTGCCATCGGTGCTGGCCGAGGTCGACGTTCAGACCGTGGCGCAGATGTTTCCGCACACGCCCCTGGGTGCGATCAAGACCAATCTGCCCTTCGTGCTCGCCGCGCTGGAGGAGGCCAAGCTGGTCGACAAACCGATGGTTTTGATGGCGCTCGCCACCATCCGCGCCGAGACCGAAGGTTTCGAGCCGGTGGCCGAAGGCTTGTCTCGCTTCAACACCTCGCCCAACGGCCATCCGTTCGACCTTTACGACAGCCGTACCGACCTCGGCAACCGCGGCGCCCCCGACGGCGACAGCTTCAAGGGCCGCGGCTATATCCAACTCACTGGCCGCGCCAACTACCAGACCTATGGCCAGCGCCTGGCGGTCGACCTGGAAAACCATCCCGAGCTGGCGAGCGACCCCAGCGTTGCCGCCCGCATCCTGGCGGCGTTTCTGAAAGACAAGGAACTGCGCATCAAGACCGCCCTGCTCGACGACGACCTGCGCGACGCGCGCCGCGCCGTCAACGGCGGCTCGCATGGACTGGACCGCTTTTCCGAAGCGTATGAAACGGGCGATGCCTTGATCGCCTGAATCCTGCCAACAGAGATGCACAGCGATTTCGGACCTTTGGACGGCGGCCGGGACCGGCGAACCCGGGTCCGAGCACTGTCGAGCCACCTTACAACGCGCTTCGACCAGCCTGGCAAAGCCCAGCTAGCCACCATGCAAATCAATGACTTAAAGCGTTCCCCAAAGGCTGGCACAGGAAGTGCTTATATGAAGGCGCGGCCCGCTGGGCAGGCCGAACATCAAGAGCCAAAGGAGAACTTCATGAAACGTGTTTTGACAACGATGGCGCTTGCGATCGGCCTCGCTACCGCCGCGACCGGCGCCTATGCCGATCTGCTTTTCGACAGCTTCGGCGATGACGATGTGGGTGTTTCGGACAACACCAACAACGGCTTGCCGGTGCAAGGCAACTGGGTCAACGTCACCGCCGGTAATACTGATATCGCCGGGCTTCAGCGCCGACTCACGGTCGGCAAAACCGGCGGCAGCCCCAGTTCCAAGGTCGAAGCTAATGTAGCCGACGGCGTTCTCAACTACTCCGAGTCAACCGGCAATCCCGCAGCCGTCGGCTTCGGCTACGCGGACTACCAGCTGGCCGGCGGTGGCACGGCCAACTTGTCGGCGTGGCAGACATTGAGCCTGGCGATCACTGTGATCGCGCAAGACCTGGTAGCCCCGCCGCCGCAAGCCGGCTTTGAAATGGTCGACGGCGACGGAACGATGTTGAGAATCTCGACCTTCCTGACCAATGCCGCGCCGTATACCTATGTCGCAGCGTTCTCGTCCTTCACCAACGAAGGCGGTGGCGATGGTGTCTTCGATTGGACCCAGTTCAGAACAGCGCGCCTGGCGGTCGAAGGCTCGCCGAGCGCGCTCGACATCTCGGTCGACATCATCCGCACCGTTCCCGAACCCGGCTCGCTGGCCCTGCTCGGCACCGCACTCGCCGGCATCGCTTTCGTCGGCCGTCGTCGCCGTCAGCAGTAAACGAACCGGTCAGACAAAAAACGCGGCCTGCGGGCCGCGTTTTTTTACGCCTCATTCCGCTGCCGACGCCGGAGCACTCAGGACTAGAAGCCTAGAAGCGCCGCGCCAGCAACCCGAGCCACTCGTACAACACCCAGGTGCTGCCCTCCAGCGCCCTTGCACTGGGCAGGAAGTCACTCAGCCTCCAGTCGCCATCGAGCCGGACCAGTTGCGTGGGAGCCACCAGCGGCACCAGCGCGGCGGATTCGAACTCGGCATGCACGCGCGGCACGTCGAAGCCGTGGGCGACCACCAGCACGCGCGATATCCCCTCGCGCTCCAAGATCGCCGCGGTATAGCGGGCGTTCTCCCGGGTATTGCGCGACTCGGTTTCGGCCCAGCGCACCGCGACCCCGAACTCGCGCTCCAGCGCCTCTTTCATCAACTCGGCTTCGGTGCGGGCCCCCGCCTCGACGCTGCCGCCGCTCACCAGCACTGGCAGCTGCAGCTCGCGCGCGAGCTTGGCGCCGTAACGCACCCGCTCCAGCGTTAATCGCCCCAGGGTGTCGCCGCCGTATTCGAGCGCGTCTCGCCGGACTCCGCCGCCGAGGATGACGATCGCCTGCGCGGCGCGGGCCTGCGCCAGGTCCACCGGCTGGCTCGGGCTCAGACTCGCCAGCATCACGGCCGACACCGCCGGCAGGGACAGCAGCCACAAGCCACCTGTCCCTGCGGCCGCCACGGCCAGACCGGCGCGGTGGCGCCGCGCCAGCCACAAACCCGCGAACACCACCAGCAGGGGGCCGGCCGGTGGCAACACAAGCAGCTTGATCAAGGCCTTGGTCAGGCCCAGGAAGTCGAGCTCCACCCTTCAGCGAGCTCCCGCCAGCAGTTCACGCAGATGCCGCACCGGGATCGCGTAACTGATGCCCGAGGGCTGAGACAAGGCGGATTCCTTGGTGCCCTTGACGAACACCATGTTGATCACTGCCGCCACTGCCCCCGTGACCGGGTCGTAAAGCGGGCTGCCGCTGTTGCCAGGGTAGGCCGTCGCATCGAGCTGGTAGATCGGGAAGGGGCCGCTCGCCAGCCGGCGGATGGTTTTGGCGTCGAGCTCTCGCGATCCCGCCATCGGCGCCGCCACCGGCGTCACGCCCGAAATCATCGCCTGGTGGGTGGCTGGAAAGACGCCCAGCACGGTCCCGATGGGAAAACCGGTGAAAAGCAGGCGGTCGCCGTCGCGCAGATAGGCATCCGGCGCCAGCGCCAGCGGCGGGATGGTTCCGCTCTCGAGCTTCAACAGGGCGAGGTCGTGGTCGGCGTCGATCGCGACCCGGGTGGCGGCGCGCGGCTGCGCAGGCTTGCCGTCGACTCCGGGCTGGACCACGACCAGGATCTCGGGCGAGGCGCCGCCGTCGACCAGCCCGTTGACGACGTGGGCATTGGTTGCGATCAGGCTGCCGTCGCCCACCGCAAAACCGGTGCCGCGAAACTGGAAAGGCGGTGAGCGAGTCTTCTGCACCGAACCTACGGCTACCAGGCCGGCCTTGACACGATCGATCGCCGCGCCAGCCTGGGCCCAGCTCCGTGGCGCGGCGGCCGCCAAAGGTAAACCCAGCATCGCAGCCAGCGCGCGACGTCGATCCCAGTCCGCTAAACCTCGCATCGGAACCTCCGCTGTCTCAGGGCGACACCACCTCGGTTTCGGCTTCGGCGGCGATGTACCAATCGATCGCCTCGGCCAGGCCTTGCCGCACCGTATGGGTCGGCACGTAACCCAGGCGCTCCTGCGCGCGCGAGACGTCGGCCAGGGAATGCCTGACATCGCCCGCGCGGAACCCGCGGTACTGCGGCGGCGCGATCGGCAGCGCCGGCCGCCGTGTCTGCAGCGCAGCGGCGAGTTCGTCGTGCAGCTGCTTGAGCGTGGTGCGCTCGCCCACCGCCACGTTGTAGACGGTATTGATCGCCTCAGGGTTCGTGGTGGTGGCAGCCAGCAGGTTGGCCTGGACCGCATTGGCGACGAAACAGAAATCGCGGCTGGTTTCGCCGTCGCCGTTGATCACGCAGGCTTCGCCCTTGAGCATCGCCGCCGCCCAGCGCGGTATGACCGCGGCGTAAGCGCCGTTGGGATCTTGCCGCGGCCCAAAGACATTGAAGTAACGCAGCCCCACCGTCTCGACGCCGTAGGTGCGCGCAAAGACCGACGCATACAGCTCGTTCATATATTTCGTCACCGCGTAGGGCGACAACGGCTGGCCGATCCGGTCTTCCACCTTCGGCAGCCCGGGGTGGTCGCCGTAGGTCGAGCTGCTCGCCGCAAAAACGAAGCGCGCATGGGTCTCGCGTGCCGCCACCAGCATGTTGAGAAAGCCGGTGGCGTTGGCCGCATGGGTGGCCAGCGGGGTCTCGATCGAACGCGGCACCGAACCCAGCGCCGCCTGGTGCAGCACCACATCGGCTCCCGCGCAGGCGCGGGCGCAGGTGGCCGGATCGACGATGTCGCCTTCGACAAAGCTGTGGCGCGCCCATGCCGCCTCGCCCACGAGCCGGCGCACCTCGTCGAGATTGCGGCGGTGGCCGGTGGCGAAGTTGTCGAGCGAAACCACGGTCTGGCCGAGCTCGAGCAGCTTCTGCAACAGGTGCGAACCGATGAAGCCGGCGCTGCCCGTCACCAGCCAGCGCCGGGGGCGCTCCCGCAGCTCGGCCTGCGCCGCTTCGTAGGCAGCCGCCCGCGGCTGATCAGAGACGCCAGACATTGAGGCCTTTCGCCTTGAGTTCGTCCGGATTCATCACGCACTTGACGTCGACGAACAATCCGCCCGGAGCCAGCTTGGCGGCATGGTCGGCTACGCTGTGCTGCCGGTACTCGCTGTGGGCCACCGCCAGCACCGTGGCATTGGCCTTGGGCAGGTGTTCCCAGGCAGTGAGCTCGACCCCGTATTCGTGTTTCGCCTCGGCCGAGTCCGCCACCGGGTCGTGGATGTGAACCGTCACCCCGTAGCTCTCGAGCTCGCGGATCACATCGATCACCTTCGAGTTGCGCAGGTCGGGGCAGTTCTCCTTGAAGGTCAGCCCAAGCACGTTGACGTGTGCGCCCTTGATCGCAAAACCCGACTGGATCAAGGTCTTGACGGTCTGCTCGGCGATGAACTTGCCCATGCCGTCGTTGATGCGGCGGCCGGCCAGGATCACCTGCGGGTGGTAGCCGAGCTTGTCGGCCTTGTGGGTCAGGTAATACGGGTCGACGCCGATGCAGTGCCCACCCACCAGCCCGGGGCGGAAGGGCAGGAAGTTCCACTTGGTGCCGGCCGCCTGCAGCACTTCGAGGGTGTCGATCCCGATCTTGTGGAAAATCAGCGAGAGTTCGTTCATCAAGGCGATGTTGAGGTCGCGCTGGGTGTTCTCGATCACCTTGGCCGCCTCGGCCACCTTGATGCTGCTGGCCGGGTAGACGCCGGCGCTGATCACGCTGCCGTAGACCTCGGCCACCTTGGCGAGCGTGGCCGGCGTGTCGCCCGAAACCACCTTCACGATACGGGTGAGGGTGTGCTCCTTGTCGCCCGGGTTGATGCGCTCGGGGCTGTAGCCGACAAAGAAGTCCTTCTTCCAGGTCAGGCCCGACTCGGACTCGAGGATGGGCACGCAGATCTCTTCGGTCGCGCCCGGGTAAACGGTTGACTCGTAGA